>JAKDSA010000002.1 GCA_030457025.1 Brevibacterium sp. | reverse complement strand
CCCTCGGGCTCTTCCCCCCGATTACTTTTTTCCCCCCCCCCCCCCTAATTAACCGGGGGGGGCGCGGCCCTCCCCCCCCCCCCCCCGCCTTCATGTCTGCTCCTCGGCTGTCGACGAGCTCCCCGCTGCCGACGTGCGCTCGTGGGAACGAGGACTTCAGGCAGTCGGCCTGCGAGCAGAAAGACGCTCGAACATCCCGCGAGCCTGCCGTCTGCGGCGTGCCAGCCCCCAGCCGGCGACCTTGGTGAATGCCTCGGAGATGATCGATCCGCTCATCTTCGACTCGCCCAATTCACGTTCGACGAAGACGATGGGGACCTCAGCCACTCGGAATCCGGCTTCGACGGTGCGGTAGGTCATGTCGATCTGGAAGCAGTATCCCTGCGACTGCACTCCTGAGAGATCGAGGTTTTCGAGAACTCGTCGGGAGTATGCACGGAATCCTGCTGTCGCATCCTTGACCCCGATGCCCAAGACCGCGTTGACGTAGATGTTGGCGCCGCGGGAGAGGAAGAAGCGTGAGCGAGGCCAGTCGACGATCGCCCCACCCCGGACCCATCGCGAACCGATGACGAGGTCGGCGTGACCCGCCTGGGCGACGGTCAAGAGCTGTGCCAGGTCCAGGGGGCGGTGCGATCCATCGGCATCGAATTCGCAGATGATGTCGTAATCGCGCTCCAGCGCCCATTCGAATCCGGCGATGTAGGCCATTCCCAGACCGGATTTCTCGCTGCGGTGCAGAACGTGCAGCCGCGGATCATTGTGTGCCTGCTCATCGACCCAGTCTCCGGTGCCGTCCGGTGAACCGTCGTCGACGACGAGGACGTCGACCTCGGGCTGATTCTCGAACAGTCCGGACAGTGTCACAGGCAGAGCGAGACGTTCGTTGTAGGTGGGGATGACCACCAGAGTCTTAGAAACCACGGCCACCACAATACGCCGTGCCTCGGGGAGAATATGAGCCGACACCCCCCGCCTTCGGACCACGTTGTGAAACGAGTTATCTAATGACGGGAGTGCCGGCTCCATCCCAGCTGCTGTGGAATGACAGCAACGAATCTAGTGGGTCTCGCGTACTTTGCAAAATCCCTCTGACCTGGGATTATGTTCAAATCTGCAGGTCAGGCGCAAGGAAAGATGACAGAATCTCTTTGCCTTCGGCGTGTCGTCTTGATTCCTGCGATGACTTCGAGGCGTCATCGACCTTCCGGGTACTGCGCGTCTTCACCAACCGCAATGCGGGTCGGCAGCGCAACGTCGGGTGAGAGTTCCGGCAGACCTGGTGTGCCCGAGCGAGGATCGGTGCTCCATGCGGCAACACGGGCATCTGCGACCTGCACGACGAGCCTTTCGACCTGCCAGCGCACGTAATCTGCCTCGGCTCCCGGTGCCAGGACTCCCCCGTCCGGATTACCGGCAGCCCGATGAGCGAACCGGGTGGCCGCATTGAACGCCGCACGAGCTCCGACTCCGTTCTCGCCGACAACAGCCGAGCGCACGGTGGCCCACGGCGAACCCTGTGAATCCGTCCACGACAACTGGGCACCAGCCGACAACAGCTGTGCCAGAGGCTGCGGCTGCACAGGGTCGAGGGTGATCGCAATGCCGGAGCAGCCGAGCGGCGCGACGAAGCCCTCGTCGACGCTGAAGTTCAGCAGCAGACGGTATCCGTTGCGCTGAGCCAGTGCGGTGTGGTCTCGGACACGGTCGAGGACCTCGCCGAGGCGCTGGTTAGATTCGACGCGGATGTACAGGGCGTTCTCCGGCATCTCGTCGAGCGCAAGGAAATCGTCGGCTGAGATGCTCGCCTTGTCCGTGATCGGATCCGTCGCTGCCACGGAACCGATCTCAGGATATGCGACGATCGTCAGCTCGTTCGGTGCGCTCGCACGGAAGTCCTGCACATCCTCGGTGCTGCCGAGGATGTGCACGTGAGTGAACCCGAATTCGACGAGTCGGTCACCGTCGGGAGCACCCTCGCCGAGGGTCAGTCCCGCATGGACGAAACCAGGGGTGAGGAAGTCCCCGTCGAGATTGATTGCGTCAGGATCCGATGCAAGTGCGGCCTCATCGGAGCCGATGAACGAGACCTTCCCGTCCTTCGTGCCCAGGGCCGTCGCAAAGGGGTCGACACTGCTGTAAACATCTCCACCAAAGTACATAGTCACAGCCGACAGGCTACACCTCCCTCGTCAGCGCCGTTGCACTCGCGTCAGGGGTGTCGGGTATCGTCATCGAGTGTGAAGCCCTTGGTTCTGATCGACACGCCCGCCCTGTACTACCGCGCCTTCTATTCGGTCCCAGATTCGATCGTCAACGACGAAGGCCAACCGGTCAATGCCGTGCGCGGCGTCCTCGATGCGATCGCGCAGATGATCCGCCGCTTCGACTCGCCACGAGTCGTGGCGACCATGGATGCTGATTGGCGACCCGCCTTCCGCACCGCGATCATGCCCGAATACAAGGCAGCCCGGGTCAAGGACGCAGAAGCGGGCACGGAGATCCCTCCCGAACTGGCCGTGCAGCTGCCGATCATGACCCGGGTCCTCCGGGGGGCCGGCATCCCCATCGCCGAGGTGGACGGCACCGAGGCCGACGACGTCATCGCCACCATGGCCGCCCAGTCACGCACCCCCGTAGTCATCGTCTCTCCCGACCGCGACCTGCTCGCACTCATCGATTCCGCCTCAGACGTCAGCGTGCTCCGTCCCCGCAAAGGCGGAGAGTGGGAGGCCATCACCCAGACCGATCTGCCCGAAACCTATGGGGTGCCTGATGGAACCCGGTACCGTGAGCTCGCCGCCATGCGCGGCGACCCCTCGGACGGGCTGCCGGGCGCACCGGGGATCGGAGAGAAGACCGCGGCGACGCTGCTGTCGAATTTCGGGTCCCTCGAATCGATCATCAAGGCTGCGAAGGCCGGAGTGAAGACCGGTGGCCTCAGCCCCAAACGCGCGAAGACCCTGATCGAGGAAGAGGAGAGCCTGCATAAGACAGTCGAGGTCATGCGGTGCCTGACCGATGCCGATCATCGGCTCGACCTCGAATCCGTGCCCGGCGAGGTCGATCGTGCTGCGGTGGAGGCCGCGGCCCGCGGCCAGAACATCCGCCGCTCGGTCGACAACCTCATCGCCGCTCTCGGCGGCGCCGAGAGCGACCCTGGCCCAGGTGCGGCCGCACGGCCGTCGCCGATGCCCACCGCCGCGACGCCGACCCCTCCTGCACCGGTCTCTGCCGCCGTGTCTCCCGCCACGCCGATTCCCAGCGCCGCGCCTGCTGATTCATGGTCGCAGTCGCGGCTGGTCGGCTTCGATTTGGAAACGACCGGTGTCGACCCTTCGACGGCCAGAATCGTCACTGCTGCATTCGTCGAGTCCGTCGACCGCTCTCGCACCTGGCTGGCCGATCCTGGAGTCGCGATTCCCGAACCGGCTCGGGCTGTTCACGGCATCACCACCGAATTCGCCCAAGCCAACGGTGCTCCAGTTGCCGACGTGGTTGCCGAACTATGCACGTTCCTTGCCGGCCTCAAAGCAGAAGATGCCGTCGTCGTCGGCCACAACATCGTCTACGACCTCAGCGTCATGGCGGCCGAGGTCAAACGCCATCAGCCGCAGATTGATCTCGCGGCTCTGCTGCCGACGATCATCGACACCTTCGTCCTGGACAAACGCATCGAGCAGTTCCGCCGCGGTAAGAGAACGCTGACCGAGACCGCCAAACGGTGGAAGGTCACCCTGCTCGACGCCCACGATGCCGCCGCCGATGCTCTCGCCGCCCTGGACATTTCCCGAGCGTTGGCTGAAAGCTCGGAGGAAATTGCAAATCTCACCCGGGACGAGATCATGGCCGCCCAAGGCGACTGGAAACGCGCACAGGCCGCTGACCTGCAGTCCTGGCTGCGCAGAAAAGGCAACACCGAAGCCGTCGTCGATGGCTCCTGGCCCATGGCCTGAACGATAGAATCAACTGCGACCATCACTCGACGAAGGACGATAATGGGATTCTTGTCACGACTGCTCAACCGACCCGGCGCACAGGCCGACAAAGCCACGGGATGGTTTGATAGGGCCGCCGACGACCTGGCCGCCAAGAGTCGTGAGTACGCGGAATTGGACGACGGCGAACTGACGGAGGCCGCGGCGGAGATCTTCACCTCGGGGTCTGTGCAGGATAACCTCGTACGCTACTGCGCGCTGGCCCGCGAGGCAGCCGAACGGACACTCGACGAACGTGCCTATGACACGCAGATCAAGGGCCTGATCGGACTCCTGCAGGCCAATGTCGTGCAGATGGCCACCGGTGAGGGAAAGACCCTCGTCGGTGCTCTGGCCGCTGCCGGGTACGCTCTGCAGGGTCGCCGCGTCCACGTGGTCAGCGTCAACGACTACCTCGCTGTCCGTGACCGCACCTGGATGAAACCGCTCTTCGACGTCCTGGGCGTGCGGTCGGCGTCGATCTCCGGAGCTCAGAGCGAGGACGAGCGGCGCGAAGCCTATGAGGCTGAGGTTCTCTACGCCTCCGTGACCGAGGTCGGCTTCGACGTGCTGCGTGACCGCTTCGTCACCGAGGATGACCAGTTCCGCGTCCCAGACCGCGATGTCGTCATCGTCGACGAAGCCGATTCCGTGCTCATCGACGAGGCGCGTGTCCCGCTCGTCCTCGCCGGTTCGGCCAGCGTCGAAGACGCCAACGCCAAGATCGCGGCACTCGTTGAGACACTCGACCCCGACACCGACTACGAAGTCAGCCCGGATCACCAGGCGGTCTCCCTCACAGACGAAGGAATCAACCGCGTCGAAGCCGAACTCGATGTCGAGCTCTTCGGCGAAGACGCCTCCGATCTCGCAGCAGTCAACATCGCCCTGTACGCGAAGTCCTTGGTCAAACGAGATGTCGATTATCTTGTCGTCGACGGACGGGTCAAACTCATCTCCGCCTCGCGTGGTCGTGTGGCCGAACTCCAGCGCTGGCCGGACGGACTGCAGGCCGCAGTGGAGGCCAAGGAAGGGGTCGGCACCACCGAAAGCGGTGAGATCCTCGACCAGATGACCGTCGAAGAGCTCATCCACGGCTACGAGACCGTCTGCGGAATGACGGGAACCGCCCTGGCTGTCGGTGATGATCTGCGCGAGTTCTACGGACTCGAAATCGTCCCCGTCGAGACGCACCTGCCGGTCATCCGCATCGACGAACCCGACCGGCTCTACACGTATCAGGAGTCGAAGGAGCGCGCGATCGTCGACGAGGTCGCGGAGAACCATGCTAAGGATCGCCCCGTACTCATCGGCACCTCCTCGGTGGCTGAGAGCGAGTCGCTGTCGGCACGGCTGATCGAACGCGGTATCGAGGTCAAGGTGCTCAACGCCAAGGACGACACCCTCGAGGCCGAGATCATCGCCGCAGCCGGCGCCCCCGGCGCGGTCACGGTGTCAACTCAGATGGCCGGGCGCGGCACCGATATCCGTCTCGCCGGCGATGCGGTCGCCGACGCCGGCGGCCTGTTGGTCATCGGAGCCGGACGGTACTTGTCCTCACGTCTCGATGACCAGCTGCGCGGACGTGCCGGACGCCAGGGCGATCCGGGAACGTCGGTGTTCTTCACCAGCCTCGAGGATGAACTTCTGACCCGTGTTCCGGAGATCCAACGATTCGTCTCCGAAGGAGATGAGACCGGATGGATCGAGTCGAAGCGTGCGCTGGGCCTCGTCGAACACGCTCAGCGCATCGCTGAAGGTCAGAACACGGCATTGCATCGCGATACCTGGAAGTTCAACGAGCTCATGGCCAAACAGCGTGAGCTCGTCCTGACCAGGCGCCGCGAGCTTCGTGTCGATGATGAGGCGATCGACGAGCTCAAGGACCGGCTCGGCGATGTGGCGAAGGATCTGTCAGCCGAGCACCCGCAGGAGCTTGTCGACGCGACTCTGCGCGAGGTGATGCTGTTCCATCTCGACGCACGCTGGGTCGACCATCTGGCCTTCCTCAACGATCTGCGTGAGGGCATCCATCTGCGCACCTTCGCACGTGAGAAACCGAACGAGGCGTTCAATACGGAGTCGATCCGCATCTTCTCCTCATTCTGGTCCGACGTCATCGAAGATTCGGCATCGACGATCGAGGAGGCAGAGTTCACGGACACCGGAATCGACCTGGCCTCACACGGGCTCAAGCGGCCGTCGTCGACGTGGACGTACCTGACCACGGAGAGCGCATTCGGCTCCGACATCGAGAACATCGTCAAGAAGGTCAAGCGCTGAGGAACACCTGAGATCGAAGAGGCTCCGCCGCTCAGGAGTCGGCGACGACTCCGCGGCGGATCGCTTCGATCGTACGACGGATGCGTACGGCAGTCTCCGGTTCGGTCACCTCGGCGACCTGACCGAGCAGGTCCAGGCTCTGTTTGGCCCAGCGGACGAAGTCACCCGCGGCGATGTCTGTGCCGCGCAGAGAATCGGCGAGGTTCTTGCCTTCGGTCCAGCGGTACATCGGTTTGAACAGTCCCCGGTCGGGCTCTTGCGTGGTCGACAATGCGTGCTGTTCCTCAAGTTGGAACAGCTTGCGCCAGATCGTCACTGCCTCATCGCCGTTGACCTTGAGATCGCGGCTCGGGGCGCGTTCCGGGTGGAGGGTATCCCCCCGCCGAGACTGGAAGACGAAGCACGAGGCGAACGCCGCGAGTTCGGGTTCGACGAGTTCGTCCCACAGGCCTGCTCGGACGGTCAGTGCCACGAGCAGGTCCCGTTCTCCATAGATTCGGCGCAGCATATCGGACTGCTCGGGTTCGAATCCGAGCGTCCGCAACACGTCCTGGACGCGTTCGAAGACAAGAGCGATCGACGTCGTCCGACCCTCGATTCGAGCAATGAGCGAATCGTTTTCCTTGACCAGTTTGGATGCCCGGTTGGCCCACCTGGCGTGCATTTCACGGTCAGGGCACTCGTGGCAGGGGTGGGCGCGCAGCTGCGCGGTCATCTCCGCCACGCTCGAGCTCACGCCGCGGGCGCCGGGTGAGGATTCCCACTGCGCCCCGGGATCGACCTTGCCTTCGTGTTTGGCGTCGTTGAGGATGCCCTGCAGCTGCCGGCGATCCCCGACCTGCCTGTGATTGAACTTCTTGGGCACACGCACCCGGCCCTGTGCCGCCAGCGGTTCGGTCACCTCGTGGGGCCGCAGGTGCCACACTTTCCCGTGCTCGGTCAGCACTGTCGGCAGCCGTGAGCCTCCGTCGCGGGAGCTCATGGGCGCGATGACGACAGCGGTGCCCTCAACTCGCTTCGCGGGCAGGGTGATGACATCGCCGATCTTGAGCGCACTCAGCGACTCGACGATCTCACGCTGGCGGTTCTTCGACTTGGTGCGTGTCTCCTGTTTCTGGGTATCACTGATCGCCTGCCGCAGGCGCGCATACTCGGCGAAGTCTCCGAGCTCGCACTCCATCGATTTCTCGTAGGCATCGATCGTCGATTCGTTCTTGCGCACCTTCTTCGCCAAACCCACCACGGCCTTGTCCGCCTGGAACTGTGCGAACGAGGTCTCAAGGACCTTCGCGGCCTCAGCGGAGCTCATCCGGGACCGCAGATTCGCCGTCATATTGTATGTGGGTCCGAACGCAGAGTTGAGCGCATAGGAGCGATTGGAAGCGAGCCCCGCGATCTCGTTGACCTCGAAGCTGGGGTGCCAGACGACGACGGCGTGGCCGATCTGGTCGATGCCGCGGCGGCCCGCGCGTCCGGTCAGCTGTGTGTACTCCCCCGGCGTGATCGAGACGTGGGCTTCACCGTTGAACTTGACGAGCTTCTCAAGGACGACGGTGCGGGCCGGCATGTTGATGCCCAATGCCAGGGTCTCCGTCGCGAAGATCACCTTGATGATGCCCTGGGAGAACAGTTCTTCGACGAGCTGTTTGAACTGCGGGATCATACCGGCGTGGTGGGCGGCGACGCCCAGCAGGAGGCCCTCTCGGAACGAGTGGAACCCGAGGATGCCCAGATCCTCGCTGGCCAGTTCATCCCGCAGCTTCTCGAGTGCGGCATTGACGATGACCTTCTCGTCACGGGAGTTCAAGTCGAAGCCCGAGGCCAGGTACTGTTCCACCGCCTCATCGCAGGCGTTGCGGGAGAAGATGAACATGATCGCCGGCAGCATTCCGGTCTCTGCCAGTGAGGACACAACCTGGGTGCGGCTGGGCCTGCGGAATCGGGCGCGCGTGGCACGTTCGCGCCTCGATCGGGGGCCTCCGTGAGTGCGGGTCGCGTGGTTGAGCGCTGGATCGATCCGGTCGGAGTCGTGGTGGGTGAACAGATCGTACATCCGGTGGCCGACGAGCACATGGTTGACCAGCGGCACGGGGCGGTGGGAGGTGGAGATGACCGTGGTGGGTCCGCGCACCTCGCGCAGCCAGGCACCGAATTCTTCGACATTGGACACGGTCGCCGACAGCGACACCATCTGCACACGGTCCGGCAGGTGGATGATCACCTCTTCCCAGACCGGCCCCCGGAAGCGGTCGGCGAGGTAGTGGACCTCGTCGAGGACGACGAACCCCAGGTCCGAGAGTCCCGCCAGGTCGTTGTACAGCATGTTCCGCAGGACCTCTGTGGTCATGACGATGATCGGTGCGTCCCGCCGGATCGAGGTGTCACCCGTGAGCAGCCCGACGTTGTCCACACCGTGGACGTCCATGAGGTCATTGAACTTCTGGTTGCTCAGAGCCTTGATCGGGGTGGTGTAGAAGACCCGTTTGCCTTCGGCCCTGGCCAGTTCGACGGCGAACTCCGCGATGAGGGTCTTACCCGCACCGGTGGGCGCTGTGACCAGGACGTCTTTGCCCTCCTGGAGCTGCGTACAGGCCTCGATCTGGAAGTCGTCGAGCTCGAAGTCGGTTCGTGCGGCGAACCGTCCCAAGGGAGTCTGTGCCTTCTCAGTCCTGTCCCGGTATTGAGCATAGGCCGCCGAGGGGCTGAGGGGCTCGGCGTCGGGTGAAGGTTCGATCGGGCTAGCAGATTCAGTCATGCTTCTCTCAGTCAATCGGTTCGTCGGGGTCGACCCACAGGCCCTGTGCGATGAGTCGCTTCTTGCGTCTCCGGTCGTTGAACACGCAGATCACCCAGGCCACGCAGAACAGCGTCATCATCGGGATCACGAGGAAGAACATCGACAATGCGTCGGGGGTCGGCGTGGCGATGGCGGCGAACAGGAACACGATCATCACAATCACCCGCCAGGACTTCTGAATCCTGTCGGCCGACAGGATTCCCATCATGTTGAGTCCGACCATGAGCACGGGAAGGACGAAGGCCAGACCGAAGACGACGATGATGACCATCACGAAGCTCAGGTAGTCCTGGGCCGGGATGATGTTCGTGCCGCCTTGTGGGGTGAATGATGTCAGTGCTTTCACCGCGTTGGGAAGGGCGAAGAAGGCCATGGTCGATCCGGCGAGGAACAGTGGAATCGCAGCGCCGAGGAAACCGAACGAGTACAGCTTCTCCTTCCTCGTCAGCCCCGGAACGATGAATGCCCACACCTCGTAGAGCCAGATCGGGCAGGACAGGAAGATGCCGATGAAGACCGAGAGTTTGATCTTCAGATCGAACGGGGATGCGACCCCGGCGAAGTTGATCTCAGCAGTGCGATCGCCAGAGGCGCGGATGCTTCGGATCGGCTCCTGCAGTATGTTCAGGACCGGGTCGTAGAGAAACCATCCGGCGATGGCCCCGAGGACGATCGCGATTGCTGCAATGAAGAAGCGATTCCGAAGTTCGACAAGATGCCCGAGGACGGGCATCTTCCGCTCGGGGTTCTTCCTCCGTGATGAGGACGATCGCTTCTCGCCGCTGTCCTTCACTTCTCGTGAGACTGCGGGTCCTGCTTGTCGTTCGCCGACTGCTCAGACTTTCGAGCAGCCTCGGCGGTCGTCGAAGTGTCGTTCTCGCTGGCTTCGCGATTGAGCTCGCCCGGTTCCGTCTTCTTGGGTTCGTCGTCGTCACGGAGATCCTTGACCTCTGACTTGAAGATCTTCATCGACTGGCCCAGACTTCTGGCCAGCCCCGGCAGTTTGGGTGCGCCGAAAATGATCACGATGATGAGGATTACGATCGCGATCTGCACGAAACTCGGTTTCATGGGAACTCCTTGACTATTGTCCGCTCTGAGAGATTCTACGCTGTGTGACTGTGCCTTTCATCCTCGCCGCCCGGCAGGGACAGACCGAGAAGACTATCCTCAGCCCAGTCGCAGCAGTGCGGCTTCCACCGCTTCGGGCTCGTCGATGTCAGTGATGACGTCGGCGTGACACAGCAGGAACCGACTCAACCAGTCCACGGAGTGCACGAGGAATCTGATCCTCACACGTGGTTCACCGTTGGCGAAGTATTCACGCTCGCTCAACTCGAGTTCATCCGCCAGCCATGCCCCGGCCGCGGACAGCGTCAAGGTCACCTCGCGCGCACTCGGCTGCGAATCGCTGACGGCCAACGGCGGGTGTGTGGCCGAAGTCCACGTACGGATGCTGCTCAGCGCGAACCGGCGAGGAGCCTGGGCGGCGTAGCACCAAGCATCGAGGTACCAGTCCGCGCCGGGGACCAGTTTGCTGGGTGCGATGATGCGTCGTGTCAGTTCGTCCCGAGATCCTACGTAGTAGTCGATCTCGACCGCCGCTTCCGTGTCGATCGCCTCTTTGAGGAACGACATGAGCTCCTCGTCTGCAGGGATCGGGCTGACTTCGACCGGGGTGTGGAGGTTCTCGCCAGCGGCGAGGCGGAGCTTCTGCGCTGCTGTTCGCACAGCCTCGGTGTCGAGTCCGGGCAGGGTGTCGATGAGTTCGAGGGCCAGGACGAGGACCCCGGCCTCCTCCGCGCTGAGTCGAACGGGGACGGAGACCTCTTCGGCGTTGGAGATGTAGATCTTCCCCCCTTCCCAGCTGGCGTCGATGAGGTCATCGGGCATGTGCCCGGGTCGACCGGTCACGAAGAGAAGCTGCAGGTCATCGATGAGGGTGTCGGAATCGATAGTGAAATAGGCCGCGGTCGCCTCGAGATCCGCTCCCGGGTGGGCGTCGAGATAGGGCACCAGGCTCAGCAGCCGGGTGAGTCGTTCACGCGCTGAGGGCATTGCGACCTCCGAGCCGTTCGAGTGAGGCTCTGACCGTCTGCCGCCGGTCCTCGACGGCCTGCGCCAGTTCCGCAGGCGCAAGCACCTCGACAGCGGTGCCGAAGCTCACGATCTCCGCGGCCAACGATGCCGCATCGGTGAATTCGACGATCACGGCGTCGTCTTCTGTGCGCACTTGTCGGCGGCGCAGCGGGTCCGCGCGGTGGGCACGGATGCGCAGCTTCGCCTCGGCGACGACAGCCATCTCTGTGCTCGAGTTCAGCGCCACGTGCGGAGCGAAGTCGGTGGGAATGTCATAGTCACCGGGGTCTCGTCCGCCGAGCTTCGTCAGCTTGCCCTCGACTCGGGAGAGCCGAAAGGTGCGTTCGGCCCCACGGTCGATGTCGTGACCCAGCAGGTAGACCCGGTCTCCGCGGCTGAGCAGCGCATAGGGTTCGAGCTTGACCTTGCGGGGGCTCTGCCCGGGTTTGTGGTATTTGAAGCTGATCGCCTCGCGGGCGTTGATGTGGTGGAGTGCGGTGGCGAAGTTCGCGCTGCCGAGCTTCCTGGCGGCGGGTCCGTCGTTCGCTGCAACATGACCGGGGCCCGCTTCGGTGAGATCAATGCCCAGAGCACGCAGCTTCGTCAGCGCCTGCGAACTGGACTCGCCGAGCTCGGTGTCGGACCAGAACTGCGCGGCCACTGCCACTGCTGCTGCTTCGGAGGGGGTGAGCTCGACATCGTCCATTGCATAATCATCCGCGGAGATCCGATAGCCGGTCTCCCCCGCATCTGAGTAGGCGTCGTGCTCGGCACGGGTGGCGATCGTGATCCCCATGTGGCGCAGGAGTTCCTTGTCACGGGAGAATTTGCGGTCGAAGGCGATGTCGTCGAGGCCCGAGTATCCGTCGATGGCGCTCATCAGGGTCGTCCTCGAGACCCATCCGCGGGCGGCTCTCAGAGCGATCAGCAGGTTCATCAGACGTTCGGTCTGCTGCCTCTGTCTGCTGGGGCGGGGTGTATTCACAATTCCACCGTAACCTAATGCGGGCGATAGTCTTAGGACCATGATTCATTGGCGCAGAGGAACCGTGACCACGATTCGCTCCACCCGGCCAGGATACACAGAGGTCGAGGCCGATATTGACCAGGCACTGCCGGGCACGACGATCACACATATCACGGCCGTCGCCCATACGGAGGCTGTCGGACACCCACAGGTCGGCGATAGCGTCCTGCTCAACGTTTCGGCGCTGGCCAAACGTCTGGGCACAGGCGGATTCGGTCTCGTTGTGGCTCTGCCCGATGCGCTGCCGGCCGACCCTCCCGAGGGGCCAGGGCATCTGGTCAAGGACCGCTATTCCCCTCTGCAGACGATGGTCCTCGGCGTCGACGATCAGGAGTCAGAGCATCATGAGACTCTGGCCCGGGAAGAGTCTCTGGGTGGGATGCCTGTGCTCGCGGCGGATCTGCATTCGGCGCTGCCGGCCATCATCGCCGGCATCCGCACGGTCAACCCCGAGCTGCGCATCGTCTATGTCCTCAGCGACGGTGCGGCACTGCCGGCCAGCTTCTCTCAGGCGGCAGCTGGACTGAAGGACGCAGGCTGGCTGCACGGAACCATCAGCACCGGCCAATCCTGGGGCGCGGATCTCGAGGCTGTGACGATCCACACGGGTCTGCTCGCAGCCAGACATGTCCTCGGTGCTGATATCGCCATCGTCGCGCAGGGTCCGGGAAATCTGGGGACCGGAACCAAATACGGCTATTCGGGTCTTGTCACCGGCGAGCACCTCAATGCGGCCGCACTGCTGGGTGGGACTCCCCTCGGGGTGCTGCGCATGTCCAATGCCGATGCGCGCGGCAGGCATTTCGGCATCTCACATCATTCTCTGACGTCTCTGACCGAGATCGCACGTCCCGGAGTGACGATTCCCGTCCCAGACTTCTCCACCCTCGCCGAGGCGGACCGTCATGAGATGGAACCCGACCCTGATGTGGTGGCCGAGGTTGTCGCCGCGCAGCTGCCGGTGCTGCACATGCACGATCAGATCGATGTCAGTCTCGAGAGCCTGTGGGCGGGCCTGAAATCCTCGCCGGTGGGTCTGTCGACGATGGGACGAAAACTGCCCGCCGATGCGGCAGCATTTCTCGCTGCCGCCGCGGCGGGCAGAATGGCTGCCGAGATCTGAGTCGCGGCAGCCGATTCACAGTCTCCGTGTCAGCGCAGGGTGACTGCGCCTCAGCGCACGTTCTCCAGATCGCAGACGAAGATCAGGGACTCGCCCGGCTTGATGACGCCGCCGGCACCCTGGTCACCGTAGGCCAGGTGCGGTGGGATCTGCAGGGTACGCCTGCCGCCGACCTTCATGCCCTGGATGCCCTGGTCCCAGCCGGAGATGACCATGCCGGAGCCGAGGCGGAACTCGAGAGGGGTGCCGCGGTTGTAGGAAGCGTCGAACTCTTCACCGGTTGAATGGGCGACGCCGACATAGTTCACGCTCACGGTATTGCCGGGACCCGCCTCGGCGCCGTCACCGATGATGTCATCGACGATGACGAGCTCGGTCGGAGCCTGAGCCCCGGGGAAGTCGACGACTGGTTTCTGCTTGCTCATGGTGTCTCCTGATGTCGTAGTTCTGTGGTGTCTGTGATCTCAGCCCTGGGCAAAGGGACCCTCACCCCTGGGCAGAGAGGACGTCGATGACGAAGACGAGGGTGGAATTCGCAGGAATGCCGTCCCTGCCTTGTTCTCCGTATCCCTTGTCGGGTGGGACGACAAGGACGATCTGGCTGCCGACCTTCGCCCCGACAAGACCTTCGTTCCAGCCCTCGATGACCTGGGCCTGACCGACGGGATCGACGGCGAAGGGCCCTCGACCATCCTGCCAGCTCGAGTCGAAATACTTCGAACTGTCGTCCCAGAGCCAACCGGAGTAATTCACGGCCACGCTCTGGCCCTCTTTGACCTTCGGGCCCTCACCCTCGATGGTCGTATATGATTCGAGTTCCTTCGGGGCCTTGCCCTTGGGCTTCGAGATGGAAGGCTCACCGTTGTCGGCCCATGTGACCGTCACAGGGTTCTTCGACTGATCGACCTTCTTGCCTTCGGCCCGAGTCAGGGGCTTCGTGCTCTTCTCGATGTCGATGACGTAGACGAGAGTCTGCGCGGGCTGGCCCTGCTGTGCGCTGCCGTTGAGCGACATGAGCACGCGCGAACCGACCTTCGTGTCCAGGAGCGCATTGTAGAGTTCCTCGGAGATCTGACTCTTGTCCATGGGGAACCCGGCCGGTGACTTCGAATCGTAGCTCGATTCGATCTCCTTGCCGGTTGTCCCCGAGACCAGAGTCATCTGCGCGGTGACCTGTTCGCCCTCGGCGACTTTATCGCCCTTGCCCGCGCTGATGACGGATTTGCCGGTCTTGTCGATGACCAGGGGCGCGTCGAAGCTGACCTTCGGCTTCTCACCGACCTTACCCTCGACCGTGACGTCGTCGAGGCTGGTCGACTTCGCGTCCTCGGCCGAGACGGAGGGCGGGGCACTTGTGGCGTCCTCCGCTTCCTCGCCCTGCCCGCAGGCGGACAGCAGCAGTGTGGCGGCCGCGATGACGGCGAGCACTTTTGTGCGCACGTGGTTCCTTTCGTTCAAGACCAGATCACTGAGATCTTACAAGCGGAGATCTTACAGGCCCGCGATGAGTGCTTCGGCCTGCGGGTGTGTGGGCTCGAAGGGGTTCTTCAGCGCCACGGCACGGCCGGATTCGTCGTTGAGCCGCAGATGCACCCAGTCGACCGTGTAGTCGCGGCGTGCGGCGTGGGCAGCGCGGACGAATTCGCCGCGGATGGCCGCGCGCGTCGTCGCCGGTGGTATGTCCTTCGCCTCTTCCCGCGCAGCGGCCGAGACCAGGTTCTTCGCCATTCCAGTCCGCTCCAGCTTGGGAAACAGGCCGGTCTCGGGAGTGATGTCGTGATAGGCGATGTCGAGGCGAGAGATCCGCGGATCCGTGACATCGTCGATGCCGCGAGCCATCGCCCGATCGATCAGCGTCTTCTTCATCACCCAGTCGATCTCGTGATCGACCGCGGAGAAGTCCTGATCTGCGATGGCCTCGAGCATCCGGGTCCAGAGGTCGATGACGTATTCGGCCCTCCCATCATCCCCGAGGCTGTGGTCGCCCTTCTGCACCAGGACCTGAGCCCGGTCGCGGTAGTCGGCGAGCAGGTTCAGCGGTGTGATGGTCGTCCCGTCCGTGCGCTCGAGCTTCGTCGACCCGGTGAGGTCCCTGGCGACAAGCCGGATGTCGCGCACGGGGTGGCGCAGACCGTGTTCGGGGATCCGTGCACCCTGTTCGATGAGGTCGAGCATGAGCACAGCAGAGCCGATCTTCAGCGCCGAGGTGGCTGTCGACATCGACGAATCACCGACGATGACATGGAGACGACGATACTTCTCCGCATCGGCGTGGGGTTCGTCTCGGGCGTTGATGATCGGGCGGGAGCGTGTCGTGGCCGAGGACAGTCCCTCCCACATCACATCCGAACGCGCCGAGAGACCGAACATCATGTCCGACCGGCTCGCCTCGACGTCGGACTGGAATGAGGACTGTGCGGGGATGATGGCACCGGCACCCACCAGCAGCTGGCGGGAGACGAGGAACGGAAGCAGCACCGTGGTCAGGCGGTTGAAGTCGAGGTTGCGGCGGATGAGGAAGTTCTCATGGGAGCCGTAGGAGTTCCCGGCCGCATCCGTGTTGTTCTTGACCATGTGGATTCGGCCACCGAGTCCATCGGCTTCGAGACTCGACTGGGCCTGATTCAGCAGATCGATCATCAGGGACTCGCCCGCCCGGTCCTGCGTGAGCAGATCGCTTAAGTTGTCGCATTCGGCGGTGGCGTATTCGGGGTGGGAACCGACGTCGAGATAGAGCCTCGAGCCGTTGGGCAGGAACACGTTCGAGGAACGTCCCCATTCGACGATCGGTCGGAACAGATAGCGTGCAATCTCCTCCGGACCGATGCGGCGGTCGCCCTCGCCCGCAGAATGGGCGAGCCCGTATTCGGTCTCGAGTCCGTAGATTCTGGCCATCAGTCCTCCTGCAGCTGCGCCATCATGGCGTCGCTGAGTCGTTTGAATGTGCGGTGACCGCTCGCATTCCGGTCGAGCACCGCCGCTTCGAGATCCTCGGTCGACAGCGAGCCAGACGACGCGGCAGCGAGAGCACGCACACCATGATCGAAGACTTCACGCAGCGGTAGGACCGAGGTGGCCAGATCCTTCAGCGTCGCGGTGATGGCATCGGCCTGTCCCCCGATCGCCACGTGTTCGGTCTCATCCATCAACGATCCGTCATAGCTGAGCCGATAGAGCTGATCGGTCTCAGAGCTGAGGCCGAGTTCGGCGACGACGAGTTCGACTTCGAAGGGCTTCGCCTCGGTGGTGAAGACTCCGGCCAGGGTCTGTGCGTACGCGTTGGTCAGTCCCCTGGCTGTGACATCGCTGCGGTGGTAGGAGTACCCGCGCAGGTCCGCGTACCTCACGCCGGCTTGTCGCATCGTCTCGAACTCGTTGTACTTGCCGACTGCGGCGAAGCCGATGCGGTCATAGATCTCGGCAATCTTGTGCAGCGTCGGCGAAGGGTTCTCCGCCAAGAGGAGGATGCCTTCGTCATAGCGCAGAACTACGACGGAACGTCCGCGGGCGATGCCTTTGCGAGCGAAATCGGCGCGGTCCTTCATCAGCTGTTCGGGTGAGACGTAGAACTGTGCCTGGCTCATGCGGGTGCCTCATTCATGACTGTGCCTTCCTGGTCCGACGGTCGACGACCGAGGTGGCAACCGACATCACATCAGCCGAGGGGATCTCGACGACGCCGTGTTCCAGGTCGACGGTGAAGATCGTCGGGGCGATCTGTCTGATGAAATCGGGGCCGCCGGTGGCCGAATCATCATCGGAGGCATCGAACAGGGCTTCGACGGCCACTGAGATCGCGGCATCCGCGTCCAGGTCGGGCTGCCACAGCTTCTTCAGCGCTCCTCGGGCGAATCCCGATCCGGAGCCGATCGAGTGGAACCGGTGCTCCTCGTATTTGCCGCCGGTGACGTCGAAGCTGAAGATCTGACCGGCGGGAGTCATCTCGTCGACACCGGCGAAGAGCGGAACGACGGACAGCCCCTGCATGGCCAGACTCAGGTTTCCGCGCAGCATCGATGCCAGTCGGTTGGCCTGACCGCCCAAGGACAGGCGGGCGCCTTCGATCTTCTCGTAGTGTTCGAGTTCGAGTTGGTACAGACGGATGAGGTCGAGCGCGAGTCCGGCCGTGCCGGCGATGCCGATGACCGAGTAATCGTCGGCAGGTCGCACCTTCTCCATGGAGTGGGAGGCGATCATGTTCCCGATCGTCGCGCGCCGGTCCCCCGCCATGAGGATTCCCGCTGCGGTGCGGAAGCAGATGATGGTCGTTCCCTCCGGGACGTGCTGGCCCAGCTCATGACCTGCCATGGTCGGCAGCGCTTCCGGTGCCACCACCCGGGCGAGTTCGACGAACGAGTTGCTCGTCGAACTCAGAAATGCAGGAGAGAACCCCGACATCTCATTGGCCGCCCTTCTGCACGAAGTTGCGCACGAATTCTTCTGCATTCGATTCGAGGACTCCGTCGATCTCATCGAGGATCGAATCCACGTTCTGAGTATTGACCTGGCCCTGCACGGCCTCCGGTGGATCGACGGGTGGTTCTCCGCCGCCGGCCGAATGGTCTTTCTGAGTCTGTTCCTGCGAACTCATTTCGCACCTCTTTCATCGTTCGTCGTTTTCAGTCTATCGACTCCCAGAGCCTCCAGCAGTGCTTGGGCGTCGTGCACATCGGCCAGTCTGTCTGCAAGGAGTTCACGGCTGCCTTTGAGCGGTTCGCTCATCGGCAGGCGCACGATCCCGTAGTCACCGGCGTTGAGGACGAGGGAATCCCAACTCGCTGCGACCAATGATTCCGAGAACCGGGTCACGGCCAGGGATCGGAGGTAGGCTCGGGTCCCCTCGGGTGCGAACTGCACTGCCTTCTCGACTTCGCCGTCGGTCGTCAGCCGTCGTATCCGTCCGGCCATCTCGAGTTTGTAGAACAGGCCCTTCTCCGGCCGGATGTCGTGGTATTGGACATCGATGAGGGCGAGCTTCGGATGGTCCCAGTCCAGGTTGTCCTTCTGCCGGTAGCCGTCGAGAAGCACCCATTTGGCGATCCAATCGATGGAATCGGCGAGGCTGCGTGGGTCGGTGGCCAGGCCGTCGAGGAGTCGCTTCCATTCGTCGAGCACCTCGCGAGTCTCCGCGTCGTCGCCCGCATGCTCGAGGCAGGCGGCGTAGTACGTGTTCTGGATCTCGAGCGCGGTCATCGTGGTGCCGTCGGACATAGGCAGCTTCGTGCTCAGGTTCAGGTCATGGCTGACGTCCCACAGCGCCTGCAGCGGATCGGTGAGTTCGAGCTGGGGCACGAGGCCTGCTTCGATCAGCCCGAGGACCAGTGAGGTGGAACCGAACCTGACCAGGGTTGCAGGTTCGGCCATCGTGGCATCGCCGATGATGACGTGCAGCCTGCGATATTTGGCCGGATCGGCATGGGGTTCGTCGCGGGTGTTGACGATCGGCCTGCGCAGGGTGGTCTCAAGCCCCACCTCCGCTTCGAAGAAGTCAGCACGCGAGGAGATCTGGAAGCCTGCGGTCTCTCCCTCACGTCCGATGCCGACCCGTCCGGAGCCACAGAGGATCTGCCGACTGACGAAGAACGGGATCAGTGCTGCGGCGAGGGCGTCGAACTCCACGGCCCGGTCGACGAGGTAGTTTTCGTGTGTGCCGTAGGACGACCCTTTCGAATCGGTGTTGTTCTTGTAGAGGTTGACGGGTTCGTCTGTCGACTCAAGGCTGCGCACCGAGGCCAATGCCACAAGGTCGCCGGCACGGTCGTAGGTGACGAGCTCGCGCGGGGTCAGCACCTCCGGTGAGGAGTACTCGGGGTGGGCATGGTCGACGTAGTAGCGGGCGCCGTTCTCGGTCACGACATTGGCCAGGTACTGTGCTTCGACGGATTCCTGTGGCATGTGGGTGAGCTGCGAGATGTCGGCCTCGGCGACGTTCATGAAGAAGCCGCGCGCGTCGGCGAGAGGCGATTCGGTGGCGAAGTCCCAGAAGTTCTGTGAGGACTTCAGTCCGCGCGGTCCCGCATAGGCGTCGACGACACGCGCAGAGTCACGCATCGGATTCGCTCCCGGATTGCCCGGCTGGCTCAGTCCGAATTCGGTCTCGGAACCCATCACACGGTGGACACTGAGCATCTCAACTCCCTCTAACGTTTAGACTCGGGGACGTGGCTGCGAAGAAATCTCATCTCCCGATCGCGTTGATCGTCGACCTCATCCTGGTTGTCCTGTTCACCATCATCGGTCATTACACACATTCTCATAATTTCGACCCCCAGGGGCTGCTGACCACAGCGTGGCCGTTCCTGGTCGGACTCGGTGTCGCCTGGCTGCTGTCGGCGGTCTGGGATCGTCCGATCGCACCGCTGGCCACGGGAACTGCGGTCTGGGCGATCACCATCCTGGTCGGACTCGTCATCCGCGGTGTCACAGGTGCCGGAGGAGAGCCGGGACAGGTGCCCGTGAGCTTCATGATCGTGGCCACGAGTCTCAACCTCATCACCTTGGTCGGATGGCGGATCATCGCCACGGCCGTGACCGGCGGCACCACCACCGCTCGTCGGCGTCGCCGCTGAACCGAGGTCTCTGACAGATGCCGCTGGGCGCAGTCTGCCGATGTCGTGGAAGGAGGCCGACAGCGCCGAAGGACTCAGACCAGGTCGCGGCCGGACTCAGGCCTGGTCGGAGTCCGTCAGACCAGGTCTGAGTTCGGGTACACCTCGGCGATGTCCGTCTCGAGTGGAACCGCAGGCGCACCGCGGGTCGTATCCAGGTGCATCATCCGCAGATGAGTCACCCGCTCCCCCTTGCGGCCGGAGATCCGTGCCCATTCATCGGGGTTCGTCGTATTCGGCAGATCCTCGTGTTCGCTGAACTCCTCGGCGATGGCCTCTTCGAAGTGCGCTGGCTGGAGTCCGCGTTCGCCGGTCTCGAGAAGCGATTTGATCGCTCCCTTCTTCGCCCGGTCCACGATGTTGTGGATCATGGCTCCGGAGGCGAAGTCCGAGAAATGAAGCACTTCCTTCGCCCCGTCGGCATAGCTGACCTCGACGAACTCGTTCTCGGGGGTCTGGGAGTACATCCGGTCGACGCAGAACGAGATCAGCGCCGCCACCCCCTCGGCGGGGGTCTCATGTCCGGTCAGCACGCTCGAGTGCAACGGCAGTTCGTCGGTGAGGTACTTCTCGAAGATGTCGCGAGCCCCATCCGCGTCGGGTCGTTCGATGCGGATCTTCACGTCGAGGCGACCGGGGCGCAGGATCGCGGGGTCGATGAGGTCTTCGCGGTTCGAGGCACCGATGACAATGACATTGTCGAGCTGCTCGACACCATCGATCTCGGTCAGCAGCTGCGGCACGATGGTCGTCTCCACATCGGAGGATTTACCCGTGCCTCGCGTACGGAACAGGGATTCCATCTCGTCGAAGAAGACGACGACGGGGAATCCTGCTGAGGCCTTCTCCCTGGCTCGGGCGAAGATCAGTCGCAGCTGACGTTCGGTCTCGCCGACGTACTTATCGAGCAGCTCGGGTCCCTTGATGTTGAGAAAGTAGGTCTTGCGGGACTGCCCCGCTCCTGTCCGGTCGGCCAAGGAGTTGGCCACGGCCTTCGCGATCAGGGTCTTGCCGCAGCCGGGAGGCCCGTAGAGCAGGATGCCCTTCGGCGGTTTGAGGCCGTGTTCGGTGTAGAGCTGCGGGTGTTCGAAGGGCAACTCCACTGCGTCTTTGATCTGACCGATCTGGTCGGCCAGGCCTCCGACGTCTGAGTAGGTGGTGTCGGGGACCTCTTCGAGCAGCAGAGAGGAGACCTCGGGCTTCTCAACGACCTGGAGGGCATAGTGCGTGCGCGTGTCGACGACCACGGCATCGCCGACGCGCACCCCGGCCTGGACGAGATCCTCGCCGAGGATGAAGACCTGTTCGTCATCGCCGGGGGCGCCGACGAGGATCCTGGTGTCGTCGATGAATTCGCGCACGTTGACGACCGAGCCGACAGGGGGGAAGGAACCGGTACCGATGATGACGAGACCTTCTGAGAGCAGAACGTCTGTGCCGGGGCGCAGCTCTGTCGGTTCTACCTCAGGTCCGACTGCGACGCGCATCCTGCGGCCGCTGACGATGACGTCTGCGCTCACACCCTGGTCCCCGAGGGCGACGAGTGTGCCCCAGTTGTTGGGCGGTTCCGTCAGCCGGCGGGCCTCTTCCTTGATTCTGTTCAGCTCGTCGCGGGCTGTGCGGAGGGTCTTCGACAGGGCTTCGTTCCGCTTGCCGGCGCTGAAGAGCTGTTGGCGCAATGACGCTGTGTCCTCGCGCAGTCGCTTGACTTCGGTCGTGGTCTCAGTCATTGGTCCTCCTTCGACTCTTGGGTGTTCGACCCTGTGGTCGGCACCTCTCGGTCCAACCGCTTTCCTGCCTCGCGCATCACTCGTCGCAGTTTCTTTCCCTGTGCGACTCGGGCACCGACGGCGGCCTCGGTGACCTCAGGTTTCGTCCACGCATCCACGTCCTCGCGCGCGGCTGCAGAACCTTGAGGTCGTTTCTTCTTCTCCAGCGGCAACACTCCGGGTGCCATGCGGCGGGCAATGACCAGGAAGCCCGTGTGCGCGACCATTCGGTGGTCGGGACGAACGGCGAGTCCGTCCACGTGCCAGCCCCTGACCATAGCCTCCATCGACTGCGGTTCACTGAAGCACTCGGTGGCGCGCAGCGCTTCGACGAAGCGTGAGAGCTGAGGCACGGTCGCAACATAGGCGATGACGACTCCCCCGGGTGCCAGCGCGCTGCTCACTGCGTCCAGTGTGTTCCAGGGGGTGAGCATATCGAGGACGACTCGGTCGACGGTGCCGTCCCCGTAGGCGAGTGGCAGCTCCTCGGAGAGGTCCCCCACGGTGATCGACCAGTTGTCGGGGCGGCCGTCGAAGAAGTCTGCGATGTTGCCGGCGGCAATGGTGGCGAACTCTTCTCGAAGTTCGAAGGAGTGGACGACTCCGGTGGGGCCGACTGCCCGCAGCAGTGCCATGGACAGCGCGCCGGAGCCGACTCCTGCCTCAACGACGACCGCGCCGGGAAAGATGTCGCCGAGTGTGACGATGAGCCCGGAGTCCTTGGGGTAGACGACCGCGGCCCCACGGGGCATGGAGAGGACGAAGTCCTCATAGCGCGGTCGGAAGACCTGGAAGTCGATGCCCCCGGTGTTCGACACGATGATCCCCTCGGTGCGACCGATGATGTCGTCGTGTTCGATGAGCCCCTTGTGGGTGTGGAACAGCTCTCCCGGAGCGAGCACGATCGTGTGCATTCGGCCCTTGGGGTCGGTGAGCTGAATCTTATCGCCGGTCTTCAGGGCCCGGTGGGGCTCGGTATGGCTTGCCTCAGTCATGATGCGTCCACTCTACGCTGATGAGAAGTGTCTCAGCACACCTGGATCAGGCAGCGAGAAGCTCGTCGAAGAATTCCTGCAGGTCGATCACACCCACGAGGGTGTTCTCGTCCATGACCAGGCTGAACTGTGCTTTGGGGCGATGGGTCAGCGACTCGAGCAGATGCGGAGCGGTGATGTCCTTCGGCACGCCGATCCATCCCGCCAGGGGCCTGGCGACCTCTCCTGCAGGGACCTGATCCAGCGACTCGGCGAGACGGCCGGCCGCTGCATGCCTGTCGACGAGACCGTAGGGCAGGCCCTTCTGATCGAGGACGACGATGAGAGTGCGCTCTTTCGCGTTGCCCAGCGTGTTCGCGTAGTCGAGTGTGTCGGCAATATCCGCATCCCAGGTGGCGGCGATGGCGGGCTGGATCACCTGCGAAAGGTCGTAGGTCTCCATCTTCCGGGCCCGCTTCGCATGGGTCGCGGCGTCCCCTGCGGAGAACCACAGCATGATGGCGATCAGCGACATCCACGCCACTGTCAGCGGGTCCGGTCGCTCCCCTGCCAGCAACGGGGTGATCACGGACCAGCCGATGAAGCCGACGGCGATGACTCGACCCACCCAGCTGGCGACGATCGTTCCCAGGAACTGCGAACCAGTCAGGCGCCACATCAGGGCCTGCAGCGCCCAGCCGCCGTCAAGTGGGATGCCCGGCAGCAGGTTGATGGCACCGAGGGCGACGTTCGCGAAAGTCACGGCGATGAGCAGCAGCCACGGAACCGAGGTCGGTGAGACCGCGCTCAGGCACCACCAGCCCAGCAGAGCCAGTACTATATTGACGATCGGGCCGACGATGGAGATGACGAAGCTGGTGATCGCGGCCTTGTCGCGCGGATTATCGACCTGAGGTTCGAACCTGGTGAAGCCGCCCCAGATATTCAGCTCGATCGCGGCTACCTTGAGTCCGTAGAACTGTCCGGCGACACCGTGTGCCAGTTCGTGGAGGAAAACCGAGGCGAACAGCAGAACCGCATATGCGAAGGCGACGAACCAGGCCCAGATACCGAGGTCGGGCCGGACAGTATTCACCCACGGGGCGAAGAGGATCGTGATGACGATGGCGGCGAGGAACCACGACCAGGCCAAAATCACCGGGGCGCCGAGAACTGTCCCCAGGTGCAAGCCCGAAGACGCACCAGTCTGGTGATTTTTCGCGGCCATCGAAGGAGATCCTCTTGCTTGGGGTCGGGTCTACTCAGCCTAACAGCGACCGGGTCGCCGCCGCGTTCTGACGCGTCGTGTCAGACCAAGTCGTTAGAGTGGTTCCATGGCCGAGCTGATCAGTCTTTCGCCCTCGCGGGCCAACGACTTCGTACAATGTCCCTTGAAATTCCGCTTCCGCAGCATCGACAAGCTCCCAGAGCCGCCTTCCCAGGCCGCGTTCAGAGGAACGGTCGTCCATTCGGTGCTCGAGAAGCTCTTCGCGCTGCCCGCCGTACAGCGGACCCAGGATGTGGCCGAGTCGATGCTGCGTCCGAGCTGGGACGAACTCGTCGCGAAGGATCCCGAGGTGCTCGCGATCTTCGGCGACGAGGGCGAGAAGGAGACATTCTTCACAACGGCGGGCAAGTTGCTGCGGTCATACTTCTCACTCGAGTTCCCCGAGCATCTCGAACCGGATCAGACGGAGAAGTACGTCCGCACCCAGCTCGACAACGGCCTCGAGCTGCGCGGGTTCATCGACCGAGTCGATGTCGCCCCGGGCGGCGAGAAGCGTCTGGTCGACTACAAGACCGGCAAGCAGCCCAAGCCCCAGTACGGCAGGGAAGCGAATTTCCAGATGGGCTTCTACGCCCTCGTCGAGTACCGCCTCACGGGTGAGCTCGTGCACACGCTCCAGCTCATGTACCTGGGGTCGCAGTCCATCCTCAAGTCCCATCCCACGATGAGTGACATCGAACGCACCCAATTCGAGATCGAGTCGATCTGGAAGGACATCATCGCCTCCGCCGAGGCGGATCGCTGGCGTCCGAAGAAGTCACCTCTGTGCAACTGGTGCACCTTCAAACCCCTGTGTCCGGCGTGGGGCAACACTCCCCCACCGACACCGGAGATCACACGGATAGTCGGGACGTGAGCTCCCTCAGGTCAGCAACGGTACGTCCTTCGAGACTCGACCACAGGATCCGACCCTCCCGGGCTTCGAGGTCGACGAGGTGGGGAACGCCGATCGCGATCGTGCCCGCCGCCTCCGCGCTGGCGAGGCCCGGCTTCGAGTCCTCGAGTGCTACGCAGGTCCCCGGTTCGAGACCAAGCAGTCCCGCTCCCTTGAGATAGGGCTCGGGGTCGGGTTTGCCGGCGCTGACCTCGTCACCGGAGACGAGCCCGACGAAGCTGTTCTCCGGGCATGCCGCGATGACCGCCTCGGCGAGCCGCCGGTAGGACATCGTGACCATCACGCACGGGATGCCGGCGGTCACGATCGCATCGAGGAACTCAAGCGCCCCGGGTCGAAACGGCACCGCCTCCTCGATCTGTGAGACGACCTCGTCCAGCAGCGTGTCGACGATGACGGGAGCTGGAAGGTCGAGTCCGGCCTTCTGCATCATCGCCGCCGAGGTGAGCAGGTCGTTGCCCACGAACTCCAGGCCCTGCTCTTCGCTCCAGTCTATTCCGTGTGCGTTCATCAGTTCGGTCTCGGCCCTGATCCAATACGGTTCCGTATCGACCAGGGTTCCGTCCATGTCCCAGAGGACTGCGGCAGGATTCGTCATGATTCCAGCGTAATCTTGAAGCATGACTTTTCTTCCATCAGGGTCCGGAACTCTCGTGTTCATCGCTTTCGAGGGACAGGACGCGGATGCCTCCGAGGCCGCCAGTTCACTGGTCAAGGATCTCATCGAGTCGTGGAGACTGGGCAGCAGTGAGATCTTGGACACCGACGGCTTCTACGAGTTCAGATTCTCAGAGCCTGAGATCGTTCGAGACGAAACTGGCCGGGCCAGCATTGCGTGGCCGGGAATCGAAGTCCACCGGGGACAGCATCTGGGCACATCGGTCACAGTCATCCAGGGACACGAACCAGGATTGAAATGGCGCGAATTCCTCTCACTCATCCTCTCCGAGGTCACCGCCGAGGACCGTGTGGTTCTGCTCGGAGGTCTGCATGCCGAAGTCCCCCACACACGGCCTCTGCCCGTCGTCGCGAACACCGAGGACGCGGGCCTTGCCGCGGATATGGGCATCGAGGTCAATGGCTATGCGGGACCGATCGGCATACTCGGACTCCTCGGCGTCGAATGCGACAGGCGAGGACTGCAGGCGATCAACCTGTGGGTCGGTGTGCCCGACTATCTCACCGACTCCCCCTCACCCAAGGCGGAATTGGCTCTGGCCTCAGCGGTGGAACAGCACACGGGACTCGAGATCGACATTCCCATCCTCGAGGAGGAGAGCCGGGCCTGGGAGCTCGGTGCCGATGAATTGGTCGCTCTCAACCCGCACCTCGTCGAGCTGCTCAAGGGACTCGAGCAGCTCAATGATTCCACAGAGCTGCCCGAAGCCAGCGGCGATGCGATCGCCGCCGAGTTCGAGCGTTACCTGCGCAAACGCGGCCGCGAAAGGTAATCAGGCGTGCAGGTCGATGCCGAGCAGGGCATCGACAGCGTCTGCGACTCGATCACCGCACACCGGTGCGGTCTCTGCTGCGGGTGAGTCCGCATAGTGTTCGGCCCATTCGTCGAGGATGCCCAAGGCACGGGGGCTGTCGAGGTCATCGGCCAGAGATTCGCGCAGAAGACCGATGATGTGTCCGCGCAGTCCCTCCCGGCATTCGGCTTCGCACATTGCCGCATGCTTCCATGCCTGCAGGCGCGCTGAAGCGGATTCGAGCAGATCTTCGCTGAAGTTCCAGTCGCTGCGGTAATGATTCGACAGCAGGACGGTGCGAATGACCATCGGGTCTACGCCCTGTTCTCGCAGCTTGGAGACGAGGACGAGGTTGCCCTTCGATTTGCTCATCTTCTCGCCCTGGTAGCCGACCATGCCT
Organism: Brevibacterium sp.; assembly: GCA_030457025.1. Classification (GTDB taxonomy): domain Bacteria; phylum Actinomycetota; class Actinomycetes; order Actinomycetales; family Brevibacteriaceae; genus Brevibacterium. The sequence continues at coordinate 76,319 of JAKDSA010000002.1, read as the reverse complement.
GTGTGCATATAGGTCCGGGCCAGCGGTGTCTGCTTCCACGCCGCGGCATGAGCCGCGCTCATCTCATGGTGCGGGAACACGAGGTCGCTGCCACCGCCTTGAACGTCGACGGGCAGTCCTGCATGGTTGTTGGCGATGACGGTGCATTCGATGTGCCACCCGGGGCGGCCTGGGCCGAGCTTCCCGCCGTCCCAGGACGGTTCGCCTTCGCGTGCGGCCTTCCACAGCAGGGGGTCTATCTCGTTGTCTTTGCCAGGTGTCTCCGGGTCGCCGCCGCGTTCGGCGGAGAGCTTGGCCATCGTGGCCTGGTCATCGTGACTGACGCTGCCGAAAGGCGGATGGATCGGGGTTGAGACCCGGTAGTACACGTCCCCGTTGTCGAGCGTGTAGGCGGCTCGCGATTCGACGAGATCCTCGACCGACTCGACGATCGCTTCGACCGACTCGACGACGCCGATGTAGCTCTGGGGCGGAAGCACGCGCAATGCGCTCATATCCTCGCGGAACAGCTCGATCTGCGATTCGGCGAGCTCTCGCCAGTCAACTCCCGTGGCATCGGCCCGTTCGAGCAGCGGGTCATCGATATCGGTCGTGTTCTGCACATAGTTGACGTCGAGTCCCGCGTCGCGCCATATCCGGTTCAGCAGGTCGAAGGCGACATAGGTTGCCGCGTGACCGAGATGGGTGGCGTCGTACGGGGTGATTCCACATACATAGAGACCGGCCGCCTGGTCACGCCCTTTGAGTCTGCGTGGGCTCCGAGTGCCGGTGTCGAAGACTGTCGGCACCTTTCCGGAGCTGGTGAGGCGGGGTAGCTGAGGTTCGGACCATGACTTCACGGAGACCAGCCTAACCGAGTCATAGCAGAACGGCACCTCCTGCCTCCGGCGCCGCCATTCCTAGATAGGCGGCCAGGGAATGACGGTCCGATTCACGGGCGGTTCGGGGAAGGTCCCGACCTCTCCCAGCCGCTCGGCCCGCTGGCGCAGGCTGTCGATCTCTGCGTCTTCCAGACAGTCCTCCAGCGCCGAGCGCAGGTCCGCGGACATTCGAGCCACTTCGTCGAGTGCGTCGACCTCCTCGACTCTGAATGACGAATGAGAGAAGCCCCACAGAATGGTACGGACCTTCTCCTCAGCATGGAATGTCAGACCGTTGTCGATGCCGAAGGTGCCGATGCTGCTCGGCCCGCAGCCCGGCAGGTAGCTGCCGGTGATGATGTGGCCGGCCTTCCGGTCGGCGTTGTTCGCAAGCAGGTCGAAGAAGGCAATCGCCCGCAGCCCGTCCCGGGCGTCGTGGGACAGCACCAGGTCGGTGCCGTCCTCGGTTCGCAGGGCGAACATCGGAGTGTGAGCGGCCGGAATGGCGTCGACCGCAGTGAGGGTGACGGCATCATCGTCGCCGGAGTCCTCGACATAGGCTTGGAGGGACCCCGGCCCTGCTCCCAGGTCTGAACGCAGGACAGTCGGCGGGACAGCGTTGAGGTCGAGGTGGGCGCTCAGGCGGTAGGAGGCCACCTCCCGCAGCGACAGTGTGTGCAGTGGAAAATCCGCCAGTGGTCGGTCTCCCGATGCCGGTTTGTAAACGGCTTTGAGGTGCGTGCCGGCATGGTCGACGACTACGAGACGGGTGTCGTTGCTGGCCCGCGGGATTGCCCCCAGCACGGTGCAGGTGCCCTGCTCCAAGGCCTGTTGGGCGACAGCTGAGTGCATGACTTCGTCAGACGCGCGCAATGCCGTTGGCGCGGGGGCACAAGTGCCCCTCGGGCTCCAGCGGCAGCGAGCAGAAGGGGCAGTCGCCCCGACCAGCGGAGACGACTTGATCGGCCCGGCGGGCGAACTCGCGAGAGCCGGCGGCGTCGAGGACGATGCGCAGCACGTCGCGTTCGACTTCATCGTCGTCAGGGTCCGCCGAGGTTCCTGTCTGAGCATCTTCCTCGGTGAGTTCGAAGCATTCGACCACGAGTTCATGGGCGACCGTGTCCCAGCCCAGGCTCATGGTGCCGACTCGGAATTCGGGTTCGATCGGAACGTTGAGGCCGGCGTTGTCGATGCGTTCGTCGATTGCGGACTGGGGCACTCGCGCCGCGGGGTCCTTGACCATGACCATGTCGAGGAGTTCAGTGACCCGGTCAGACAGGATCTCCACCTGTTCCTTCTCCACCACCACCGTGGTCAGCGCAGTTCCTGATTTCGCCTGCAGGAGGAAGGTTCGTTCGCCGGGCAGACCGATCGTGCCGACGATGAATCGTTCTGGGGTGGGGTGGTCGTACAAAGCTGCCATAGCTTCAGCCTAGTTCAAAGACTTACATGTCCGACTTCCCTGGGATACATTTGAGTCATGAGCACTGATCCTCGTGAGGCCCTGGACGCATTCCTCGAAGCAGTGGGAGAACACTTCGCTGCATCCGCACACCGCAATGGAGACCAAGACCCTCGTGTCGAGGCCGCCTACATGGCTTTGGCCGATGCCTTCGAAATCTACGAAGACGCGATCTACACCGCGTACGACGAGGTCACTCCGTTCGAACTCTTCGACGATGTCGAAGACGCCAAGGAGGACGACGATGACAACGAGCTCGCCGGCGACTTCACCATCGATGACGATGACGAGGACGACTGAGGCTCGTTTGAGCTGGCTGAGGCGGCAGAAACCCTGAACTCTCAGGAGATCTGGTCGAGCACCTCGGCGATCTCGGGTTCGAGTTCGACTTCGCTGCTGACCACCTGAGTCAATTGCCCAGGGGTGCGGACGGAGACCAGTGAAGACGCAACACCCTGATACCTGTTGAAGGCCAGCGCGATGTCCGCAGTGGTCACGCCCAGAGCCGCTGCCGCCTTTCGGACCCCGGCCAGTACGCGAGTCGATCGTTCGTCGAGGTAAGCACCGACGTAGTCGGAGAGTTCGCCTGCGGCGACACGTGAGTCCTGTGGGGTTCCGCGCCGATACTTGTCGCTGAGCACTCCCCTGCCCAAGCTGGCGCCGGCGATGAGCCCCACGCCTGCGTAGTTCGCGGCGGGAAGCAGATCGTGTTCTGCCTCCCTGTTCAAAAGGGAGTATTCGGCGATGGCGCAGGCGATCGGCACTCCTGCCCCGCGCATCTCCGCCAGCTCCCACCCGGCATGGTGGGACACACCGACGTACCGGATCTTGCCCAATGTCAGCAGGGTATCGGTCGCCGAGGCGGTCTCTGCCCTGTCCACATCAGCATCGAAGACGTCGAGGATGAGCACGTCGATGTGGGAACGTCCGGTGGCGGCCAGCAGCGCATCCACCTGGTTGAGGATCCGAGCCCGGCCCAGGCCCACCTCGATGTGGTCGGACTCACTCATGGACACGCCCACTCGGGCAACCAACACGATCTGCTCAGGAAGCCTCAGCTGAGACAGTACTCCGGCGGCGTGCACTCCCGAGCTGGGCAGCTCGATGAGGTTCCCACCAGCGGTGACGTACTCATCGACGAGTCGCTGTGCGACCGTCGCGTCGACCCTGTGTCCCCACTCGAATGTGCCGAGACCCACATCGCTGACATCTAAACCGGTGCTGCCGAGGCGTTGTTGCTTCATGGTTGTTGAGGTTACCTGATTCGGCGACTAGCGTGGTTTCGTTCCCACCCCCACCTTCTCAAGGAGACGCATGTACGACTGGCTGGTCGCCGCAGTGCTCGGCATCGTTCAGGCACTGACGGAATTCCTCCCGATCTCATCCTCGGCACATGTGCGAATCGTCGGCGAGTTCATGCTGCCCGGCAAGGACCCGGGCGCATTCTTCACCGCGATCATCCAGATCGGCACCGAGGCAGCTGTCGTCGTCTACTTCTGGCGCGACATCGTCTCGATCATCTCCAAGTGGTGCAAGGCGCTGGTCGGCAAGCACGACCGCAGAGACCCTGAGGTCCGGCTCGGTTGGCTGATCATCGTCGGTTCGATTCCGATCGTCATCCTCGGTCTCCTGTTCCAGGACTACATCGAAGGCGCTCTGCGCAGCCTGTGGATCACCGCGACCATGCTCATCGTCTTCGGTCTCATCATCGGTCTCGCCGACTGGGTGGGTCAGAAGGAGCGCACCCTGGAGGACATGACATGGGGTCAGGGCATCATCTACGGCCTGGCCCAGGCCCTGGCACTCGTTCCCGGCGTGTCGCGTTCGGGCGGAACGATCATGGCGGGACGCTTCATGGGCTTCGATCGCCCGGCCGCCGCCCGTTACTCGTTCCTGCTCGCCATTCCAGCCGTCCTGGGCTCAGGCTTCTACGGTATCTTTCAGACGATCGGCAGTTCGGATATGGTCATCGGTTGGGGCCCCACGATCCTCGCCACGATCATCGCCTTCGTCCTCGGGCTCTTCGTCATCCACTGGTTCCTCGGCTACGTCAGGACCAAGTCGTTCGGGATCTTCGTCTGGTACCGCGTGGTGTTGGGCATCGTGCTCTACATTCTGCTCGGAACCGGGGTCCTCGCAGCCACCTGATTCGGTGCGGTCCGACTCGGACCAGACTCAGCGCAGGCGGGCCCGACTGAACTTCAGCGGAGTCCACCGCCGCCGGGAGCACTCCCCTCGGAGAGTCCAGCGGCGGTGATCGACATCGCTGTCAGCACGGGCCGTGACCCCGAGAAGTCAATGACGGTGAATGAGCCGGGAGCAACGCTGATGCGCTGGAAGTCATCGAGTGGCATGGCCAGCGCATCGGCGATGATCGCCTTGATGATGTCTCCGTGGGAGACGAGCATCGCCCATCGGGAGGCCGTGGGTTCACCATCATCCTGGCCTGGCTGCTCGTGTGCGCGCTGTTCCTCCGTACGGAGCTCGGAGACGACGGACCGTACACATGACACGGCGCGGTCGGACGCCTCGGCGATCGCTTCCCCTCCGGGGAAACGCGCCTGCGAGGCCTGGTCGATGACGGTCTTCCACAGCTCTTCGCTGCCAAGTTCCTTCAGGGGTCGCCCGGTCCATTCGCCGTAGTCGAGTTCGATGAGATTCTCGGCGGCATCGACGGAATCGACGTCGACGGTGGCCGCAGCGATCTGCGCGGTCTCCACACACCGCATCAGCGGTGAGTGCAGCAGACGAGAGAAGTGGCGCTGCGGAAGCATGCGCAGGGTCTCGCGAAGCGCGGTGACACCGTAGTCGGTCAGCGACACGCCAGGAGCGCGTCCGGCGAGGATTCCTGCCGTGTTCGCAGTGGAGACGCCGTGCCGGAGGAGAACGATGACGGGCATACGATCCACACTAGCCCAGATCGTTTACAGTGAGTCTATGAAACGTCAGCGTCCGACCATGACCTATGAGTTTCGCAAGGTCTCATTCCCCAAGGACACGCCTCGGTCAGTCAGCCTGCAGGAACTCAATGACGAGGCCGAGTACGGCAAATGGGAGCTCGCCCGGACGCGGATCTCGGTGGGAGGCACCAGGACAGTGTGGCTGCGCCGCAAGATCATGCCCCTGCTGAGCAGCTGACATCGACTCTGTGAAATCACCTGCCGCACTCCTCCCTGTCCTCTTCGCCGGCCTCGTCACCATCACGGCCGGCGGTGCCATGTCCCTCCAAGGTCGCGCGAATGGACTGCTCGGTCCGATTCTGGGCCATTCCGTCTTCGCCGCGCTCGTCTCGTTTTTCGTCGGGCTCCTCCTCGTGGGCACGACACTGCTGTGCTCGTCCCGCTCTCGGTCCGGCGCCCGGTCCCTGAGCCGCTTGGCCCGCACCCAGGCGATGCCGTGGTGGATGCTGCTCGGTGGGCTCAGCGGTGGCCTCGTCGTCATCGCTCAGGCCTCGACCGTGCCGATCATGGGCGTCGCCATGTTCACCATGGCGTTCGTCTCCGGCCAGGTGACCGGCGGTCTCGCCGTCGACTCCACACGCCTGCCACCGGGCGGCAAACAACGTCCGACGGTCCTGCGGGTCTTCGGTGTGCTCGTCGTCATCGCGGCCCTGGTCTACGGGGCGTCGGAGAGGCTCAACCTCGGCGTCCCGCTCTGGGCCCTGCTGCTACCCTTCGTTTCGGGCGCGCTGACGTCTGTCCAACAGGCGTTCAACGGACGGATCAAGGCCGCCACCGGCTCGGTCATCGTCGCCACGACTGTGAACTTCGCCATCGGATTCCTCGCCCTGCTCGTGGCCGCCGGGATCATCATGGTCTCCGGAGTGACCTGGGCCGGCTTCCCGACGGAGCCCACTCAGTGGTGGATGCTGCTCGGTGGGGTCTTCGGCGTCATCTTCATCGGGCTGACCGCGCTGACAGTCGCGAAGCTCGGCGTGCTGCTGCTGAGTCTGTTCTCGCTGTTCGGGAATCTCCTCGGCGCGCTCCTGCTCGATCTCCTGCTGCCCATGCCCGGATCCCTGGTGAGCACCACGACGATCATCAGCGCCGCCCTGGTGCTCGCCGGGATCGCGATCACGATTATGCCTTCATCAGGAAATCGCCTAACACCCTCGCCCCGAACTTGAGCGCCGAGATCGGCACACGCTCATCGACACCATGGAACATCGCCGGGAAGTCGAGGTCCCCGGTCAGCTGCAGTGGCGCGAATCCGTAGCCGGTGATGCCCAGCTCTGCCATGGACTTGTTGTCCGTGCCGCCGGAAAGCGTGTACGGCAGCACCTTCGCGGTGGGATCGTCATCGAGCAGGCTCTTGCTCATCTGCGCGACCAGTGGAGTGTCGAAGGGCGCTTCCAGAGCGTCTCCCTCGTCGTTGGCCTCGATGTCGATGCCCTCCCCCGCAAGTTCCTTGATCTTGAGCATCACGTCCTCGTGCTGGCCCGGCAGGGTGCGGCAGTCGACGTAGGCGGTGGCTGTGCCGGGAATGACATTGTGTTTGTATCCGGCGTTGAGGAACGAAGGGTTCGACGTGTTCTGCAGGGTCGGGGCGACGAACTTCTCGACGGAGCCGAGCTCGCCGAGAAGTTCGCCGATCGTATCGGCCCGGAATTCGATCCCGGTGATCTCCGCAACTCCTTCGAGCAGCTGCCGGGTCGCGACCGGGATCTCCTGCGGCCAGGGGTGTTCACCGATGCGGGCGATTGCGGCGGCGAGTCGGGTGACTGGGTTGTCGTCGTTGCGCTGGGAGCCGTGCCCCGCAGTTCCGTGCGCGATGAGGTTGAGCCATGCAAGGCCCTTCTCGGCAGTCTGCACGAGATACACGCGCTGACCGCGGACGTCGACGGAATAGCCACCGACCTCGGAGATCGCCTCTGTGGCTCCGGCGAAGAGCTCCGGATGGTTGCGAACCATATAGCGGGCACCGTAGTTGCCGCCTGCTTCCTCGTCGGCGAAGAAGGCGATGATGAGATCGCGACGGGGACGCAGCCCTTGGCGGAGCATGTCGCGCACGGCGGCGATGATCATCGCGTCCATGTCCTTCATGTCGACGGCTCCCCTCCCCCACAGCAACTCGTCCTTGATGACGCCGGCGAAGGGATCAACGCTCCAGTCCTCGGCTGCGGCCGGGACCACATCGGTGTGGCCGTGGACGACGAGCGCGTCTGCCTCAGGGTCGGAGCCTTCGATTCGGGCCACGAGGGAGGCCCGACCGGGTTCGGATTCGATGATCGTCGACTTCAGCCCCACCTCGTCGAACCAGCTGGCGATGAGGTCCGCTGCCGGCCGTTCGGGGTTGACTTTGTTGCCTCCCCAGTTCTGGGTGTCGATGCGAATGAGCTGCTGGCACAGTGAGGTGACCTCTGCCTCGGCGGCGCTGAAATCGTACACGGTGTCTCCCCTCGGAGTGGTGGAAAGATTCTGACGTGATCCACGTTATAGCAACTGCGACCGTGCCACCGGGGGTGTCCGCAAATGGGCTGGCCCGAAACCCACAAATGGGCTCGGAGGGTGAATGCGAAAATGGCCTCCGGATCAGATCCGGAGGCCATTTCCTCTGTTGTGCGCGAAGGGGGACTTGAACCCCCACGCCCGATAAGTTGGGCACTAGCACCTCAAGCTAGCGCGTCTACCAATTCCGCCACTCGCGCTGGCAACAGAGATTACTTTACACGCGACTTTCGGCCGTGCAAAATCAGATTGGCCGATTGTGACGCACGGCACGAATCCTCATCTGCGATGCTCACCGCTGCCAGTTGAGCAGGATCATCGGCACTGCCTGAACAGGTTCATTTCGGTAGCTGTGCGACCTCGGAGAGGATGTGCGGTTTGCCGGACTTGAGGTCGAAGACCGCGAACTTCGCAGCCTCATGCCGATGTCCCTCGGTGATGGCGAAGCCAACGGTCGAGGGCAGCAGCACAGGCTTCGCGAAGGACACATCCCAGCGGTAGGACTCGAGCCTCGTATCGACCGCGGACAGGGCCCGTGAAGCGCCGTACATCCCGTGGGCGATGAGCCGCGGGAAGCCGAAGCCCTTCGCCGCCAGCCCATTGAGGTGGATCGGGTTGTAGTCACCCGAAGCGTGAGCATAGCGCTGGCCGATGATCGGATCGAGTCGCCACAGTGCGCTCGGCACAGGAGCAGTGAACTCCTCCCGTGGCGGCTGTGGCCTGGCCTCCGCGTTGGGCAGCTTTTTGCCCTTGGCCAGATAGGTCGTGGTCTCCCGCATCTTGGGAGCACCGTCGACCTTCGCTTCGACGAGCACCTCGATCGTGGTTCCGGACGGATGCTGGTACGGACCGGCCAACTCGACGTGGAAGTCGACACTGTCACCGACGTGCACGGCGCCGAGGCTGTCGATCCTGTTGTGGACATGGACCATGCCCATCATCGGCAGCGGCACCTCGGGGTCGCCGAGCAGCTGCATGCTCAAAGGAAATGCCAGGACATGGAGGTAACCGGGGTGGACGATGTTGCCCAGCCCTGCACCGACGACGGTGGTGAATCCGGCGTAGGCGTCGGCCTCGATCGGCATGCTGCGATCGAGGGCGCGGCTGGGCAGGTCCGGACTCGTCCGTGTGCCCAGCGGCAGGGCCTTGAGCACGGCCTTCGCATAGAGCGGCAGCATTGATTCCTTCGCCATCACGCACCCACCATGTTCTGACCGCACACCCGCAGCGTCGAGCCGTTGATCCCTCTGGCCCCCGCCGAGGCGAGGAATCCGATGGTCTCGGCCACGTCGACAGGCTGCCCGCCCTGTTGGAGGCTGGAGAGACGCCGCGCGACCTGCCGGGTCAGCACCGGCATCTTCGCTGTCATATCGGTTTCGATGAAGCCGGGTGCGACAGCGTTGATCGTGCCGCCGCGTTCGGCGAAGTCGGACGCCGAGGCGGCCGTGAGTCCGATGACACCGGCCTTCGAGGTCGCGTAGTTCGTCTGCCCGCGGTTGCCCGCGATGCCCGAGGTCGAGGCCAGGGACACAACCTGAGCGCCCTCGGCGAACAGATCCTTGGCCTGCAGCTGGGCATTGATCCGAGCCTGGGAAGCGATGTTGACGGCGATGACGGAATCCCAGCGGGAGGCATCCATGTTCGCCAGCATCTTGTCTCGGGTGATTCCGGCGTTGTGAACGATGATGTCGACCGGGCCTCCGACCGCCTCGGCGATCTTCTCCGCCGCGGTCTCAGTGGTGATGTCAAGCTGAAGGGACCTGCCTCCGACCTCGTTCATCACCTCGGCCAGGGCCTGTCCGGCCTGGGGCATGTCGACACCGAGGACCTGAGCGCCGTCGCGGGAGAGGTTGCGTGCAATGGCCGCACCGATCCCGCGGGCGGCACCGGTCACGACGGCGGTTCGCCCAGCGAGCGGGCCGGCGTCTCCGGTGGACAGGAACTCCCGGATCCCGATCGGGGTGCCGGCCTGGGAGGAGACGGTGATGAACTGTCCCGAGACATAGGCCGATTTGCCCGAGAGCAGGAACCACAGTGCGGTGGCCACAGAGGGGGCCTGCACATCGACGCCGTCGAGGAGAACCCCGTTGGCCGTCGCCCCGCCGCGCATCTCGTGAGCCATGGAGCGGGTCAGGCCTGTGATGCCCTGGGCGGTCGCTGCAAGTTCAGGGCTCTGCTGCGTCGCGTTCGGAGCTGCCGAGACGGTGATGACGCGCCCGCAGCGGGCCAGTGAGCGCAGGGCGGTTCCGATTTCGAGCACGGTCTCAGACAGGTCGCGGGGGGCGGCTGCCTCGTCGAGGACGGCGATGATCGCTCGCAGCGATTCTCCGGCGTTCGCATGGCGTCGGACCTCGAATCCGTTCTCCAGCAGCAGATCGGCAAGTGTCTGCGCGCCCGGTCCGGAGCCGAGGACGAGGACGGGCTTCCTGCGATAGCCCGCCGGGGTCGAGTCGAAGCGATGCAGCTCAACCGGCTGCGGCAGGCCGAGTGTCTTCGCGACCTGCTTCAGAGGGCCGTTGACCAAGCCCAGGTAGGTGTCTTTCATGCTGCCTCCACAATCGCGGTGAGTCCCTGGCCGCCTGCTGCACAGATTGAGACCAGTGACCTCTTCTTGCCAGTGAGCTTGAGGTACTTCGCGGTGGAGGCGATGATGCGTCCACCGGTCGCTGCGAACGGATGTCCGGCGGCGAGGCTCGATCCGAGCGGGTTGAGCTTGGCGCGGTCGATGGACCCCAGTGCTCCCTCGAGGCCGGCCTTGTCGCGGCAGAATTTCTCTGATTCCCAGGCCGCCAGGTGGCTGAGCACGGTCGAGGCGAAGGCTTCGTGGATCTCGAAGACATCGAAGTCCTCAAAGGTCAGTTCGTTGCGCGCCAGCAGGCGTGGGACTGCGTAGGCCGGGGCCATGAGCAGCCCCTCGGCACCGTCGACGAAGTCGACCGCACCGGCTTCGGCGTCGATGAGGCGGGCCAAGGGGGTGAAGCCGTGCTCGCTGGCCCAATCTTCACTGCCGAGGAGGACGGAGGATGCTCCGTCGGTCAGCGGAGTCGAGTTGCCTGCGGTCATCGTCGCCGGCGAGCTGAGCTTCTTGCCGAACACGGGTGAGAGCTTGGCCAGTGATTCGGCCGACGAGTCCGGGCGCATATTGGTGTCGCGGCTGACACCCAGGTACGGGGTTGAGAGGTCATCGAAGAAGCCCTCGTCCCAGGCACGGGCGAGGTTGTGGTGGGAGGCCAGGGCCAATTCGTCCTGGGCCTCACGGGTGATCTGCCACTGGGCTGTGGTGATCGCCTGATGCTCGCCCATGCTCATACCTGTGCGTGGCTCACTGGTCGATGGCGCCTGAGGAGCCAGGTAGGCGGGGCGGATCTGCGCGGCGATCTTCGCCCGCTGGGCAAGGGTCTTCGCTCGTGTGAGTTCGAGCAGGATCTCACGCATCGAGTCGTTGACGACGATGGGCGCATCCGAAGCCGAGTCGACTCCCGAAGCGATGCCCGACTCGAGCTGGCCGGCGTTGATCTTGTTGTTGAGGCTGACCACGGTCTCGAGACCGGTGGCGCAGGCCTGGCCGACGTCGAAGGCGGGAGTCGTCGGTGCCAGGGCAGAGCCGAGCACAGCCTCACGGGTGAGGTTGAAGTCCTTCGAGTGTTTGAGGACAGCACCGCCGGCGACTTCACCGATGCTCTCACCGGCCAGGCCGAAGCGAGCTACGAGCCCGTCGAGGGTGCTCGTGAGCATATCGAGATTGCTTGCCTTCGAATACTGCTTGTTCGAACGCGCGAACGGAATGCGATTGCCGCCGAGGATGACGGCGCGCTGAGTGGGAGTGGACATTTGCACCTCCGGTATATGGATTTAACTGTTACAGACAGTACCTGATACTGTCTGTCACATGAAATCGCTCACAGACGGTCGGTCCACTCGGTGGCAGCAGCACCGCGACCTCAGACGCCGGGAGCTGCTGCGAGCTGTCCGGCATGTCGTCGATGAGCATGGAGACGAACTGTCGATGGAGCAGATCTCGGAGCATTCGGGAACGACGAAATCCGTGCTCTACCGGTATTTCACAGACCGAGCCGGACTGCAGTCAGCCATGGGCGAATGGGCGATGGATGTCATCGCCAAATCACTCGATGACGCAACGGCGGCCTCGGCGCAGGATGCTCTGACCGAGATGATCCGCGCCTTCGTCGCGCTGGCCGCCGAGTCACCGAACATCTACCGATTCTGCGACACTGCGGTCAACCGCTTCGCACCTACCGAGACGGGCGGTTTCTTCAATTCGATCGCCGGTCTCCTTGCCGAACGCCTCGGGATCGAGGGCCCACAGGGACAGCTCTGGGCGGCGGGTGCAATCGGATTCGTACGTGCTGCGACCGAGAATTGGCTGGCCAACCCCGGCCGTCCCGATGAGTTCGCCACCGCAGTCAGCCACTGGCTCTGGGCCTCACTGCCCGCAAAACTAGGAGTAGACGAATGAAGCTTTCCCTTGACCCACAGTCGATCAACTCGATCCTTGACGGGCGTTGGGCCTCAGCCCGACGTCAGGGCCGAACCCTGGCATATGACGAGGTCACGCACGAGGACCCTGCCGATGACCTCGAGACTGCCCGGGCGAAGACGCTCACCGGTGTGGGACTCATGGCGGATACGGGCCTGCCGTTGCTCAGCCTGCCGGAATCCTTGGGCGGACGCAATGAACATGCGGCGAACATCGCTGCCTTCGAAGAGACCGTCACCGCATCCCCCAGCCTCCAGGTCAAGGCCGGTGTCCAATTCGGACTCTTCGGAGGTGCGATCCTGCACCTGGGCAATCCTGAACAGCACGATGCCTGGCTGCTGGCCGCGCAGAAGGGCGAACTGCTGGGGTCGTTCGCGATGACGGAGATCGGGCACGGGTCCGATGTGGCCGCGGTGGGAACCACAGCAACGTACGTCGCCGAGGACGAGGAATTCGTCATCGACACGCCTTTTCGCGCCGCCACCAAGGAGTACATCGGCAATGCTGCGCGTGACGCGCATGCCGCGGTGGTCTTCGCCCAGCTCATCACCGGCGGAGTCAACCATGGTGTGCACGCCTTCTACGTGACGATCCGCGACGAAGGCGGCCAGGTCCTGCCGGGAATCAGCATTGAGGACGACGGATACAAGGGCGGCCTCAAGGGTGTCGACAACGGTCGGATCGTCTTCGATCAGGTGCGCATTCCCCGGTTCAATCTCCTCGATCGCTACGGTGCTGTGACTGCGGCAGGCGAATACTCCTCCCCCATCGATTCCCCGGGTCGTCGCTTCTTCACGATGCTCGGGACCTTGGTGCAGGGACGAGTCTCCCTCGACGGCGCCGCCATCGTCGCCTCGAAGCTGGCCCTCGACATCGCCGTGCGCTACGGGCTCGAACGCAAGCAGTTCACCACCGTCGACGACATCAACGAGACCACCCTGCTGGACTATCAGCAGCATCAGCGCCGTCTCATGCCGGCCATCGCCTCGGTCTACGCCTCGGCGTTCGCCCACGAAAAGCTCCTCACCTCCTTCGAGGAGGTCTTCTCCGGCGCCGACGGAAGCGAAGAGAATCGCGCCCTACTCGAAACCCGGGCGGCGGCGTTCAAGGCCGACACGACGTGGATGGCCCTCGACGTCATCCAGGAATGTCGGGAGGCCTGCGGCGGTGCCGGCTACATGGCCGAGAATCGTCTCGTGGGTCTGCGCGCTGACCTCGACGTCTATGCCACCTTCGAAGGCGACAACACCGTGCTCCTGCAGCTGGCTGCCAAGCGTCTCCTCGGCGATTATGCGAAGGAGTTCGCCCATATCGATGTCGGCGGTGCCGCCCGCTACATCGGCACCCAGGCGGCCGAGCACACGCTCTACCGCACCGGGCTGGCGAATGCGGGTCTCGCGATCTCCGATGTCTTCACCCCCAACCTCAGCGAAAAGCGGATCCGTTCGGGGCGTCTGCAGCGTTCGCTGCTCGAGACCAGGCTCGAAGTCATGGTCTCCAACCTGGCCCAGGCGCTGCGCCCGGCCACGAAGATGTCAGCGGAAGACGCTGCGGACCTCTTCAACTCCAACCAGCATGAGTTCATTGACATGGCGCGCGCCTACGTCGAGCTGGAGAAGTGGGAGGCCCTCGACGAGGCGATGAAGGAGCAGACGGATCCTGACCAGAACAAGCTGTTCCGGCGATTGCGCGATGCCTACGGACTCAGCCTCATCGAGAAGCACGTGGGCTGGCACCTCATGTACGGTCGCCTGCCGATGCTGCGGGCCCGTCAGCTGAATGAGACGCTCAACCGCCTGTGTGCGAAGCTGTCGGCAAACGCCTTGGATCTGGTGGACTCGTTCGGCTACGGCGATGACCATCGCCGCGCCACGATCGCGACCGGCGTCGAGGCCGAGAGGCAGACCGAAGCCGCCGACTACTACCGTCACTCCCGTGCCCAGCAGGACTATGCGGTTCCGGAGAAGCAGCTGCGCAAGGCTGAGAAGGCGGCGCGGAAGGCTTCTGAGAAGAACGGCGCCACGACGAAGAACAGAAAGTAGAGTTCTCAACAGTCAGTAGAGTTCTCAACAGTCAGGTAGAGGGCCGTGCGGCGAATCAGCCGCACGGCCCTTCTGCAGTCAGGCGCTGAGGAAATCCTTCAGAACCGCTGAGAGCGCCGCGCTTTCGGTGAGGAAGCCATCATGTCCGACATCGGATTCGATGACATGGTGGGTCACCGCTCCGGGCAGGTTCTGCGCGAGCAGTTCGACCTGCGCCGGCGGAAACAGCCGATCAGAGGAGACCGAGACGACGAGGTTGTCGGTGCAGCCTTCGGCCAACGAGGTCGCCAGATCAGGTGAGCGACCGATGCGCACGTCATGGTCGCGCAGGGCGCGGGAGAGCACGACGTAGCTGTGCGGGTCGAACCGGGCGGTGAGCTTCTTCGCCTGGTGGTCGAGGTACGAGGTGACCTCGTAGTAGTCAGGCGATCGGCGCCGGCGGGAGAACCTGTGGTTGAGCTCCGCATCATTGCGGTAGGTCAGATGTGCGATCTGGCGTGCCAGGCCCAGCCCCTCGGCGGGGAAGCGGCCGACCGCAGTGTAGTCACCGGAGTAGTAGTCAGCATCGAGTTCGATCGCGCGTTCCTGCATCATCGCCCAGGCGATCTGATCGGCTTCGCAGAAGGCCGGTGCGGCGATGATCGCGCACTTGTTCACCTTGCGTTTGTCGAGGAGTGCGAATTCGAGGGCTCTGGCTCCGCCCATCGATCCGCCGATGACGGCGTGCCAGGATTCGATTCCGAGTATCTGAGCGAGATTGTGCTCCAGGCGGGCCATATCGCGGATCGTGACTGCGGGGAACCTGGACCCATAGGGCAGTCCGTCATCGTAGAGCGACTGGGGGCCTGTGGTTCCCGAGCACCCGCCGAGCGAATTCGCACACACCACGAAGTATTCGTTCGTGTCGATCGCCTCGCCGGGACCGACGACCCCTGCCCACCATTCGGTGACGTGGGTGTCGCCGGTCAGGGCGTGTTCGACCAGGACCGCATTGCTGCGGTCGGCATTGAGTGTGCCGAAGGTTTCGTAGGCGACCTCGACAGTTCCGAACGTGTGTCCGGACTCTGTGACGAAGCCCAGGATTCGCTCGACGGAAGTGCTCTGGGTGGGCATGTCAGGCGGCGGCCGACGCGTTCGCTGCAGCAGCGGCGAAGCCCTTGTCGATGTCGGCGATGATGTCGTCGATGCCTTCGAGGCCCACCGACAGACGCACGAGTGCCGGGTTCACACCGGCAGAGGCCTGCGCCTCTTCGCCGAGCTGCGAGTGAGTCGTCGACGCCGGGTGGATGACCAGGGAGCGGACGTCACCGATGTTGGCCACGTGTGAGTGGAGTTCGAGGGCATCGACGAAGGCCACAGCGGCATCGAAGCCACCGGCGATGTCGAAGGCCAGAACCGATCCGACACCATGGGGCAGGTACTTCTCAGCCTTGTCGTGCCAAGGGCTGGACTCGAGCCCGGCGAAGGCGACCCGGCTGACCTGCTCGTGGCTCTCGAGGTAGGTGGCAACCTTGTTCGCATTGTCGACATGGCGGTCGATGCGCAGGCTCAGCGTCTCAAGTCCCTGGGCGATGAGGAAGGCGTTGAACGGGCTGGCTGCCGGCCCGAGGTCCCGCAGACCCTGCACGCGGGCCTTGAGTCCGAAGGAGACGTTGGCGCCGAAGGGCGAATCGGCGCCGAGGTCGCGGGCGTAGACCAAGCCGTTGTAGGACTCGTCCGGGGTGTTGAATCCGGGGAACTTCTCCGGCTGCGTGCCGTAGTCGAAGGTTCCGCTGTCGACGACGACTCCGGCGATCGAGGTACCGTGTCCGCCGAGGTACTTCGTGGCCGAGTGGAGGACGACGTCTGCACCGTGCTCGATCGGACGCACCAGGTAGGGGGTGGCCAGCGTGTTGTCGGTGAAGAGCGGAACACCGGACTGGTGGGCGATGTCGGCCACGGCGGCGATGTCGAGGACATCGGATCGGGGGTTGGACACGACCTCGGCGAAGAAGAGCTTCGTGTTGTCCTTCACCGCTGTTTTCCAGGCATCGAGGTCGTCGACGTCGACGAAGGTGGTCTCGATGCCGAGCTTGCGCAAGGTGACATGAAGCAGGTTGTAGGTGCCGCCGTAGAGGCTGGAGCTGGCGACGATGTGGTCACCGGCTTCGGCGATGTTCGTGATCGCCAGCAGTGCCGCCGACTGTCCCGATGCTGTGAGCACTGCGTGGACTCCGCCTTCGAGATCGGCGATCCGGTTCTCAACGACCTCGGTGGTCGGGTTGGTGATGCGGGTGTAGATGGGGCCGAGCTCGGTGAGCGCGAAGCGGTTGGCCGCCGTCTCATTGCTGTCGAAGACGAATGAGGTGGTCTGGTGGATGGGCAGCGCCCGGGAGCCGGTGGTCGGGTCCGGTGTCTGACCAGCATGGATCTGACGGGTTTCGAATGACTTGGTCATGGTGTCTCCTTCGGGTGCGGTTGATTCGCCGGTGATGTTTGACGCGAGTGATCGGTGGTGATGTCACTACTGTCTTCGACTCTCAGCCTGTGAGCATGCGTTCTTGTCATGTTCGTGTCACCTGGCGTCATGTTTCGTCACACTGCGGATTCCCTCTTCTTGGGCAGGCCCGTCTTCCTGAGCAATCCCGTCAGCGGAAGTTGCGGGCCTTGGTCGGCAGCTGGACTTCGAGGGGAATGAGTTTGTGGGCGTAGAGACTCACGACCTCTCCCCCACGTTGGATCAGTCCGGTGACCACGAGGGCATTGCGGGAGGTGGCAATCGGACGGAACCGCTTCATCAGTCCGGCCGTGGCGACGACGTTGAGCATCCCGAATTCGTCCTCGAGGTTGATGAATGTGATCCCCGAGGCAGTGGCCGGGCGCTGTCGGTGTGTGACAATCGCGGCGACCGTCATCCGGGTTCCGTCCGCGGCCGCCGCCGCATCCGCCGTCGAGGCATAGCCCCGTTCGATCAGGGACTGCCGCAGGATTTCGGTCGGGTACCCGTCGACCGTGATCCCGGTGGAGAAGAGTTCTGCCAAGGTCGTGTCGAAGGCATCCATGGTCGGCAGGCTCGGTGCCGAGGTCAGCGTGGCCGTTCCCGGCAGCACTCCCGGGTGTGCGCCTGCGACCCCACCGGCCACCCACAGTGCCTGCCTGCGGTCGAGATCGAAGCAGGCCAGCGCCCCCGAGGTCGCCAACCCTTCGAGTGCCTGCTTCCCGAGTCCGGTCCTCTCGGCTAAATCCGTCACCGAGGTGAACGGCGCCCTGGCGCGTTCGGTCACGATCACCTCGGCGAAGGAACCGACATGAGCCACCGAATCCAGCCCCAACCGGATTCCGAATTCACCAGCACCGGACTCGAGTCGTTCGAGATCGCTGGCGGCCATCGAGTGGCGGATGTCCACGGGCAGGATCGTCACACCATGGCGACGGGCGTCGGCGACGAGCGACTGCGGCGAGTAGAAGCCCATCGGCTGGCTGCGCAGCAGTCCCACGGTGAATGCCGCATGGTAGTGGTATTTGAACCAGGCCGACTGGTAGACGAGGTTCGCGAAGCTGATCGCATGCGATTCGGGGAACCCGTAGTTCGCGAACGCCGCAATCGTGGAGAAGATGGACTCCGCGGTCTCCTCATCGACTCCCTTGGCTGCGGCTCCGGCCTGGAACTTCTGCGCCAGTTCGGCCATCCTCTTCTCCGACCGCCGCGATCCCATCGCCTGCCGCAGCTGGTCGGCATCGGCGCCGGTGAAACCGCCGACGTCGATGGCCATCTGCATGAGCTGCTCTTGGAACAGCGGCACCCCGTAGGTCTTGGCCAGGGACTTCCGCAGCAGCGGGTGTAAGTATTCGACCTCGTCGAGACCCTGCCGTCTGCGGATGTAGGGGTGGACGGAACCGCCCTGGATGGGGCCTGGTCTGATCAGGGCGACTTGGACGGCGAGATCGTAGAACGTCTCGGGACGCAGACGGGGCAGGGTCGCCAGCTGGGCCCGCGATTCGACCTGGAAGACACCCACTGCGTCGGCCTTCTGCAGCATCTCGTAGACACGCTCATCCTCGTCGTCGATGTGGGCGCGTTCGATGAGCTCACCCGTATGCCGGTGGACCAGGTCGACTATCTCATGGAGTGCGGTGAGCATTCCCAGTCCCAGCAGATCGAACTTCACCAGGTCCATGGCGGCACAGTCGTCCTTGTCCCATTGAACGACGGTGCGATGGCCCATCGTGGCCTTCTCGATCGGGACGACCTCACCGATGGGGCGGTCGGCGAGGATCATGCCGCCTGAGTGGATGCCCAGGTGCCGAGGTGAGCCGAGAAGGTCGTCTGCGATCGTGAGCACCGGGGCCGGGACCGGTGAGCCCTCGGCTTCGGGCAGGGTCGACCAGCGGTTGCTGGCCTTTGAGAATGCGTCCTGCTGGCCCGGTTCGTACCCCAGGCTGAAGGCCGCGTCCCGGATCGCTGACTTCGCCCGGTAGGTGATGACGTTCGCGACTTGGGCGGCGCGTTCACGACCGAAATGGTCATAGACATATTGGATGACTTCCTCCCGTCGGCCCGATTCGATGTCGATGTCGATGTCCGGGTAGCCCTTGCGGTCCGGTGACAGGAAACGGTCGAAGAGGAGTTCGTGTCTGACCGCGTCGACGGCGGTGATGTCGAGGACGTAGCAGACCGCGGAGTTGGCCGCCGAGCCTCTCCCCTGGCAGAAGATGTTGACCCGATGGCAGAACTCGGTGATGTCGTAGACAATGAGGAAGTATCCGCAGAATCCCAGTTCGGCGATCATGTTCATCTCCCGATCGAGCTGGGCCCACGCCTTCGGATCAGTCGCCCGAGATCCGTAGCGCTTGGCACCGCGGTCTTCGATGAGCTCTCTCAGATATTCTTCGGCTCCACGGGCATCGGGCATCGGGGCGCGCGGTAGGTCCGGACGGGCCGAGCCCAGGACGAAGGAGCATTCTCGACCGATGGCCACTGCGTTCTCCAGGGCCTGGCGGGGAAATCGTGCGGCCATCTCCTCCCCCGTGTGAATGCGGGCGTTCGCCGTCGCCGGCAGCCAGCCGGCCAGCTCGTCAAGGGACAGCCGAGACCTCACGGAGGCCCTCACCTGTGCTGACTTCCACTGTGCCCGGGTGGCGAAGTGCACACTGTTGCTGGCCACGATCGGCAGATTCGTCCGCTGTGCAAGCTCGCCGAGGTGGCGCAGCCGTTCGTCGTCATCGGGAGTCCCGTCCCGGCTGAGTTCGACTGCGATTCGCTCGGTCCCGAAGAGCGCGATGAGCTTGCGCAGGGCTCCGAGACCACCGTCCGGATCCCCCAGTGCCCGGCGCAGGGGGCCTTTGCGACAACCGGTGAGGATCGTCCAGTCCCCGCTCATCGCGGCCAATTCCTCGAGACCGAACACCGGCCGATTCTTCTCCCCGGCCAGGTTGGCCTCGGTGATGGCCATCGACAGCCGGTGGTAGCCCTCGACCCCGCGAGCGAGGACGAGCAGATGGGTGGCGTCCGGGTCGGTCTGGCCCGGGATCTTCTCCTCCAACCCCACGGACAGCTCAGCTCCGAAGACGGTGGGAAGACCCACCTCGGCGGCGGCATGAGCGAACCGGACTGCACCGTAGAGACCGTTGTGATCGGTCAGCGCCAAGGACGTCAGGCCTGCGGCGGCACCTGCTGCCACGAGCTCCTCAGGGTCGGAGGCCCCGTCGAGGAAGCTGAACTGGGAGTGGACGTGCAGCTCCGCCCATTCGATGTTCGAGGTACGCAGGATGGGCCCTTGCCCCGGGCTCGAATACCGGCCGGCGCCGTCGGAGCCGCCGGGGCCCACCGACACCCGATGACGGTCGGGGCGGGAGAAGGCCGGCGCATCGGATCCATCGGCATGTTTGTCGACCGTTTGCCTGTCGGTGACCTGCTTGTCACTGGTCTGTTTGCCTTCCAGTCGCCGGGCCAGCTGGGACCAGGGGGTGCGCGGATTCGAAAAGCCCATCAGCGGTACCGGCCGGTGAGGTACCACTGGCCGTTCTCCTTGCTCAGCAGCAGGGCCCGCCCCGAATCGGTCACGACCTGCAGACGGGTCCGGTAGGTGGCCCTCTCCGGGTCCCACCAGCCGGATTCGACAGGCCAGGAGCCCGAATAGTCGACGATGTCCTCGGTCGCCCCGGTGGGAAAGCGGATCGTGAACGGCACCGATTCCAGTCCTGTGGGTCGGGCCCCTACTGGTCGGCCTCCCACTGCGAGCACATCGATGGGCAGGTGGTCGACCGTCGTCGGTCGGGGTGCGTGCAATGCCCCCGGCCATGGCGCGCCGGGGTTGCGCACAGGTGACGCCGCCTGCTGCCACGGCGTCCACAGATTCGTCTCGGCCGGATCCCACCCGCCCTGCAGTCCCGGGACCAGAACCGAATCGGGGCCGAACAGTCCCTGCAGCCGCTCCAGCGTGTGGGTGACCTGCCCGGTGTTCTCGTCGAAAAGGCTCTTCGTCGCGCCGATGGGGGTGGTCAGTTCCGCGGCCACGAGGCCCACGGCGATGATGCCCTCTTCGGAGAAGTCCTCGGGGTCGGGGCCGGGTTCGTCCGGAGCCGGTTCCTCCTTGTCTCTGCGGGCAGAGGTTTTGTCTCTGCGGGCAGAGGTTGAGCGGTTCCGGGCGCGAGCCGACCCCGGCCTGGTGGCCCCGGCCAGCCATCCCTCTGCCTGCCACCGCAGACGGTCGGCGATGGTGTTCTCGTTCATGTCCTCGATCCGCCATGTCCGATGCGAGGCCTGGCCGGAGACAGCGAGGAGTTCGATTGTGATCTGTGTGCACACGAGCCCCCGGCGACGCACCTTGGTCAGCAGGTCGGCGGCGAGTTGACGGGTCAGGAATCCCAAGGTGTCGCTGCGGGTAGTCGGCGTATCCAGGCCGAGTTCGACGTTGAGGCGCTCTTCGCGGACGTGATCGGGCAGGGGCGTCCATCCGGTTCCTGCTGCCAGGTCGTGTGCATGTTTGCCCAGCGCTGCGAATCGTGAGGTCACGTCTCGTGCGTCGAGTGCGGCCAGGTCGCCCAGGGTGCGCAGGCCCAGCTGGGTGAAGGTGTCGATGAGTTCGGTGGCACCGGCACCGGCGTATTCGAGGGTGGTGATCGGCTGAGCGGCCAGGAATTCCACGGTCTCCCCCGGTTCGACCCGTCGCGCCTGCCCCGCAGCGAGCACTGCTGCGAACACGGTGTCGGCGATGCCGGGGAAGAATTCCCACCCGGTCGCGGACACGAGCGCGGAGATCAGGGCCTCGACGGCACTGGGTTCATCGGCATAGCCATGCTTGAGCGAGTCGAGGGGAATGGCAAGCGTGCCCGGGCCCAGCAGGGTGAATCGTGCCACGAGTTCCTCAAGGGCTCCGACGCCCGCGGAGAAGTGTTTGTTGTCCACGTCCTCGTCCCAGGCCACCACATGTGCTTCGGGGCAGCGGTAGCCGACCGCGCGCTTGTTGTTGCCCAGTGCGATTCCGGCTGCGCGGGCAGGCGCATTGGCGGCGATCACCTTGCCTGCGCTGAGGACCGCCACCGGGGTGCGCGGGCTGAGGTCGTGTTCGGCCGCGGCCGCCACCGCAGACCAATCGGGAACCGTCAGGACGAGTGTGCGGCGATGACCGTCGCCTCCGGTTATGGGCTCGCTGCGCACAGAGGAGGGTTCGCTGCGCGCGGTGGCGAGGCCAGCTGCGAGGCCAGCTGCGGGATCAGCTGACACTGCGGATCACCGGCCGTTCGAAACCGTCCACCGCCGAGGTGGGTGCCGGCACCTCGGCGGGAGTTCCTGCAGGTCCGGGCAGCAGGAAGCGATGAACCCCGGTCTGTGATCGGGCCTGCACGAGGCAGGACCGGAGACGTCCGTGGCCGTGTTCCGTGCCCGACCACTGCGTGTCGGTGATCTCGATCTGCTCGGTGCTCCCGGGCATCGACGTCAGGCTGATGAAGCTGACCTTGCGTTCGCGCACCTTCGCCAGCAGTCGGGCGCGCTCCCCCGCACTGGGCAGAAATCCCGGGTCGACGACGAGAACGTCGAAGGATTCGATGAGGATGGAGGCCACACGCAGCCAGTCTTCGGCCGGGGTGACGAGATTGACGAAATGGTCGAGGTCGACGCCCAGGTCGGCGATGGATGACACGGCCGGTTCGCCGAGTCCGATGCCGGCGCACCATTTCTGTTCCTGGGTTGCTGCGGCGATCGTGGCGAGGGCGCAGCTCAGGGACTGGCCTCCGGTCAGTGTCACGATCTCGCCTCGAGGAAGGCCGCCTCGGCGGAACATCGGTGACAGCACCGGATCCACGGGACGGGGTCGGGGCCCATCGAACAGAGCAGCGGCCGTGGAGATACCCATCTCCCGGCTGAGCTGTTCAACGAGTGGCGCTGCGGACATGACATCCATTATCGAACTAGCGTTCGAAATAGGCAAGATTTACGCAGCCGCATTGTCTGCCCGGGCGTGTCGCCATTCCGCCTCGAACATCCAGGCAATGCAATAGTCCAGGCTGAATCCGTACCCGCCGCCGAGAGTGCTCGGATCCGCCTTTGACACCGCCTCCTCGGCAGCCTCCACCAAGCGTGCCGTATCGAAGACCTGGCGTCCCCGCTTCCCTTCTTCCAGCGGAAGCAGCTGCGAGCCATCGGGCAGGAAGAAGGCGAATGCAGCCTGTCCGCCCAGAGTTCCAGCGAACGGGGCTGAGGTCCGTGAGATATTCAACTCATATTTGTGGAC
Source organism: Brevibacterium sp. (assembly GCA_030457025.1). GTDB lineage: Bacteria > Actinomycetota > Actinomycetes > Actinomycetales > Brevibacteriaceae > Brevibacterium. The sequence goes on along the minus strand of JAKDSA010000002.1, from coordinate 53,296 downwards.
CGCCGTGTGGTGCGTGCGGCAGAGCAGAATGAGATTGTCCAGGTCCGTGGCCCCTCCCTGCGACCAGGGACGGAGGTGGTGAGCATCGCATCGTCTGCGGGCCAAGCAGCCCGGGAACTGACATCCTATGTCCCGTGCACTCAGCGCCAGTCGTTGGCGTCTGCTCACCAGTCTCTTCGAACGCCCGAGCATGAGCACGTCTCCGTCGGCGTCCTTGATCGCACCGCTGATCAGCGCCTCACAGGTCAGTCGTTGCGCAGTCGCCGAGGTGATGCCGCCGAAACCGTCGACCCGACACGTCGCATCCTTCTTCGCATCCACCTCCACCGAGCTGGCATCTCCCACTGCCGAGGAGTCTTCGACTTCGGCCCGGGCACCGGATCGGGTGACCACCTCGGCGGAGGCATGCACAAGCATACGAGCGCGGTCGACGTCAACGGTGGAGGCCGAGCCAGCCCGCGGAAACGCATGCACGATCTCCATCAGACACATGACCTGCGAGATCGGCTCGTACGGCGGCTTCTCGTCCCGCTCCCCGTCCCTCTCCTTCGTGTCGGTCGTCAGCTGGGGACATTCTGCGCTGCCTTCGTCGCTGAGGCCGTCTGTGACAGCCTGCTGTTCGAGGGCATGGCGCGCTGCCTCGAGCATCGAGGAGATCTCGGCGGCTTCGTCCTCTTCCAAGTCGATTGTGATGCGGGTCCGTCCGGGTTCGGTGGTTCGCATGCTCACACTGTCACTCGGAAGGAAACGGGGAGCCTCGCTGGTCTCGTTCGAGGCGGACAGTTGGAGGTAGTTGCGTGCCACCACACCGATCTGGCTGCCGGTGGAGAGATCAGCCAAGCGCAGTGCGTCCTCATCAGGGATGCGTCCCACGAGCCTGGTCACCTCACGCACTTTGGAGAAGCTGACATTGCCCTCCCCCAGACTCTCCTTCACCTTCGGCATTTCGCGCAGCGCTATCATCACTCGGACGTATTCCCGTGCGGTGTGCGCGCTCACCGCGGCAATGTGCATGACCCATTGGGGCAACGACGTCACTCCCACCCACTGCGCCCACAGGCCCCGCTGTTCGACTTCGTCGATGAGCGCGATGACTCGTGCATGGCAGAAGGCGATGCACGAGACGTTGCGTCGAATGTCGGCAACCAGCTCCTCTGAAGTCAGGCCGCCCAGCCCTGTTCCAGCATCTGCCTCGGCATCCGCGTCTGCATCCTGGCCTCCATCAGCGCTCGCGCTCGTGTCAGCGCCCGCATCACCTCTCGTGCTCGTCCTTGCAGGCGAGGCCTCAGAGATCTGTGCCGGGACGTCTTCGTCGAAACTGCGGTCGAACGCATCGGGTTCAGAAGAACCCGAAACGACTGCCCGCGGACGGCAGTCCAAGCCGTAGTCACTGGGATTGACGCTCATCCCGTTCAGAATTTCCGAGTCAGCGAACGGATCCGGAACATCTGCATGCGGATCTGCACCTGCGTTGTCCATCATGGCTCTCACCTTTCCCCTTCGGCCTCTGCAGCCGTTCGGTTCGTGAGTCCCCATGACCTCGAACCGTGCTTTCACCATATGCGGAGCCACTGACACGAGATCGGAGACATGTCACTTCAACAGGATCCGATCAGGCCGCTCATTCGATTCGTATTCGCTGATCTTCCGTGATCGTTCTATATGACATGAGTCTCGCTGCCGCAGACTCACCGTGAAGTGTCCCCGCAGGGACGCCGGGTCCGGTGTGCAGAGTCCCCGCGGGGACGTTTCGAGGATGACCAGGGGACCATCAGTGGGTCTCGACGGTAGGCTGACGGCATGACCGATGGGGCTGATGAGAACATCAACGACGACCGCATGAACCGGCAGGAATCGCCCCGGGAGACAGCTACCCGAGCCTCCTACGATGCGATCGCTGGCCTCTACACGGAATGGATCGCGGACGAACTCACGGCGAAGCCACATGATCGGGCCGTCCTCGGCTCGTTCTCCGAGCTCGTGCTCTCGACGGGGCAGGCCGAGATCTTGGAGATCGGCTGCGGCCCCGGTCGGATCACGGCGTTCCTGGCAGCACTGGGGCTGTCCCCGACAGGCCTCGACCTCTCCCCGGCCATGATCGCCATCGCGCAGAGCCACTATCCGACCATGGACTTCACCACCGGCTCCATGACATCACTGCCCTATCCCGACGACAGTTTCTCGGGACTCGTCGCATGGTATTCGATCATCCATGTTCGTGACGACGATCTGACAACGGTCTTCGCCGAGGCCGCGCGCGTTCTGCGGCCGGGAGGACTGTTCCAATTGGCCTTCCAGCTCGGTGACCGGGTCGACCATCAGTCCGAGGCAGCCGGACACGATGTCGAACTCGACTTCCACCGGCGCTCGATCGACTCGGTTCTCGTCTCACTCCACGCCCATGGCTTCACACCCGTGACTCGGCTCGAACGCGAACCCGACCGAGCAGGGCGATTTCCCGAGGCGACGCGGCAGGGCTATCTGCTCGTCCGCCTCGGCGCCGGTGCACAGGATATCTGAACCGGACACCGGGACGAAGCATCTGAGAAACAGTGACAAAATGGTTCACATATGAACATCGACATCGTCTTCCACACGCCCGAGATCCCCGGCAACACCGGAAATGCCATTCGCCTGGCCGCGGTCACCGGAGCCCACCTCCACCTCGTCGAGCCCCTGGGCTTCGACCTCTCCGACGCGAAACTGCGCCGTGCGGGACTGGACTACCACGATCTTGCCCACGTCACCGTGCACTCGTCGCTTCAGGACCTGTGGAACCACCTCGGCGAGCGTCGAGTGATCGCTTTCACCACCCATACCAGCGATTCCTTCGCCGAGGTGGACTACCGTGACGGTGATGTCCTCATCTTCGGGCCGGAGTCGACGGGACTGCCCGATTCCGTCGTCGACGACGATCATGTGGATCTGTCCGTGCGCATCCCGATGCTCGCCTCGAGACGTTCGCTCAACCTCGCCAATTCTGCGTCGATCGCGATCTACGAGGCGTGGCGGCAGCAGGGATACAGCGAGTCCTGAACGCGCGTAGACTTCTGCCGACAGCAATTCGCGAAAGGATCACTATGACCTCCAAAGTGCTCACGGTCGCCGGTTCCGACGTCTCCGGCGGAGCAGGACTTGAAGCCGACCTGAAGATGTTCGAAGAGTACGGCGCATTCGGCACCGCCGCGGTGACCTGCATCGTCACCTTCGACCCGAACGACAGCTTCAGCCACGTTCTGGAATTCATTGACCCCGAGGTTGTGACCCGACAGCTCGAATCGACGCTGGCCGTGCACAAGTTCGACGCCATCAAGTCGGGCATGCTCGGGTCCGTGGAGAACGCCCTCGTCCTGGCCGAGAAGCTGGGGACCAATGAGCTTCCCTATGTCTTCGATCCCGTCCTCGTATGCAAGGGCGCGGGCACGATGGTCGACCTCAAAGACCTCTTCGTTGACAACCTCGTGCCCTTGGCCACCGTCATCACTCCGAACCTCGAGGAGGCCGCGACGCTGGCCGATCTCGATCCGATCGATTCGGTCGAGGGCATGATCGAGGCCGCGCAGATCATCCACGCTCAGGGAGCGGCGAACGTCGTCGTCAAGGGCGGTGCGCGCTTGGCCGGTGACGACGCGATCGACATCCTCTTCGATGGTCGGAGTCTGACAACGCTGCGATCACGCAAGGTCAACGAGAAGCTCGTCAACGGTGCAGGATGCTCGTTCGCCTCATCGATCGCCGCTGGCATCGCCAACGGCATGAGCATCCAAGAGGCGGTCGTCTCGGCGAAGGAGAAGGTCGCTCACGGCATCGCGAACTGCCTCGACAATGCCACGGGCGTGGCCTCGCTGCTCCACCCGGCGGCACGCACGCAGCCGTCACCGGACGTCGTGGCCAGCGTGGACTGACTCGCTCGCCTGTGCTGACACGTCCCCGCGGGGACGTGTCATGGCATCGAAGCCACAGACGCCCAACATGAGGACGGGTACCAATGAGAACTGCCCCGCACACCTGATGATGGTGTGCGGGGCAGTTCGCATAAGTCATGCGTGACGGTCGGAACCGGCCGGTCGGTCGTAACCGACGGGGAATCAGCGCTTGCCGAAGCCCTTGTAGCGATCCTTGAACTTCTCGACGCGGCCTGCGGAGTCGAGGATGCGCTGTTTTCCGGTGTAGAACGGGTGCGATGCGCTCGAGATCTCAACGTCGATGACTGGGTAGGTGTTGCCATCTTCGAATTCGATCGTCTTATCGCTCGTCGCGGTCGAACGGGTGAGGATCTTGGTTCCCGACGACAGATCGTTGAACACGATCGGTGCGTATTCCGGGTGGATGTCCTTTTTCATATTCTTACCTTTGCTGAATCCGCTCAGGCGCCTGGTATGGGTCGACCCATCCGCCAGTGCCCGAATTCGTCTGCTGGACACGCCCCGCACCGTAGGAACCGGACACGAAGCGACAGTCCAGTCTATCTGATGGACTCGTTCAAAGCGATTCCCACACCGTCTCCTAAACTGTGGCCATGAAGACCAAAGAACGCATCTCCGCGCAATTCGACCTCACCCCCGCAGCATCCGCTCCCGATCTCGTGGCAAGTTCAACCGCCGAGGCCATGGCGTCGATCACCGGTGATGTGCATGCCTTCGCCATCGATCCGCAGATCGCCGACACTTCGGCCCTGCTCGATGCCACCGGGCTCGGACCCGAGACCTCGGCCAACTGCGTTCTCGTCGCGGGTTCGCGGTCCGGTGAGGAACGGATCGCGGCCTGCATGGTGCTCGCCAATACCCGTGCCGATGTGAACAAGCGCGTGAAGAAGCTCCTCGACGTGCGCAAGGCCTCATTCCTGCCCATGGATCGCGCGGTCGGCGAGTCGGGAATGGAGTACGGCGGTATCGGACCCATCGGCCTGCCTGCCGACTACCGGATCCTCATCGACTCACGTGTGGCCGAGGCCGAGGAGCTCATCATCGGTTCGGGCATCCGCGGTTCCAAACTCATGCTCTCCGGTGCGGCACTGGCTTCGCTTCCCACCGCCGAGGTGGTCGAGGGGCTCGCGAACGAGATCGACTGAGCTCGTCCTCAGTTCAGCCCTGCCTTGTCGAGGACATAGGAGATGAGCGGTTCGTAGAGGTAGGGCACGACGTCGTCGTCGAGGGGAACGGTGGCCTCGATGGCTCCCTGAGCTTCGGCGACGAAGAGCGCCGGATCGTTGCAGTCGGCATAACCCAGCGTGCGCAGCCCCCGGCTCGAGGCCGCACCGGCCCACCCGTGATCGGCCACGATCAGATCGGGCACCTGATCGCCTCGGCGGGTGATGTCGTCAAGAAGTGCGTGCATGGGTTCGGAGAGGTGGGTGTGCGGGGTCCCGCCGTGTTGGTGCCAGGTCCACACACGGTTGATCTGCCGGCAGTCGCCGCCGAGTCCCGGGACCGGAACGGCGTTGGCCTGGTGTGTGATTGTGGCGCCGCCGGCTTCAGCGGCCGCGGCGATGGCCATGTGCACGGGAAGCAGGCCCGCGGGGTGGCCGGTGGCAAAGAGGATCTCTCCCCCGGCACGAGTGACCTCGCCGATGGCCACGGCTAAATTCTCGAGGGCCTCGATGCAGCGGTGCGTCGAAATCGTGTCCACGCCTTCGACGAAGTCCGTTTCAGGACGCAGCCCGCACCGGTCGACCATGAGTGCGAACACGGAGTCATAGTCCCAATCGCGGGTGAGTTCGACACCGAAGTCGAACTGCTTCTCCTGTGCGAGAAATCGGTGGATGTGGGAGAGGTTGTTCTCTCGCGGTGTCCCCACCTCACCGGTGATGCGGGCTGCTTCCAGGGCGTGGGCGAGTGTGGTGCGGTCCACTGGTCTCCTCTTGTGCGGTCACGTGCGCCAAAGTCACGACGGACACGGTCATGAAAATGGCAGGAAAGTGTCTGCCACCAGTCTCCCACAGCCGGTCTCGCTCCCGGTCAGCGCTCCGGGTTGCGCTCCCGCTCAGCGCTGTGGAGGGCTCTGGTCCGGCAAGGGTCGGCGCCCTGTGACCGTCAGCAGCATCTCTCGGGCGCTCGCCCTCACTTCGCGCGGGCCCGTACCCATGCTGAAATCTGCGTCATCGGCGATGAGTCTGACGCCGGTGAGATCCGTGCCGAGGTAAGCGAGGTTCTTCTCCCCTGCCTGTTCGAGTACGAGTCTGATCCGTTCGGCGGGAGCCGGTGAGAGTCCCAGAGGCTCCGTGATGTCGAGGCCATGGATGACGTCGTGGCTGAGGGCTCCCACCGGACCGCCGCCGGGTGGTCTCCACGGATTGCGGATATTCTCTCGCAACGCGGTGAGGAGGGCGGCGTCTGTGAGTGTGGACGTGTCCTCGTGGGCGACTTGATCGGCGAAGTCGTTGAACCTGAAACCGTGTCTGGCCAGGCCCACAAAGAACCGGAGACCTCTGTGCCGATAGGCCATCGTCATATGGGCGACGACTTCCCTGACCCGCCACCCGGTGCACAGCGAAGGCACCGACCAGTCGTGTGAGTCGAGTTCATCGAGCAGGTCGACCATGCGGGAGCGCTCGGCGAAGGTCTCGTCGCGGATGAGTTCAGCGGAAGGATGTGTGTTCTTTTCTGAGGTCATACTTCTTATACGCAGGCCCGGGTTCGAACTCATCGGTCCCGGGTGAAATTCTTCTCAGAGGCGCGCCTCAGGCAGTGGAGTCCACACTCTCCGGGAGGCCGAATTCGCGGAATCGCCCCTGGCTGCCAAGGAACGTGATCAGATGAGACACCGTGTTCTCTCGCACCTCGACGAGGAGCAGCGCAAAGGCACGAGGCACTCCGTCGCTGCCGACCCGGTACTGCCCGAAGCCTGGGCTGCCGTTGATCGGCACGGGAATGAGACGGTCACCGTCGCAGGCATCGGCTGCGCCCATGACCGAAAGAATGGTCTCTCGTCCTTCGAGCCACCAGGCGAACGGCGGCATCGAGGACTGGGCGTCTTCACTCAGCAGGCGGCTGAGCGCGACCATGTCATGGGCCTCGAAGGCACTGACATAGTCATCGAGCAGTTGACGTTGTCGGGCATCGGTGGGGTCGAACACCGCTGTTGTCTCTGGTGGGGACTTCGCCAAGCGAGCTCGTGCCCGCTGCAGGGCGCTGTTGACGGCAGGCACCGTGGTTCCGATGATGTGCGCGGACTCCTCGGCGCTGAAGCTGAGAACCTCACGCAGCAGAAGCACCGCGCGTTGTCGTGGTGCCAACCGCTGCAGGGCCGCAATGAAGGCGTAGCGCACGCTCAAGCGTTGTTCGACGATCTCGGCCGGGTCGGTGGCCGAGATCACCCGGGAGTCGGGGATCGGTTCGACGAAGTGATCGGCTGACAGCGGCTCACCCAGCTCAGCGGATGTGGTGCCTGTCCGCGCAGGGACCAAGTCGGTGGCACTGGACCGGCGACGTGCGCCCCGCAGCAGATCCAGACAGATGTTGGTCGCGATCCGATGCACCCAGGTGGAGAGCTTCGCCCGTTGCGGGTCATAGCTCTCAAGGGAGCGGTAGGCCCGCAGGATCGTCTCCTGGACTGCGTCATCGGTGTCCGCCACGTTACCGAGCATTCGGTAGCAGTAGGCAGTCAGCCGAATACGCAGTTCCTCGAGATCATCGACCGTTGGTCTGAGCTGTGCGTCTGTGCTCACACCGACATCATCACATGAAATCGGGCCCAGTGACCATCCTTGAGAAAGGCTATGGATGGTCCTTGTGCAGTTGCTGTGGCGTGAAGCTCGACCTCAGAGATCGGCAGCGGGCTCCGTCTGCAGGGCAAAGCAGGCCACCGCCGAGGCGGCTGCGACGTTGAGTGAGTCCACTCCCCCGGACATCGGGATCATGACGGTCGAATCGCAGGCGGCGATCGTCGACCGGCGCAGACCATCGCCCTCGGTGCCGAAGACGATCGCGGTGCGCTCGGGAGCATCGGCGGCGAAATCACGGATGGCCACAGAATCCTGTTCGAGAGCCAGGGCGGCGACGTGGAAGCCGAGCTCACGCAGGGCATCAACCCCAGCCGGCCAGGACCCGATCCGAGTCCACGGGACTTGGAACACGGTGCCCATCGACACACGAATCGAGCGACGGTAGAGCGGGTCGGCGCACCTGGGCGTCACCAGGACGGCATCGACGCCGAAGGCTGCGGCTGACCGAAAGATGGCGCCGATGTTCGTGTGGTCGACGACGTCCTCGATGACGACGATGCGCTGAGCATCGGTCACGAGCTCGGCGACGCTGGGAAGCTGCGGTCGGTGCATCGCTGCCAGCGCACCTCGGTGCAGGTGGAAGCCGGTCAGGGCTTCGACTGCGGCATCGGTGCCGATGAAGATCGGAGCATCATCGGCGGCGATGAGGTCGGCTAGGTCGAAGAGCCATTTGGGGCTGGTCAGGTAAGACCGGGGAACCATGCCTGCTGCGTGGGCGCGGCGGATGATCTTCGAAGACTCGGCGATGAACAGTCCCTCGGCTGGTTCCCGGACGCTGCGCAGGGCGACATCCGTCAGCTGGGTGTAGTCATACAGCTCGGTGGCCGAGACACCGCCGCCAGCTCCCTCGACGCCGCCGCTCTCGTCGCCAGCGCCGTTGATCGTCTCCTCATCGAAGAACCGCAGGCGAGCGGCGGTGATGCCGAGTTCGGCGGCACGGTCGATGACCTGCTGCTGAGTCAGTGGTGCCTTGGCCGGTGTGTTCATGCGATCACAGCGTGAGGATGCGCCAGATGGCGACGAGGCCGAGGATGACGATGATGGTGCGCAGCAGCACGGGTGAGAACTTCCGTCCCACGCGGGCTCCGAAGTAGCCGCCGATGAGTGAGCCGATGGCGATGCAGATGACGGCGATCCAGTTGATCCGGTCGTGGCCGACGATGATGTAGGTGCTCGCCGAGACCGTGTTGACGACGAGGACGAGGACGTTCTTGAGTCCGTTGAGTCGCTGCAGATCATCGGGCAGGAGAAGGCCGAGCAGCGCGATGAGGATGATGCCCTGGGCGGCGGCGAAGTAGCCGCCGTAGATCGCAGTGAGGAACACGACGACCAGGACGAGGATATAGCGTCCGGTGGACAGCGTGTCACCGACCGAGGCCGGCACATGTTCCTGGCCTGCCTTTTCGGCGCGGCGCACCGAACGGTTCTTAAGGTAGCGGGACAGTCCTGGCTGAGCCACGACCATGATCAGGGCCACGACGAGGAGGACCGGGACGATCGTCTCGAAGGCGTCTTCCGGCAGGTGCAGCAGCAGATAGGCACCGGTCAGCGAGCCCAGGATGGAGGCAGGCACGAAGCCGAGGATTCGGCGCCATTGGCCTTTCAGCTCTTCGCGGTAGCCGAAGGATGACGCAATGTTGCCGGGGATGAGTCCGACCGCGTTGCTCATCGTCGACACGACCGGTGGCACGCCGAAGGCCACGAGCACCGGGAAGGTGATGAGGGTGCCGGAGCCGACGACGGCGTTGATTCCGCCCGCGGCGATTCCGGCGAGGACGATCAGCGCAATCTGCCACAGTTCCATTCCGAGAACTGGGTCCATGCTCAGTACTGGGATCGGGCGTGGAACCGCTGCCCGTCGCGGGTGAGCTTGACGTCGATGCCGAAGGTCGCCGACAGGTTGTCGGCCGTCAGGGTCTCATCGATGGGGCCAGCAGCCATGTCCGTGCCCTCGGCCAGCAGCAGCACGTGTGTGATCCCGACAGGGATCTCCTCGACATGGTGGGTGACCATGATCGTCGCCGGAGCCCATTTCGAGGACAGAATCTCCGTCAGTGCGCCCAACAGCTCTTCACGTCCGCCCAGGTCAAGCCCGGAAGCGGGCTCGTCGAGCAGCAGCAGCTCCGGGTCCGTCATCAGCGCCCGTGCGATCTGCACACGCTTGCGCTCGCCCTCGGACAGGGTGCCGAAGGTGCGATCTGCAAGGTGGCTGATGTTGAACGCGCCGAGGAGGTCCTTGGCCCGTTCGATGTCGGTGGCTTCGTATTCTTCGACCCAGCGACCGGTGACGCCGTAGGCGGCGGTCAGGACCGTGTCGAGCACGGCCTCAGCCAGAGGGATGCGGTTGGCCAGGGCCGTCGAGGAGTAGCCGATGCGCGGACGCAGTTCGAACACGTCGACACGCCCGAGGCGCTCTTCGAGGATGCCGACCGTGCCCGAGGTCGGATGCATTCGTCCTGCGGCCAGTTCCAGCAGAGTCGTCTTCCCGGCACCGTTGGGTCCGAGAACGGCCCAATGCTCGCCTTCGGAGACGGTCAGGGAAAAATCTTGGAGGAGGAAATTCTTTCCTCGGCGCACGGAAACAGAATCCAAAGTCAGGACATCACTCATATCTGCCAACTCTATCGCAGGCTCGGCGTCTATTCTGGTTCGACATGGACTTGACTACCGACTCCCTGCTGCTGACTTTGGCGATGAACCATCGTCTGCACTCCAGCCTCGCCCCTGACGAGGTCAGTTCCGCCTTTCTCGACGACGATCGTGATGTCCCTCTCATCGTTGCCGACGAGGTCTTCGGCACCTCACCGCCGACCGGACTGCTGCTCTTCACCGCCGAGGCTGCAGCGGCCGGGATCACGCATGCCCGGCTGGCCCTGCACCATCCTTCACTGCCCCATACGACCCCACCTGTGGACAAGGCCGACCGGCTCAAGGTCGGTCGACACACGGCTCCGATCGTTCTCCACGCGGGCACGTCCCAGGTCGCGGTCGTTCTCCTCGGCGCCGAGGCCAACGTCGAGGTCATCGCCTGCCGAGACACGGTCTTTCGCCCCGTCACCGTGGGAACTCCGGCCGAAGCGCTGCGCCGACTGCGCCTGCTCGTCATGGAAGGGCTGAACCTCATCGAGTCGATCGAGGTGCCCGATACCTGGCGGGAAGGACCGTGGCGGGACTGGCAGGAGGAGCTGAGCATGAGCCATCCGATCTCTCGGCTCATCCCCTCGATCGCCGATGCCCGGGCCATCTATGCCGCACTCGACATCCACGAGCGGATGCGCACGGTGCTGGCACCGGCAACGGTCGACCCGCCGGTCTTCGGTGATCTGCTCTCGCGTCTGCACCCCGCGGCCGCCGACTACATCATGGCTGTCGCTACGATGAAGGGGTGAATGACTCAGACTCCGCAACCCCGATGCCAGAGAATGCAATCCAGCTGCTGGTCATGGACGTCGATTCGACGTTCATCAATGAGGAGGTCATCGACCTCATCGCCACCCACGCCGAGGTGGGGGCCCAGGTCGCCGACATCACCGAACGGGCCATGGCCGGCCAGTTGGACTTCGCCGCGTCGCTGGCCGAGCGCGTGGCCCTGCTCAAGGGTCTGCCTGTGTCCGTTCTCGACGAGGTGCGCGAGCAGATCACGTTGACCGAAGGTGCCCGCGAACTGGTCGCGGCAGTCCAGTCCGACGGCGGCGTCGTGGCCCTGGTCTCCGGTGGCTTCACCCCGATCATCGCCCCCGTAGCGGCGGCGATGGGCATCACCGAGGTCCATGCCAACGGTCTCGGGGCTGACCAGGGACTGCTGACGGGAGTCACGAGCGGCCGGGTCATCGATCCGAGCGCGAAGGCGGAGATCTTCGGGCAGCTGTCACAGAAATACGAGTGCGATCCGGCCCGGACCGTGGCCATCGGCGATGGGGCCAACGACATCGGGATGATCAGGGCGGCCGGATTGGGTGTCGCCTTCTGCGCGAAGCCCGCCCTCGTCACCGCCGCCGACGCCTCAGTGACGAACCGTGATCTGCGTGAGGTGCTGAGCCTCGTCGAAACCCGATCCGGCGTCTGACCCAACACACCTTCGGGAATCTGCCGCAAGACCCCCTTCGGGCGCAGGAAAAGGCGCCGGCGTCTGAAATGCGTTCAGATGCCGGCGCCTTCGCAGACCGCGCCGATCAGGCGCCGAGGAAGACCCGCAGCTCCGGTGCGGGATAGTCCCCCGGCTCGACGTCCCAGCTGTCGAGGACGAAGACAGCGATCGAGGAGGGACGGAACGAATCCGGGACTCCGACGCTCGGGCTCAGGTGGCCGACCACCTCGGAGACGGTGGGCTGATGGCCCACGATGTAGGCGCACTGGGAATCGGACGGGATCGAATTGATCGCATCGATCCAGTCCTCGACTCCCCCTTGGTAGAGAGCCTTGTCCTGGCGCAGCTGGAGGCCTTCACCCGATTCGGGTTCGCCATTGTGCCTGTTGACGGCCTCGACAACGGCTTGGCCGGTCTGGACGGTGCGCCTGGCCGCCGAGGCGATGGCCACGTCAGGTGACCACCGCTCGGCGATCTCGCCTCCGGCCTCGACAGCCTGGGCCAGACCATTGGCGTTCAATGAGCGTTCGAAGTCCGTGGGCCCTTCGGCTTCGGCCTTCGCGTGGCGGGCGAGAATGAGCACAGGCATCGGCTTGCCTCTTCCTAGCGCGATCAGGCGCCGGTGGAGTGGAATCCACCGTCGACGTGGACCATCTCACCGGTGGTGGCGGGGAACCAGTCCGAGAGCAGGGCGACGATCGCCTTGCCGGCCGGGGTGGTGTCCGTCTGGTTCCAGCCCAGTGGTGCGCGATCGCCCCACATGTCCTCGAGGGTCCCGAAGCCGGGGATCGAGGTCGCGGCTGTGGTCTTCAGCGGTCCGGCCGAGACGAGGTTGACGCGGACTCCGTCCGCGCCGACGTACTTCGCGAGGTAGCGGGCGGTGGATTCGAAGGCGGCCTTGGCCACACCCATCCAGTCGTAGACCGGCCAGGAGATCGTGGCGTCAAAGGTCAGTCCGACGACGCCGGCACCCTTGTTGAGTGCGGGCTGCGCGGCCACGGTGATGGCCTTGAGCGAGAACGCGGAGACCTGCATCGCGGCCGCGACCGACTCCCATGGGGTGTCGAGGAACTCACCGCCCAAAGCGTCCTTGGGTGCGAAGGCGATCGCGTGCACGATGCCGTCGATGTTGCCCTCGAGGCGTTCGGGCAGAGCAGCCAGGTCCTCTTCGTTCGTGGCATCGAGTTCGATGACCTTCGGGGTCTCGGGCAGACGTTCGGCGATCACCTGAGTGATCTTCATCTGGCGGCCGAAGCCGGAGAGGATGACTTCGGCACCCTGCTCCTGTGCAATGCGTGCGGCGGCGAAGGCGATGGATGCCTCGGTCAGAACGCCGGTGACGAGGATGCGCTTTCCGTCAAGAATTCCCATTGTGGTCCTTTCAAACTGTTCGTACTGAGATGAAGTCGTTGTCGTCGATCCCGATGGGGCCGACGTCCTTGGTGTGAAGTCTAGGCGGTGACGGGGCTCAGTGCCCCATCCCCAGCCCACCGTCGACGGGAATGACGGCACCGGAGATGTAGGCAGCCTCGTCAGAAGACACCCAGCGCACGACCTTTGCGACTTCGGTCGCCTCGGCGAATCGCTTCGCAGGGATCGTTGCGAGATATTCCTTCTGCTGCTTCTCCGGCAGTTCGTCGGTCATGTCGGTGCGGATGAACCCGGGAGCGACGACGTTGGCGGTGATTGCGCGCGAGCCGAGTTCGCGGGTGATCGATCGGGCGAGGCCGACCAATCCGGCTTTCGAGGCGGAGTAATTGGCCTGACCGGGGACTCCGTAGAGTCCGGAGACCGATGAGATGAGCACGATGCGGCCCTTCTTGGCTCGGATCATGCCGGTGATGGCGCGCTTGACGGTGCGGAAGACACCGGTGAGGTTGGTGTCGACGACCGTTTCGAATTCCTCGTCGCTCATCCGCATGAGCAGATTGTCGCGGGTGATGCCGGCGTTGGCCACCACCACCTCGACGGGCCCCAGCTTCTCCTCGATCTCGGCGAAGGCCGCATCGAGGGACACCGTATCGGTGACGTCTGCGGACACGGCAAGAGCGCCTTCCGGCGCGTCTCCGTTGCGGGAGGTCACGGCCACCTTGTCGCCTTGAGCGAGGAATTCCTCGGCGATGGTGCGGCCGATTCCGCGGTTTCCTCCGGTCACGAGGACTATGCGTGGTTCTGACACGAATCTCTCCTGTTGGTGGACAATACAGATTGATCGACGATTGAGATCAAACTTACCGTGCCTAACCTATCCTGTCCGGGTCCGCGTCGATACGACTCACACAAACGAAGAGTATGATTTTGTACGAGTAATCGAGCGAAGAAGGTTATGTCCAAGCACCCGCAGCAGATCACCACGGCCGACACGGCCCTTGACGACGACATGAAGTCGCGGATCATCAGATATTCGATCACCATGGGGATTCGGACGTTCAGCTTCGTGGCGGCCTATTTCATGTTCCGAGCGGATCTGACCGTCCTCATGTGGATCTGCGTCGCCGCGGCCGTGTTGCTACCCTATCCCGCCGTGATCGTGGCCAACGCCGGCCGGGAGCGCACCCGCAACGACGAATCAGCGCTGCTCGACGGTGCACCGATGCCCGAGCTGCCGCCGGCTGCCGGCGAGACCATCGCCGGAGACACGATCTCCGGTGACCTTGATGACTCCGGCACCACCGAAGACACTGCGTCAGCTGATGACGCACCTTCTGCCAGCAACACCGCACCAGCAGGAGACACGGACCAGTCCGCTGAACAGAACCGAGGTGAGGATTCATGACCGAGATGCTCCAATGCTCGGCGAAAGGCTGCCGGGCAGATGCCACACGCGCCATTCTGTGGAACAACCCGAGCCTGCACATGCCCAAACGCCGCAAGACCTGGCTGGCCTGTGACGAACATCTCGACTATCTGCGCGAGTTCCTCACTCTGCGCAACTTCTACCTCAGCGATGTCTCCATCGACGAAATCCCGGAGGACGCCGGTTGATGTCCCGCTATTCCTTCCTCTTCAGTCCACGCTGGCTGAAATACATCGCCATGACCATCATCGTGGTCATCGCCTGCATCTTCCTCGCCCTGTGGCAGAAGGACCGCCAGGACCAGCGGCAGCACGAGATCGAGACGGTCAACGCGAACTATTCATCGACGCCAGTCGACATCACGAGCATCCTCCCGTCCACCTCGGCGACCCTTGACGAAGCCCACGAATGGCAGCAGGTGTCGCTGACCGGACACTATCTGAGCTCCGACACCGTCTTCGCTCGCAACCGCACGGTCAATGACAAGGTGGGCTACTACGTCGTCGTTCCGTTCGAACTCACGTCCGGAGACACGATCGCGCTCGTCAGGGGGTGGATCGCGGAACCGGACCAGGTCCCGCCGACGCCCACGGGGAAGCAGACCATCGACGCCCGTCTCCAGCCGGCACAGGACGGTTCCGAGGACAACAATCCCGACGGTCTGATCAAGGCCATCGATCCCGCCCGGATCCCCGGTATGGACTCGGCGTACGAGAACGTCTACGCCGAGGTCGTCCATACCGGGAACGGATCGCCCGACGAGACGGGGCTGATGCCGCTGCCCAAACCCGACCTCGACCCGGGCAACCATCTGTCCTACATGCTCCAGTGGTTCACCTTCGGAATCATGATCATCATCGCCGTGTCGATCTCAGCCAGGCGAGAGCGCAGAGCCGCCGCCGAGGCTGCCGCGAAAGTCACCGGCGACGTCGAGTACGTCGTGGTGGACAAGGAGGCGCTGGGCGCGGGTGCGAAGATCTCCCAGCCCGGCAACCGCTATGGACGCAACCGGTTGAGTTCACCGGGCGTGCACGGTCGCGACGAGGCCGAAGAGGACGAACTCATCGAGGATCGTTTCCGACACTCCTGAGCGGGCCCTTCCGACACTCCTGAGCAGGCCCCGGATCCCGTTCGGGGCCCACGATGTCCTGCCTGATCAGGCCAGCGTGACGAGGTCCAGGTAGGTGTCGTTCCACAGGTCTTCGTCACCGTCGGGCAGCAGGAGCACGCGGTCGGGGTCGAGCGCAGACACCGCTCCCTCATCGTGGGTGACGAGGATGATGGCACCCTCATAACGGCGGATGGCCGAGAGGATCTCCTCCCGCGAGGCCGGATCGAGGTTGTTCGTCGGCTCATCGAGGAGGAGGACGTTGGCACTCGAGACCACGAGCGTGGCCAAGGCCAGACGTGTCTTCTCACCACCGGAGAGCACCTGCGATGGCTTATGCACGTCATCG
Organism: Brevibacterium sp.; assembly: GCA_030457025.1. Taxonomy (GTDB): domain Bacteria; phylum Actinomycetota; class Actinomycetes; order Actinomycetales; family Brevibacteriaceae; genus Brevibacterium. The sequence continues at coordinate 37,232 of JAKDSA010000002.1, read as the reverse complement.
CCTGAGAACAGGAACGAACCGAGCACATTGCGCACAGCCGTGTCATCGAGATGCGGTGAATTGCGCTTCATGTTCTCCAGCACGCTGCGTTCGAGGTCGAGCGTCTCGTGCTCCTGTGCGTAGTATCCGAGCTTGAGACCATAGCCGGGCACGACCTGTCCCGAATCCGGTTCGTCGAGGCCGGCCAGCAGACGCAGCAGCGTGGTCTTGCCCGCACCGTTGTAGCCGAGGATGACGACGCGTGAGCCTTTGTCGATGGCCAGATCGACGCCGGTGAAGACCTCGGTCGAGCCGTAGTTGCGAGAGAGGCCCTCCGCGGTCAGCGGCACCCGTCCGCAGTCGGCTGGGGCGGGGAACCGCAGATTGGCGATTTTCTCGGAGCTGCGTTCGTCTTCGAGACCAGCCAGCAGACGCTCGGCGCGTTTGGCCATCTGCTGCGCGGCCACGGTCTTCGTGGCCTTGGCCATCATCTTGTTCGCCTGGGCGTTCAGTGCCGATGCCTTCTTCTCCGCGTTCGCTCGCTCGCGGCGACGTCGGCGCTCATCGTCTTCGCGCTGCTTGAGATAGAGGCGGTAGCCCATCGAGTAGATGTCGATGGTCTGGCGGGTCGCATCGAGGAAGAACACTTTGTTGACGACTTCATCAATGAGGTCGAGGTCGTGACTGATGACGATGAGGCCGCCGGAGTAGCCCTTGAGGTAGTCACGCAGCCACAGCACCGACTCCGCGTCGAGGTGGTTCGTCGGCTCATCGAGGATCATCGTGTCCGGGGCCGAGAACAGGATTCGCGCGAGCTCCACACGGCGCCTCTGGCCGCCGGAGAGGGTGCCGATCTCTTGGCTGATGAGATCCTCATCGAGACCGAGGTTGGCAGCGATCGCATATGCTTCGGATTCTGCGGAATAACCGCCGGCGGCCATGAACTCGGATTCGATGCGAGGATAGCGGTCGAGAGCCTTCGCCGAAACGTTCTCATCGGGAGAGGCCATCTGACGTTCGGCCTTGCGCAGCCGCTTGATGAGCACATCGAGGTCACGCGCGGAGAGGATGCGCTCCATGCCCGTAGCCGTCAAGTCACCGCTGCGCGGGTCCTGGGGCAGGTAGCCCACAGTCCCGGAGACGGAGACATTGCCGGCCGCGGCGGTATGACCTCCCATGATCACCTTCGTCAGGGTGGTCTTCCCAGCCCCGTTGCGTCCGACGAGGCCGACCCGGTCGCCCTTGTCGACGCGGAAGGAGACCTCCGACATCAGAGTGCGGGCGCCGACGATGACCTCGAGGTCGGATGCCTGAATCATTCATTCTCCAAACTGCGACCGATGATCTCGGCCAAGAATTCTTGTGGGTGGATTCCCTGAGCCTGTGCCCGAGAGACGAGTTCGTCCGCGATATGCGTGGGCACTCTGCAGGAGACGAGCGTGGTCGCGGCGGTTGCAGACCCCTGTGGCGCAGGTTCCGCGGAGACCGTTGAAGCCCCGGATTCGTCACGAGGCCCGGATTCGTCACGAGGCCCGGATTCGTCACAAACGCCGTCGGTGGCCGCGGCGGAAGGTGCGGTGATCGACTCGGACGTCCCCGCGGGGACGTATCCGGGCCCGGTGGGCACGCTCGTGTTCTTCTGATAAGCGGTTGCGGCCGCACGTGCGCGTTCGTCTGCCGCTTCGTTCATCGCGTGGTTGCTGTGTCCCTTGACCCATTCGAATTCGATCTCCCGACCGGTCAGGGCAGTGTCCAGGCGTTCGAGGAGGTCCTTGTTGAGAACTTCCTTGCCGTCGGCCTTCTTCCAGCCTTTGCGCTTCCAAGCTGGCATCCACTTCGTCAGGGCGTTGATGACGTATTTGGAATCGCAGAAGACCTTGAGATCCTCGTTGACGCCGGCTGTCGAGTCGAGCAGGTCGAGGACGGCCATGAGCTCACCGCGGTTGTTCGTCGATTCCCTCCATCCGCCGGCGTGCCAGCAGCGGTCGTCGACGTACCAGGCCCAGCCTGCCGGTCCGGGGTTGCCGAGGGCTGACCCGTCTGCGGCCGCGATGATCGTCAATGGTTCTCCTAGGAAAGTCGGTCTTCATTCTTTCACGCCGCGGCCCGCGGCCTGAGTTCGGGGCAGGTGATCTGCGTGACCTTGGCCGAACCCACCCTGGAGAGACCAGCCGGGGCGACCCACGAACATCGCCGAGGCGGGGGCACCGTAATCAGCACTCCCACCTCGGCGAGGTGATCGTTTCGCGTCCCCACGGGGACGCCTCGTTCCATGATCCGAAACTTATGGTCTCGGATCGCAATCAAGAAACCTCAGATGTTGAAGCCGAGGGCGCGCATCTGCTCGCGCCCGTCGTCTGTGATCTTGTCCGGGCCCCATGGCGGCATCCAGACCCAGTTGATCCGGTAGGCCGGGACGATGCCTTCGAGGCACTGAGCGGTCTGGTCTTCGATGACATCGGTCAGCGGGCAGGCAGCGGACGTCAGTGTCATTTCGACGACGGCGGTTCCGTCATCTTCGACAGAGAGTCCGTAGACGAGTCCGAGGTCGACGATGTTGACGCCGAGCTCCGGGTCCATGACGTCCATCATCGCTTCGCGCACCTCATCGATGCTTGCGTTCTGCGGTGCGTCTATCACTTCGGGCATTCTTACTCCTCCAGAGATGTTTGGGCTTGGTTGAGTGCGTCCTTGAACGCGACCCAGGACAGGAGTGCGCACTTGATCCTGGCTGGGAACTTCGACACTCCGCTGAACGCCGCAGCGTCGCCGAGTATTTCCTCCTCGCCTTCCAGTGTCCCACGGGAGTGCATGAGTTCGTGGAACTTCGCTTCGATGACGAACATGTCGGCGACGGTGGTATCGCCTGCGAGCTCGGACAGGACCGAGGCAGAGGCCATCGAGATCGAGCATCCGTCACCGGACCAGCGCACGGTCAATCCTCCGTCGCCGGCCAATTCGGTCTCGAGTTCGATTTCGTCGCCGCAGGTGGGGTTGATCTGATGTGAGGAGCCATGGGCTCCTGTGGCGGCGTCACCGAGTAAGTCCGCGTTGCCGATCCGCGACCGGGAGTGATCGAGGATGACCTGTTGGTAGAGCTGTTGCATCTGTGTGCTCATGGGGCGGCCCTCACTCGGCTCCGAAGAACGAACGAACCTCGGCCAGAGCCGTCAGAAGCTGTTCGCAGTCCTCGGTGTTGTTGTACAGGTAAGTGCTGGCCCGGGTCGTAGCGGTGACGCCGAAGCGCCGGTGCAGCGGCTGGGCGCAGTGGTGGCCGACCCGTACGGCAACTCCCTGGGAATCGAGGTACTGGCCGACATCGTGGGCATGGACCCCGGCAACGTCGAAGGCCACTGTGCCGATCCGTTCCTCGGCCGCACCGAGTACGGTGACGCCTGGAATATTGGCAATTCCGTCGAGGAGGACTGCGGCGAGCTGACGCTCATGGTCGAAGATCTTGTCCAGACCCACCTCGGCGAGGTAATTGACCGCGGTGGTGAACGCAGCGACCTCGGCCACGGGCTGTGTTCCCGCTTCGAAACGCTGTGGGGCATCCATGAACCGTGATTCCTCCATGGTCACCGTGGTGATCATGGATCCGCCGGTGAGCACCGGCGGCAGAGAGTTCAGCAGATCTGATTTGCCCCAGAGGCTGCCGAGGCCGGTGGGGCCCAGCGCCTTGTGCGCGGAGAATGCTGCGAAGTCGACGTCGAGATCGACGAAGCTCACAGGCATGTGCGGCACGGACTGGCAGGCGTCGAGGACGACGAGAGAGTCGACCGCGCGGGCCCGGCCGACGAGGCGCTGCACCGGGTTGATCGTACCGAGCACATTCGAGACGTGGGTGAAAGCGAAGACCTTCGTCGTCTCATCGACGATCGACTCGAGGTCGCTCAAGTCCAATTCGCCGGTGTCGGTGACGGGAATCCAGCGCAGCTGGGCACCTGTGGACTCGGCCAGCTGCTGCCAGGGGACGAGGTTCGCGTGGTGCTCCATCTCGGTGACGACGATCGAGTCCTCGGGTCCGAGTCCAAAGCGCTTCGCGGCCTCTCCCCCGAAACCATGGCTGGCCCGGTCGATTCCCAGAGCGACGATGTTGAGCGCTTCGGTCGCGTTCTTCGTCCAGACCACCTGTTCGGGTGTTCCGCCGACGAGGTTCGCGACACCTTCACGGCCGGCCTCGAACGCGTCGGTGGCCATCACCGCGAGCGTGTGGGCTCCACGGTGAACAGCAGCGTTGCGCTGAGAATAATACTCGGTGAACGTGTCGATGACGCACTGCGGCTTCTGGGAGGTCGCACCCGAGTCGAGGTAGCTCAGAGGCGACTCCCCGACCCTGGTGTCCAGGATCGGGAAGTCGTTCCGCAGGCGGGAGAACATCAGGCTGGGGCCTGCAGGAAGCGGTCGTATCCTTCGTTCTCGAGGCGATCGGCCAGTTCCGGTCCGCCCTCTTCAGCGACCTTGCCCTTGATGATCACGTGGACGTGGTCGGGCTTGACGTACTGAAGAATACGAGTGTAGTGAGTGATGAGCAGAATGCCGACATCGGTCGACTCGCGCACCCGGTTGACGCCCTCGGACACGATGCGCAGGGCATCGACGTCGAGACCGGAGTCGGTCTCGTCGAGGACGGCGAACTGGGGCTTGAGCATCTCCATCTGGAGGATCTCGTGGCGTTTCTTCTCGCCGCCGGAGAATCCTTCGTTGACGTTGCGGCTGGCGAACTCAGGATCCACGCGAAGGTTCTCCATCGCGGACTTGAGGTCCTTGGTCCAGTGACGCAGCTTCGGAGCTTCTCCGTCGACCGCGGTCTTGGCCGAACGCAGGAAGTTCGTCACGGTCACACCGGGGACCTCGACGGGGTACTGCATGGCCAGGAACAGCCCGGCCTTGGCACGCTCGTCGACGGACATCGCGAGGACGTCGACATCGTCGAGGGTGACCGAACCTGAGGTCACCTGGTACTTCGGGTGGCCGGCCAGGGCGTAGGCCAGGGTGGACTTGCCGGAGCCGTTGGGGCCCATGATGGCGTGGGTCTCGTTGGAGTTGATCTCCAGGTTGATGCCGTTGAGGATCGGCTTGGGACCGGAGTCGGTGTTGACGCTGACGTGCAGGTCGGTGATTTTCAGAGTGGACATGTCAATCCTTTTCAATTCGGTAGAACGTGGTGATCAGAGCGTGCTGCTGAGTCTGCCGTGGTGGTCAGTTGAGCACTGTGCTCGGGTCAAGCAGGATGCGGCCGGCGATCTCCTTGCAGTCGTAGACTGCGACGGGCTCGAAGGCCGGTGGGCTCAGCGGTCGGCCGGACGTCAGGTCGAACTGGGAGCCGTGCAGCCAGCATTCGATGGCACAACCTTCCACCTCGCCCTCGGCCAGCGATACCTCGCCATGGGTGCAGACGTCGTCGATGGCATGGATCGTGCCGTCGGAGTCGCGGGCGATGCAGATCTCGAAGTTGTTCACTTCGATTCGCATCGTCGCCCCTGCGGCCACCTCATCGGCGGCCGCAACGTCGATCATGGTCACAGAACGCTCCGCGAGAGTTCTTCCTCGATTCGCTCATTGAGGACTTCCTCGATCTCAGGCACCTGGATCTTCTGGATCACTTCGTTGAAGAATCCGCGGACCACCAGCTGACGAGCGACATCCTCGGGGATGCCACGGCTCATCAGGTAGAACAGGTGTTCCTCGTCGAAACGTCCGGTCGAGGATGCGTGTCCGGCGCCGGCGATGTCGCCGGTCTCGATCTCCAGGTTCGGCACCGAGTCAGCGCGTGCCCCGTCGGAGAGGATGAGGTTGCGGTTGAGCTCGTAGGTGTCGATATCGAGCGCCTCGGGGCGGATGAGCACATCGCCGATCCACACGCTGCGCGCGTCCTTGCCCTGGAGGGCGCCCTTGTAGTGGACGTTCGAGGTGGCCTTGGGCGTGTTGTGGTCGATGTAGGTGCGGTGCTCGAAGTGCTGGCCGGCATCGGCGAAGTAGAGTCCGAGCAGTTCGGCCTCTCCCCCGGCTGCCGAGTAGCGCACGTTCGTGTTCAGGCGCACGATGTCTCCGCCGAGGCTGATGACGATGTGCTTGAACTTCGCGTCCTTGCCCACGATCGCGTCGTGCTGGCCCAGGTGCTGTGTCTCGTCGTCCCAGAGCTGCAGGGACACGAAGGTCACGTTTGCGCCATCGCCGATGACGAGGGACACGAGCTCGGAGTACCGAGCGAGCCCTTCGTGTTCGACGACGATGGTTGCCTTGGCGTTCGCTCCGATGGAGACGACGACATGACCATGGGAGATGTCATTTCCGGTGCCGTCGGCGTGGATGATCACGGCGCCGTCGATCTCGGTTCCAGCGGGAACCGAGTAGTGGGTCACGGTGGCAGCGCGGTTGGCTGCCACCGCGGCGGGACGATCCTCGGGTTCGAGGATGCCCAGCTCCTGAGCGGCCTCGAGCGAGATCTCCTCGACGGAGATGCCCTCGGGCAGGTCGCCGGTCGTGGTCAGCTTCGCCTCGGAGGCGGCATCGGTGAAGAAATCACTGAGCTTGCGCACCGGGGAGAACCGCCATTCCTCTTCGCGACCGTTCGGGACGGGGAAGTCGGAGACGTCGAAGCTGCGTGTGCGAGCGTCCCGCTTGGAATCGGGGACGTGGACGTCGGCGCCGTGAGAGTGTTCATCGAGGCCCAACGGGTTGGTGGTATCTGTCACTTAAAACTCCTTGTCGCGGTCGGTGGTGGGCGTTGATCAGCCCACGCCACCTTCCATCTGGATTTCGATGAGGCGGTTGAGCTCGAGGGCGTATTCCATCGGCAGTTCGCGAGCGATCGGCTCGACGAATCCACGCACGATCATCGCCATCGCCTCGGTCTCCTCCATACCGCGGCTCATGAGGTAGAAGAGCTGATCCTCACTGACCTTTGACACGGTCGCCTCGTGACCCAGCGTCACATCGTCCTCACGGATGTCGATGTAGGGGTAGGTGTCCGAACGGGAGATGTTGTCGACCAGAAGTGCGTCACAGAGGACGTTGTTCGACGAGCCCTTCGCTCCGGGGTGCACGTGGACGAGTCCACGGTAGCCAGAACGTCCGCCGCCTCGGGCCACGGACTTCGCCACGATCGACGAGTGGGTGTTCGGAGCGGCGTGAACCATCTTCGCGCCGGTGTCCTGGTGCTGCCCCTCGCCGGCGAACGCGACCGACAGGGTCTCGCCCATGGCATGCTCACCGGTCAGCCAGATGGCCGGGTACTTCATGGTGACCTTCGAGCCGATGTTGCCGTCGACCCATTCCATGGACGCGCCCTCTTCGGCGATCGCACGCTTGGTGACGAGGTTGTAGACGTTGTTCGACCAGTTCTGGATGGTCGTGTAGCGGACCTTCGCATCCTTCTTGGCCACGATCTCGACAACCGCGGAGTGCAGCGAGTCGGAATTGTAGATCGGTGCGGTGCAGCCCTCGACATAATGCACCGACGAACCCTCGTCGGCGATGATCAGGGTGCGCTCGAACTGACCCATGTTCTCCGTGTTGATCCGGAAGTAGGCCTGCAGCGGGATCTCGACGTGGACGCCCTTGGGGACGTAGACGAAGGAGCCGCCAGACCACACTGCGGTGTTCAGGGCCGAGAACTTGTTGTCGCCGGAAGGAATGATCGAGCCGAAGTACTCTTCGAAGATCTCCGGGTGCTCGCGCAGGCCGGTGTCGGTGTCCATGAAGATGACACCCTGAGCCTCGAGCTCCTCGTTGATCTGGTGGTAGACGACCTCGGACTCGTACTGAGCCGCGACGCCGGCGACGAGGCGCTGCTTCTCCGCCTCGGGGATGCCGAGCTTGTCATAGGTGTTGCGGATGTCCTCGGGCAGATCCTCCCAGGACGTGGCCTGGCCCTCTGTCGAGCGGACGAAGTACTTGATGTCATCGAAGTGGATCCCCGTGAGATCCGCACCCCAGCTGGGCATCGGCTTCTTCTCGAACAGTTTCAGCGCCTTGAGGCGGCGCTGAAGCATCCAGTCCGGCTCGTCCTTCAACTTCGAAATGTTGCGGACGACGTCTTCCGAGAGCCCGCGAGGAGCATACTCGCCCGCATCGTTTGCGTCGTGCCAACCGTATGCGTACTGCCCGAGGTCTTTGAGCTCGGGATTCGCATCGATGATCCGATTGCCTGTGTCAGTCATCGTGAACCTCCTTGAGGTCGATCATTGCTGTGGATGAGTGGTCTGGTGAGTTCTGAGGTCGGGATGTGGGTGGTGCAGACATGATCACCGTGTGCCAATGAGGACAGACGGCGAACATCGACACCCAGATAGTCCGAGAACATGGCGAGCTCTGCATCGCAGATCTCGGGGAACTCGGTGGCGACTGCCTGGATCGGACAATGTCCCTGACACAGCTGCATCGCTTCGAGAGGGGTTCCGGCCGCCACCGGTGTCGCAGAGGCGGCATACCCCTCCTTGGTCAATGCCGCAGCCAGGCCCCGGGAGCGGGAAGCCACTGTGGTGCCTCCCCGTCGATCCAGTTCCCCGCCGAGGCGGTCACGGAGTTTCGTGACCAGGTCCTCGGTGAAATCCTCAACGGCAGCAGAACCGACTCGGTCCTTCATGAACCGGAGGATATCGACTGCCAGCTGGTCGTAGGAGTGACTGACCGAATCGTGCCCCTGTGATGTGACCACGTAGTGCCTGGCAGGTCTGCCACGGCCCGCCTGCTTGCCGGCGAGTTCGCGGACCTCGATGAAGCCCTCGCCCTCCAGCGCATCCATGTGGCGACGAATCGCCGCAGGAGTCAGGTCAAGGCCCTTAGCCAAGGCTGAGGCGGTGATCGGCCCCTCATCGAGCACCGATCTGAATACCTTCTGCCGTGTACGGCGATCTTCTGTGTCGTTCGCAGCCATTCTCCACCTCCTTGACTAACACAACACTATTGTTGCGTAATTTGTTTCGTAAAACTAGGTGAGCCTAACTACTCGTCGATTCGACGCGTCGTAGAATGGTGTCGTGTCAGAATCGGCCCTCACCATCCGTGGTCTCCATTACTCGTACGGCGCACACCACGTCGTCGATGGAATCGACCTCGATGCCGCCTCCGGATCCATCCTCGGCGTGCTCGGGCCCAATGGTGCGGGCAAATCAACGACAATCTCCTTGGCCGTGGGCACGAGAGCGCCCGATGCCGGTCACATCGAGATCTTCGGCCTCGATCCTTTCCGCCAGCACGAGAAGACGTCCCTGCTTGCCGGCGTCATGCTGCAAGACGGTGGCCTGCCGATGAGCGCGAAGCCGCTCCAGGTCCTGCGGCACCTCTCTTCCCTCTACCCCAACCCGTTGTCCGTCGACGAACTTGCCGAACCCTTGGGTCTGCACGAGTTCTCCACCCGCACGATCCGTCGCCTCTCGGGTGGTCAGAAACAGCGCGTGGCGCTGGCCGCGGCACTCATCGGCAGGCCGCGTCTGGTCTTCCTCGACGAGCCCTGCGCCGGGCTCGACCCCCGAGCCCGGGCAGTCGTCCACGATTTCATCCGGGAGCTGGCAGCCGCCTCGGTGGCGGTGGTGCTGACGACCCATGACCTCGCCGAGGCGGAGGAGCTGGCCGATGAGGTCGTCGTCATCGACCGGGGACGCATCATCGCCCAGGGTGCGCCTGAGGATCTGCGCAGCGCCTCCCCCGCCGGCCGTCGACTCACGATCACCGTGGATCACGCCCTGAGCCCAGCACCACCCGAACTCCTCACGACCATGAATACGATCGCGCCCACCTCGGCGCTGGGTTCGGCCTTCGTCGTCGACGGCGATCTCGAGAGCACACAGATCGCGGGTCTGGCAACAGCCATCGCCGAGGCTGGTCTGGCGATCACGGACATCGACATGCACTCGCAGTCCCTGGCCGACGTGTTCTTCGAACTCACGGGCAGGCCGCTGCGATGAGAACCAGACGCGTCATGGCACAGGTGAGATTCGAAACGATCTCAGTCCTCCGCAACGGTGAGCAGCTGCTGCTCTCGCTCATTCTACCGCTCGGGATGCTTGTCCTCTTGGCGAAGGCACCGCTGCTCGAAGCCCTTGGGTCTCTCCCCGCGGGCACCGATCCGCTCCTCGTGGCGCTGCCCGGCGCACTCAGCCTGAGTCTGGCTTCGACGGCGTTCACCGGTCAGGCGATCGCCACGGCCTTCGACCGCCGCTATGGGGTTCTGCGACAGCTGGCGACGACGCCGCTGGGCACGAACGGACTCATCCTCGGCAAGCTCGGCGCCGTCATCGCGGTCATCCTGATCCAATTCCTGCTCGCATTCGCCATCGCCCTCGGGCTCGGCTTCGACGGATCCGTGGACCTGCTCGCATTGGTCCTGACCACGTTGCTTGGCACCGCGGCACTCCTGTCTCTAGGCTTACTCATGGCGGGAACCGTGCGCGCAGAGGCCACTCTGGCCGGCGCCAATCTCATCTGGGTGCTCATGGCCGGGGTCGGCGGGCTCGTCATCGCCCACCCCGGCGAATGGGGCACCGTGGTCGGCTACCTGCCCTCCGGCGCCCTCGGCGATGCGATGCGCGCGGCCGTCGGCGGCGCGGGCTTCGATGTCAAAGCATTGATCGTGCTCCTCGTGTGGGGGCTGGTGGGAACGCTTGCGGCACGCAGGTGGTTCCGATTCGAATGAGGAGAGAAATGGTCGCTAAAAGGATCCGTGTCGCTGCGTGGGCCATGCTCATCGCGCAGGCCATCATCATCGTCAGCGGCGGCATCGTCCGCCTGACCGGCTCCGGCCTCGGCTGCACCGACTGGCCCAAGTGCACCCCCGATTCGCTCGTGACGACTCCGGAGATGGGCATCCACGGCCTCATCGAATTCGGCAACCGCACATTGGCCGTGGCGCTGGCCATGCTCGGCGTCGTCATCTTCTTCATGCTCTGGAAGCACCGGAAGCAGCGCCCAGACCTGTTCTGGCTCAACCTCGGACTGCTGGCCATCGTGCCGTTCCAGGCTGTGCTGGGCGGGATCACAGTCTGGACAAAGCTCAACCCCTGGATCGTGGCAGGACACTTCGTGCCTTCGGCCATCGCTGTCGGCGTCGCCGCGTACTTTGTGCGCCGCACCTATGACACCGGTGTGCGCACAGCCGCGAAGGCTCCGTCGCCGCTGCCAGCACTCGGGTGGGTCATCCTCGGGCTGACCGCAATCATTGTGATCTTCGGCGTTCTCACCACGGGCGCGGGCCCTCACTCGGGTTCGACGATGTCGACGCGCAACGGCCTGGACAACGTCTGGATCACCCGTTCACATGCCTTCCCCGTCTGGCTGCTCGTCATCGCGACCGTCACGTCCCTCGTACTGGCGGTGAAGAAGCACAACGTCATGGTCCGTCCGCTGGTCGTGCTCCTCGTCATCGAGGCGTTGCAGGGCGTCATCGGCTACGTCCAGTACTTCACCGGAGTGCCCATCGTGCTCGTGGCATTCCATATGATCGGCATCTCCGCTACGATCGCGGCAAGCGTTGCCGTCCTCGACAGCGCATATCCGAGGAGCACTCATGCCAGCACCGATCATGCCGTGCCTGTGATTCGCTGAGAACGCCGAGGAGGCCACGGAGTTCTGCTGCTCCGTGTTCCCCAACTCGCGCATCGTCTCCATCGAGCGCTGCCCCGAAGCGTCCGTCGAACCCCCTTGCGCGGGAATGAGCGGGAAAGGCATCAGCGGGGTCTTCGACCTCGACGGCAACCGCTTCATCTGCCTCGACGCCGACCCTGGCTTCACCTTCAATGAGGCGATCTCGGTGACCGTGGAATGCGCGACCCAAACCGAGATCGACCACTACTGGTCGTCGCTGATGTCCGTGCCGGCTGCGAAGAGTGCGGCTGGCTCAAGGACAGATATGGGATCAGCCGGCAGATCGTGCCGGCCAACCTCGGCGAGCCGACGACCGGGGATGCTCAGCTCAAGGCGCTGATGAGGATGAAGAAGATCAGCATCGAGCAACTCGTCACCGCCGGCTGATGGGAGACATTGGCTGACCGCTTCCGGCGCTGTACAGTCAACCGCGCGGTACGTGTGCCTGTGCGCGGTTCAGGGACTGGGCATGGGCGCTGATACCGCGCGGATGTGTGTGCAGACTGCGGCGTGCAGAGGCCGAACGGCCCCAGAGATGCTAGCTGGGATCTACCAGAAGCCGGGCAGGACGAACGGGTCGATTGCGACGGCGAGGAAGAGCAGCGACAGGTAGGTGATCGAGCCGTGGAAGACCTTCATCGCCCGCAGTGAGGTTCCATTCTTGCCCTTCTTCGCGCGCGAGACGAGAGCGTAGCAGGACCACAGGAACCACGCGCCGGCCAACACCGCGACACCCGTGTAGACGGGGCCCATCGGGGCAAGCGGAATGAGTGCCAGCGAGCACAGCACCATCGCCCAGGTGTAGGCAATCATCTGGCGGCCCACATTCGTCGGCGGCACCTTCGACGGCAGCATCGGCACCTCTGCGGCGTCGTAGTCAGCCTTGTACTTGATCGCCAGCGGCCAGTAGTGCGGCGGCGTCCAGAAGAAGACGACGAGGAAGAGCAGGACCGCCTCCCAGGACAGTCCACCGGTGACGGCCGACCAGCCGATGAGCACGGGCATGCAGCCTGCGGCGCCGCCCCAAACGATGTTCTGTGTGGTGCGGCGTTTGAGGATCAGCGTGTAGAAGACCGCGTAGAGCAGGATCGCGCAGGCGGTGAGGCCGGCAGTCACCCAATTAGTGAAGCCGCCGAGCCAGAAGATCGATCCCAGACCCAGGGCGAAGGCGAAGATGAGCGCGGCCCGGGGTGTGATCTCACCGGTCACGAGCGGACGGTGCTTGGTCCGTTCCATCTTCGCGTCGATGTCGCGATCGACATAGCAGTTGAAGACCGACGCGGAGGCTGCGGCCGCTGCGCCGCCGATGAGCGTGTTGATGACCAGCCAGATATTCGGCATTCCCTGCGCCGCGAGGAACATCACCGGCGCGGTGGTCACCAGCAGGAGTTCGATCACGCGAGGTTTGGTCAGCGCGATGTAGGCGCTGATGATCGAGCGGGGACGTTGAGAGAGTCGTTCCTCGTCGATTGCCCTCTGCAGAGGACGTTCACTCTGCTGGTCTCGGTTCTGACGAAGTTCACTCACGTTGTCGATTCTACCTTCTGTCGAATATTTTGCCAGTCGGCGGATGCTGTGTTTCGGAGCCGGCTATTTGAGCCGATCTTCGGAGCCGACCTGAGCTCACCGGCCCCGGCACGACCAGCTCTGCGAGGATGCCTGAGCGCAGCCCCAGGGCCGCCGTCGAACTCTCGGAGGTCAGAACGGCGATATCCATGATGACGCCGAGGATACCGGTCGCAGTCGAATAGGCAAGCGCAGCCCACCATACCGGTCCGCCCGCACGGGAGAACCCGGTCCGCCCGCACGGGAGAACAGCACCCCGATCAGTCTGACGACGAATGCTCCAGGAACGACAGACCCCAGTCAGGCGCGGGGGCGTGATGTCGATTTCGTCACAGTGCTCCTGTCTTCGTCCACGATGTTCCTTCCATGGACCGAGATCGATCGACCACACCCTATCCGAGCCCTCGCGTTTGGGACCCAGCACGGTAGAGTTTGAGTGCACGCCTCTCAGACGAACGAAGGATCGCTCGAAGACATGAACTCCCTGTCCTGGACAGAACTCGACAACCGCGCAGTCGACACCGCCCGCCTTCTTGCCGCAGATGCAGTGCAGAAGGCAGGACACGGCCACCCCGGAACCGCGATGAGTCTGGCTCCCGTTGCACATTACCTCTACCAGTACGGTCTCAATCATGATCCCGCCGATCCGACCTGGGCCGGCCGCGACCGCTTCGTTCTCTCCTGCGGGCACAGCTCGCTGACCCAGTACATTCAGCTCTACCTGTCCGGTTTCGGCCTCGAGCTCGACGATCTGAAGGCGTTGCGCACCTGGGGTTCGCTCACTCCCGGCCACCCGGAGGTCGGCCACACTGCAGGCGTCGAGATCACTACGGGCCCCTTGGGCTCAGGTCTCGCCTCGGCGGTGGGAATGTCCATGGCCTCCCGTCGCGAACGCGGCCTCTTCGATCCTGACGCTGCGCCCGGCACCTCTCCCTTCGACCATTCCATTGTGGTGCTGGCCTCTGACGGCGATCTTGAGGAAGGCGTCTCGGGCGAGGCTTCGTCCCTGGCCGGAACCCAGGAACTGTCCAACCTGATCGTGATCTGGGACGACAACCGAATCTCCATCGAAGACGACACCGCCATCGCCTTCGGCGAGGACACCGCCGCACGCTACGCCGCCTACGGCTGGCACGTCCAGCACGTGGACTTCAGAGCCGGCGATGAGTACACGGAAGACGTCGAATCCTTCCACGCGGCCATGGAAGCTGCAAAGGCCGATTCCCGGCCCTCTTTCATCCGCCTGTCGACCATCATCGCCTGGCCTGCCCCGAACGCTCAGAACACCGGCGGCTCGCACGGCTCCGCGCTCGGGGCCGACGAGATCAAGGCCACCAAGGAGATCCTCGGCTTCGATCCGGAAGAGAGCTTCTCCGTTCCCGGTGAGGTCCTCAACCACACCCGTTCCGCCCTGGACCGCGGCCGCAGCGCCCACATCGAGTGGGATCAGTCCTACACAGCCTGGCGCGAGGCGAACCCGGCTCACGCCGAACTCTTCGATCGCCTGGCCAAACGCGAACTGCCGGCAGGACTCGACAGCGAGTTCCCCGTCTTCGAAGCCAGCGACAAGGGCATCGCGACTCGCGCCGCCTCCGGGCAGGTCCTCAATGCCATCGCCGCAACCATGCCCGAGCTGTGGGGCGGATCCGCCGACCTCGCCGGATCGAACAACACTCTGATCAAGGGCGAGCCGAGCTTCCTGCCCGAGCACCGTTCGACCGGTGCGTTCTCCGGCAACGAATACGGGCGCAACATCCACTTCGGCGTCCGCGAATTCTCTGCCGGACTCATCGGCAACGGCATCGCCCTGCACGGCGGCACTCGCCCCTATTCCGGCACCTTCCTCGTCTTCAGCGACTACCAGCGTCCGGCCATCCGCTTGGCCGCCCTGCAGCAGCTGCCGAACGTGTTCGTGTGGACTCACGATTCGATCGGCCTCGGCGAAGACGGACCCACACACCAGCCCATCGAGCACCTCTCCGCACTGCGCGCGATTCCCGGCCTCGATCTGGTGCGCCCGGCCGACGCGAACGAGACCTCGGTCGTATGGCGGAAGATCCTCGACCGCACCGATGGCCCCAGCGGACTGGTGCTCACCCGTCAGGCCGTCCCCGTTCTCGACCGAGACAAGTACGCTCCGGCATCCCAAGCAGCCCGTGGCGGCTACGTCCTCCACGACACCGCGGATGAACCCGAAGTCGCCATCCTCGCCAGCGGTTCCGAGGTCGCCATCGCGATCGCAGCAGCCCAGGAGCTGCAGGCCGCGGGCACCGCCGCACGTGTCATCTCGATGCCGTGCCAAGAATGGTTCGACGCCCAGCCCGAGGACTACCGCGCAGCGGTCCTGCCTCGTGGCCTCAAGGCACGTGTGAGCATCGAAGCCGCTTCGGCGATGAGCTGGCACAAGTACCTCGGTGATGCCGGTCGTGCAGTGTCGATCGAACACTTCGGTGCTTCGGCCGATTACGCCACATTGTATGAGAAGTTCGGGATCACCTCGGCGGCCGTCGTCACCGCCGCCGACGAATCGATCGCAGCGGCGAAGGCGGACGCATGAGCAGCAATCTGACACAGCTGAGCGAGCACGGAGTCTCCATCTGGCTCGACGACCTGTCACGGACCCGACTCGAATCCGGCGATCTGGCACGGCTCATCGACGACTCGAACGTCACAGGGGTGACGACGAACCCGACGATCTTCGCGAATGCGATCGCCGGTTCCGACAGCTATGACTCCGCCGTTGCCGAACTCGGAGCGGACAAGGCCTCCGCCGATGAAGCGATCGAGTCCCTGACCACCTCGGATGTCGCGGCCGCAGCCAGGCTGTTCCGCCCCATCTACGACGCCACCGACGGCGAAGACGGACGTGTGTCGATCGAGGTCGCTCCCCCACTGGCGCACGATGCCGAGGGCACTGTCGCGGCGGCCAAGGCGTTGTGGGAGCGCGTGGGCGAACCCAATGCGATGATCAAGATCCCAGCGACCGAGGCCGGACTGCGCGCGATCTCCGCAACCATCGCAGCAGGCATCAGCGTCAACGTCACGCTCGTGTTCTCACTGACCCGTTATCGCCACGTCGTCGAAGCGTTCCTCCAGGGCCTGGAGAAGGCTCGAGCCGCCGGACACGATCTCAAACAGATCAAATCGGTGGCCTCGATCTTCGTCTCTCGGGTCGATGCGGAGATCGACGCACGGCTGGACGGCCTCGATGACTCGGCTGCAGCCGATCTCAAGGGCCGGGCCGGTATCGCGAACTGCGTGCTGGCCCATGAGATCCACTCTCAGCTGTTCACATCCGAGCGTTTCAGAGTCCTCGAACTCGCAGGCGCCAAGCCACAGCGGCTGCTGTGGGCGTCGACTGGAGTGAAGAATCCCGACTACCCCGACACGATGTACGTCTCGGGGCTCGTTGCCCCGAACACCGTGAACACGATGCCCGAACCGACGATGCAGGCCTTCGCCGATCACGGTGAGGTGACTGCCGAGATCTCGCCCGAGAACTACCGGGCAGCCGACGAGGTCTTCGACCGACTGGCACGACTGGGAATCGACTATGCGGAGGTGATGACCGTGCTCGAGACTCAAGGACTCGAGAAGTTCGACGTCAGCTGGACAGAGCTGCAGGACACAATTCGCACTGCCCTGGACCGCTCATGAGACTGCAGCACAGCGTCCCTGTCTCCGAGGACTACGACGCCGAGGTGGGGCGTCTCCTCGCAGCGCGTGTTCCCTCCCGCCTGGCGGCCAAGGATGCGTCGTTGTACATCGACGACGAGCAGCCCGTGCCGCGCATGGGCTGGGTGGATCTGCCACAGCGGGCTGCGGAGCTCGTCGAGGAGATCGAGTCTCTGCGCTCCCGACTGGAGGCACAGGGTCTGCGCTCGATCAGCCTGACCGGGATGGGCGGTTCGTCCCTCGCCCCGGAGGTCATGGCCCAGGCGGCCGGAGCCAGGCTTGAGGTGGTGGACTCCACCGACCCCAATCAGGTCGCCGAGGCGATCGGGACCGACCTGTCCCACACCGTGCTCATTGTGGCGTCCAAGTCAGGAACGACGATCGAGACCGACGCGATCCGCCGCGCATTCTCCGCCGCCTTCGAATCGGTCGGCATCGACCCTGCGTCTCGCCTGATCGCCATCACCGATCCCGGGACCGAGCTCGATGCATTGGCCACCGAGCAGGGCTTCCTGGCCACCTTCCACGCCGATGCGACCGTCGGCGGGCGCTACAGTGCCCTGTCGGTCTTCGGCCTGGTCCCGGCCGGCCTGGCCGGTGTCGACATACGCGCGATCGCGGAGTCGGCGGCAGAGGCCGTCGGGGATCTGGGAACCGATGCTCCTGACAATCCCGCACTCCAGTTCGGGACCTGGTTGGGCATCGGTCATGCCAGAGCCACAGAGAAGCTAGTCCTCGCCGAGACCACGCCCTCACTGTCGGGGCTGAGCAAATGGGTCGAGCAGCTCGTGGCCGAGTCCTTGGGCAAGGACGGTCAGGGCATTCTGCCGATTGTCGTCGATGGCCCCTCCGACATCGGCTTCGCCGATGCCCGTGCCGATGCGATGCTGTGCACTCTCGGTCCGGTCACCGACGTCGAGGCGCCTTCAGGTTTCGACTCCGATCTCGATGGCGACCTCGGTGAACTGTTCGTGTTCTGGGAGTTCGCCACTGCGATCGCCGGCTACAGCATCGGGGTCGATCCCTTCGACCAGCCGGATGTGGAGTCCGCGAAGGAACATGCCAGGCAGGGCCTCTCACACGGCTCGTCCGCGGCACCGACACAGCCTGCGTTCCGCGAGGAGAAGGTCGAAGTCTTCGGTGAGTTCGAGGAGGCCAATGATCTCGTCGGCGCCATCGGGGAGCTCTTCGAAGAGGTCGACGAGTACGGATTCGTCGGGGTGCAGGCGTTCCTCGATCGCATCGCCGACGCCGATGCCGAAGACCTCCGAGCCTTGGTCTCACAGCATTCGGGTGTGCAGACGACGTTCGGTTTCGGACCGCGCTATCTGCATTCGACGGGTCAGTACCACAAGGGCGGACACCCCAACGGAGTCTTTCTGCAGATCACAGCCGAGCCCCGTACGGACCTGCTGGTTCCCGGTCGGCGCTATGGCTTCACTGAGCTGCAGCGTGCGCAGGCTCTCGGCGATGCCGCGGCACTGCGGGAGAAGGGGCGCCCCGTTCTCAGGGTGCACCTGCTCGACCGGTCGCAGGGCCTCGAACAGCTGCGCCGAGCGATCGCAGACGTGGAGCCTCGGCACCACTACGGAGTCGACTGATCTCCAGACGGAGCTGACCTCGATCTGGAGGAGCAGCCTCTGCACATGATGAAGGGCCCTGACCGATCGGTCAGGGCCCTTCATCATCGTACGTGGATCACGAGGCGGGTCAGGCGTTGAAACGAGTGATGAGACCCAGCAGGATGATGCATGCGCCCCAGACGACCGCCAACAGGGTCGTGAATCGGTTGAGGTTGCGCTCAGCCACGCCCGACGATCCCAGCGATGAGGACATGCCGCCACCGAACATGTCCGACATGCCTCCGCCCTTGCCTTTGTGCATGAGGATGAGGAGAACCAGGAAGATGCTCGTGATGACGAGCAGCGCGATGAGAATGATGTTGAGGATTTCCACGTCGAGGACTACCTATATTTCGTCGGAGGATGTGTTGGTCAGTCTACTTTGCCACTGCGGCCTTGCACAAAGCGGCGAAGTCGGGCCCGTTGAGGCTGGCTCCCCCGACGAGTGCGCCGTCGATGTCGTCTGAGGCCAGGATCTGCGCGACGTTGTCGGTCTTGACCGAACCGCCGTAGAGGATCCGGGTGCTCGATGCCAATGAGTCGCCGTATCGGTCCTCCAGCCGTCCCCGGATAGCTGCGGCCATCTCTGCCGCGTCCTCCGCCGTCGCAGTCTCCCCCGTGCCGATCGCCCACACAGGTTCGTACGCGATGACGAGTCCTTCGAGTGCGGCGGAGTCGAGTCCGGCAAGAGATTCTTCGAGTTGCGTGAGGGTGAAGTCCACGTGGGTCTTCTCCTGGCGCTGTTCCAGCGACTCGCCGATGCACAGGATGGGTGTGATCTCCTGGCCCAGTGCCGCCCTGGCCTTGGCAGCGACGATGTCGTTCGTCTCGTGATTGTTCGCACGCCTTTCGCTGTGTCCGACGACGACGTAGGTGCAGCCGAGACGGGACAGGAACGATGCAGCGATCTCCCCGGTGTGGGCTCCGGGTTCATGCTGCGAAACGTCCTGCGCCCCGTAGGTCAGCCACAGCTTATCGCCCTGGATGAGGGTCTGCACGGAGCGGATGTCGGTGAAGGGAGGAATGACGACGACGTCGCATTTCGTCTCGTCGAGTTTGGCGTCTTCGAGTGCCCAGGCGAGTTTCTGGACGCTTGAGATCGCCTCAAAATGATCGTGGTTCATCTTCCAGTTGCCGGCCAGGAGCAGCGTGCGGTCGCTCATTGTCGTCTTCTTTCTCACGTGAGGGCTTCGAGTCCGGGCAGGGTCTTGCCTTCGAGATATTCGAGGCTGGCGCCACCGCCGGTGGAGATGTGGCCGAATTCCTCGTCGCCGAAACCGAGCGTGCGCACAGCCGCTGCCGAGTCACCTCCGCCGACGACCGTCAGGCGTTCGCCGGTGCCGGGCTCGTCGGTCAGAGCGGCCGCGACGGCCTTGGTTCCGGCGGCGAAGGCAGCGAATTCGAAGACGCCCATGGGGCCGTTCCAGAACACAGTGTTCGAGTCCGAGATCACCTCGGTGTAGGCGTCGGCCGAGTCGGGGCCGATGTCGAGGCCCAGTCCCTGCGCTCCGGCCGGGGTCGATTCGAGTTCTGCGATGGGGCGCACCCAGCTCTCGGCGTCGGCGGCGAAGGAACCTGCCATGACGATGTCTGTGGGCAGGATGATCTTCGCACCCGACTCCTCGGCGCGTTTGAGGTAGCCCTTGACGTCTTCGATCCGGTCGTTCTCGACGAGGCTGGACCCGATGTCGTGGCCGAGTGCGGCGAGGAATGTGAAGACCATTCCTCCCCCGATGAGGAGGTTGTCGGCCCGGTCGATGAGGTTGTCGATGACCCCGAGCTTGTCCGAGACCTTCGAACCACCGAGGACTACGGCGAACGGAGCCTGAGGAGAGTTCAGCAGTCGGTCGCTGACCTCGACTTCGGCCCGCACAAGTGATCCGGCATAGTGCGGCAGCAGAGCCGCAATGTCATACACGGAAGCCTGTTTGCGGTGGACGACGCCGAAACCATCGGAGACGAAATCGTCGGCCAATTCAGCCAGCTGTGCGGCGAAGGCCTTCCGTTCGTCATCGTCCTTCGAAGTCTCTCCGGGGTTGAAACGGAGATTCTCGAGCAGAAGGACGTCACCGTCGTCCAGCCCCGCTGCCTTGGTCTTCGCCTCATCGCCGACGGTGTCGGCTGCGAATTCGACGTCGCGTCCGATTGCCTCGGCAAGTTCCGGGGCCAGCGGATGCAGAGAAAACTGCGGATCGGGTGCACCTTCGGGGCGTCCCAGGTGGGACATGACGATCACCCGCGCCCCCGCCTCGGCGAGGGACTTGATCGTCGTGGCCGAGGCCAGAATGCGACCACGGTCGGTGATCGTGCCCTCGTCCATCGGCACGTTGAGGTCGCTGCGAACGAGGACCGTGCGGTGGGAGAAGATCTCCGGGTCGTCGTATGTCCTCATTTGTCCCTTTCGCCGAGGATGTAGCTGACCATGTCCTTGAGGCGGTTCGTGTAGCCCCATTCGTTGTCGTACCAGGCCACGACCTTGATCTGCTTGCCGAGCACCATGGTCAGCTGCGAGTCCACGATCGCCGAGGCGGTGGTGCCGACGATGTCGGTCGAGACCAGCGGTGCCGTGCTGTACTCGAGATACGGCGAGGCTTCGGCGGCCTTCGCCAGGATCTCGTTGACATCTTCGGTCGTGGCGGTCTGCTTCGGGGTGAAGGTGAAGTCGATGATCGACCCGGCGGGGACGGGAACGCGGATGGCGAGCCCGTCGAGCTTGCCGGCCAGATGCGGCATGACCCTGCCGACGGTGCGGGCGGCACCGGTGGTGGTCGGGACGATGTTGACTGCGGCGGCGCGGGCACGACGCAGATCGCGGTGGGGCCCGTCGACGAGCATCTGGTCACCGGTGTAGGCGTGGACCGTGTTGAGCAGTCCCGATTCGACGCCGAACGCGTCGTCGACGGCCTTGACGATCGTGGCCATGCAGTTCGTCGTACAGGAGGCGTTGGAGACGACGGTGTGCTGGGCCGGATCGAAGTCGGATTCGTTGACGCCCATAACGAAGGTTCCGTCGACGTCCTTGCCCGGCGCGGACAGCAGGACGGTCTTCACGGTACCGCCGAGGTGGACCTCGGCCTGGTCGCGTCGGGTGAATATGCCTGTGGATTCGACGACGAGCTCGACCTCGTGTGCCGACCAGTCGATCTCGGACGGATCTGCCTGATTGAGCACGACGATGGTCTTGCCATCGACGGTCAGCGAGTCTTCACCGGCTGCAACGGTGTGTTCGAAGCGCGGCCATACAGAGTCATAGGCCAGCAGGTGGGCCAGGGTCTCAGTGTCGGTGAGGTCGTTGATGGCGACGACCTCGAAGTCGGATGAGGGTTCGAGGGATAGGCGGTACAGGGCACGACCGATACGGCCGAAGCCGTTGATGGCAATTCGTCTCATACCTCGATCTTAGCGATCTTCGAGCATTTCCGGGGTGAGACCGGCTTCTGTGCCCGGAATTCCCAGATCTTCGGCATGTTTGTCGGCTGTGGACAGCAGACGGCGGATCCTGCCGGCGACTGCGTCCTTAGTCATCGGCGGATCGGCCAGTTGGCCCAGTTCCTCCAACGATGCCTGTTTGTGAGTCACACGCAGCTGACCGGCGTAGCGCAGGTGTTCGGGGACCTCGTCGGCGAGGATCTCGAGGGCGCGTTCGACTCGGGCACCGGCGGCGACTGCGGCTCTGGCGGAACGCCTCAGATTCGCGTCGTCGAAGTTGGCCAGACGGTTCGCCGTTGCGCGCACCTCTCGTCGCATTCGGCGCTCCTCCCACACGAGGACAGCGCTGTGAGATCCCATGCGGGTGAGCAGCGCTGCGATGTCGTCGCCATCGCGAAGGACGACACGGTCGACGCCGCGAACCTCACGAGCCTTCGCGCTCAGTCCCAGACGCCTGGCCGCACCGACCAGGGCGAGGGCGGCCTCGGGCCCTGGACAGGTGACCTCGAGGGCAGAGGAGCGACCGGGTTCGGTCAGCGAGCCGTGGGCAAGGAAGGCTCCACGCCAGGCGGCTTCGGCATCGGAGACGGAACCGTTGACGATCGCCGAGGGCAGGCCACGCACGGGCCGACCGCGGTTGTCGACAAGACCGGTCTGGCGGGCCAGTGCCCCGCCATCGCGGGTGACTCTGAGCAGATAGCGGTTGGAGCGACGGATCCCGGCGGCGTTGATGACCACGATGTCGGCGTACTGACCGTAGAGTTCCTTGATTTCGCTGCGGAGACGTTTGGCCGCCTGGGCGGTATCGAGTTCGGCTTCGAGCACGATTGAGCCGTTGACGAGGTGGAGGGCAGAGGAGAAGCGGAAGATCGAGGACACTTCGGCTTTGCGAGCGGAAGTGCGGGTGATCTTCACCCGTGCCAACTCATCCTTGACCTGAGCGGTCAGTGCCATTGTTCTTCCTCCTGCAACTGAAGTTCCTACCACTGCTCGTCCACGCCGATCCCGGCGTCCACCAACATGTCACGGTAACACGCGGCAAGCTTGAGGCTGTCATGCTGTCCTGCCCGTCTGGAGTGCAGTGGACGGACCCACAGCTTGGCGTTGAACATCTCCCGCGCGCAGCGCTCCAGCTCAGGTTCCACCAGGGTTGCGGCCTCATCGACGAGCACATAACTCAACTCGAGTGAGGGGGCGTGCTTATGCAATGAGACGAGATGTTCACTGAGACTGAGATCTCGTGTTTCGCCGTCGCTGGAACCGAGGTTCAACGTCAGGGACTTCACCGCAGAGGACTGCCCGATCGCCTCGGCGAGGGAGGGAACGAGAAGATGCGGCATCACCGAGGTGTACCAGGAACCGGGCCCGAGGTTGAGCACATCCGCCTCCGCGACGGCTTCGATCGTTTCGTGCCGAGCCGGTGGGACCGGCGGATCGAGGCGGACGGTCTCGACGTGGCCCAGGGTGGAGGCGAGAACTGACTGTCCGCGCACGACTTGGAAGGATCCCGGGAACTTCACATCGGCTTCGATCGTCAGCGGAATCGAGGACATGGGCAGCACACGGCCATGGGCGCGCAGAAGTTTGGCCATCCAGTCAAGGCCGGCGACATGGTCACCATGGATTTGCCACAGGGCGGAGATGAGCAGGTTTCCCACCGAGTGCCCGCTGAGCTCACCGTCGGAGTCGAACCGGTGCTGGATCACGTCGCGCCAGGTCTTGCCCCAGTTCCCGTCGTCGCAGAGAGCCGCCAGAGCCATGCGCAGGTCACCGGGCGGCAACCCGCCGAGTTCATCGCGGAGCCTGCCGGAGGAACCGCCGTCATCGGCGACCGTGACGACAGCGGTCAGTGACTCGGTGAGCAGCCGGAAGGCGCGCAGGGCGGCGTAGAGGCCGTGGCCTCCCCCGAAGGAGACGATCTTGGGTCCCTTGTCCTTGGCCGCTGGGATGATCTGCGGGAGATCCTCGGTCTCCATCTCACTCTCTCCCCAGATCACGGTGGCGCACGGTGACGGGAATGCCGGTCTGCGCGGCCAGGCTCTTGGCGACGCGTTCGCTGATCGCCACCGAGCGGTGCTTGCCGCCCGTGCAGCCGATGCCGATCATCGCGTAGCCGCGACCTTCATGGAGGTAGCCCTGTGAGACAGTGTCCAAGGTCGCGGTGTAGCGTTCGATGAAATCCTCGGCGCCGTTCTGTCCCAGCACGAAGTCCGCGACATCGGAGTCGAGCCCGTTGTGGCCGCGCAGGTGAGGGATCCAATACGGGTTGGGCAGGAAGCGGACATCGGCGATGTGGTCGGCGTCCTTCGGCAGACCGTATTTGAAGCCGAAGCTCATCACGGTCAGTCGCAGCAGCGGGGTGTCGTCGGTGCTGAAGCGCTTGCGGACCTGGGTGGAGAGCTGGTGGACGTTGAGCTCTGAGGTGTCGATGATGATGTCGGCACGGTGTTTGAGGGATTCGAGGGCGGCACGTTCGGCTTCGATGCCTTCCAGCAGTGTCCCCTCACCCTGCAGCGGATGGGGGCGGCGAGTGGATTCGAAGCGTCTGACGAGGACTTCGTCGGCGCCGTCGACGTAGAGGATGCGCAGCGAGAGCCCCTGATCGAGGAAATCGCTGATCGTGTCCTCGAGCTCCGTGTACTTCGCGCGCCCCTTGGAGTCGGTGACGATCGCGATCTTGGGAAGCGCCCCGTCGGCACGGGCGACGAGCTCGACGAGTGGACGCATCATCTGCGGGGGCAGATTGTCGACGACGTACCAGTCCATGTCCTCGAGCACATTGGCCACGGTTGTCCGACCTGCTCCGGACATTCCCGTCACGAGGACGACCTCGATGGGATGGTCGGCACCGTTCGATTCGGCCTGCGTACTCACACGTCCTCCTTGGGCTGCGCGGTTGAAGACACCTGTCGAACACCACTCTAGAGCAGTTGCCCTCCAGTGAGCTCAGCGCCTACCCACCCGTGCGCCTCAGCGGTCCGCGGGGTCAGTCTGCGAGGGCCGCCGCGACCTTATCTGCCAGGGCAGGGCCGATGCCCTGGACCTCGCACAGTTCCTCGACGGTGGCCGCACGAACCTTCTTCACCGAACCGAAATGACGCAGCAGCGCGGTCCGTTTGGACTCGCCGAGACCCGAGATGTCGTCGAGGACGGAGCTGGTCATCGCCTTCGCCCTCTTCGAGCGGTGGTAGCTGATGGCGAAGCGGTGAGCTTCGTCGCGCAGGCGCTGCATGAGGAACAGCCCCTCGGAGTTCCGCGGCAGGATGACAGGGAACGGGTCCTCGGGCACCCACACCTCCTCGAGCCGTTTGGCCAAACCCACCACCGAGATGTCGACGATTCCCAGGTCGTGCAGTGCTCTGGTGGCCGCAGCCACCTGTGGGCCGGCTCCGTCGACGACGAGGAGGCTGGGGCGGTATCCGAAGCGCTCGTCGGGCTCATCGGAGCTCATCTGTTCGAGATAGCGGCTGAACCGGCGTGAGACGACGTCGTACATCGATGCCGTGTCATCGGTGGCGGCTTCACCGTGGATGGCGAAGTGACGGTAGTCGCGCTTCTTCACGAGCCCGTCTTCGAACACCACGAGGGAGGCCACCACATTGGAGCCCTGGGTGTGCGAGATGTCAATGCATTCGATGCGCAGAGGCGCCTCGGGCAGCGACAGGTACTCCTGGATCTCCTTGAGTGCCGTGCTGCGGGTGGTCAGGTCCGAGGAGCGCTTGAGCTTGTGCTGAAGCAGAGCCTCTTTCGCATTCTTCGCCACGGTCTCGAGCACGGCCTTCTTCTCCCCACGCTCCGGGACCCGGACAACGACCCTGGATCCGCGCAGCTCGCTCAGCCAGCTCTCGAGCGAGGCAAGATCGGAGGGGACCGTGTCGACGAGAATCTCGCGCGGAATCGCCTCCGCGTCAAGCCCTGTGTATGCCTGACGGATGTAGTCGGTGGTGAGCTCGGCCGGAGTGTGATCGTCGGAGCGTTCGATGATCCAGCCCCGCTGGCCCCGGATACGTCCCTGGCGGACGTAAAAGACCTGCACGGAGGCTTCGAGTTCCTCGGTGACCAGGGCGAACACATCACAGTCGGCGTTGACGGAGAGGACGACCGCCGACTTGTCGAGCACCTTCTGCAGTGCCGTGATCTCGTCTCGCAGGCGGGCCGCCCGTTCGTAGTCGAGCTCCTCCGCAGCCGATGCCATCTCCTTCTGCCGGTAGCTGATGAAGCGACCGGTGTTGCCGGACATGAAGTCAGAGATGCTTCGGGCGAGGTCCTTGTGGCCCTCTACGCTGATTTGGCCCACACAGGGAGCAGCGCACTTGTCGATGTAGCCCAACAGACAGGGACGGCCGCTGCGTTCGGCTCGTCTGAATACTCCAGCGGTGCAGGTGCGCATGGGAAAGGCCCGCAGCAGCAGGTCGAGCGTGTCCTTGATCGCCCACACCTGTCCAAAGGGACCGAAGTACTTCACGCCCTGACGACGTTTGCCGCGCGTGATGAAAGCCCGCGGGACCTCGTCATTCATCGTGATCGCAAGGTACGGGTACGACTTGTCGTCGCGGAACATGACGTTGAACCGCGGATTGAACTCATTGATCCACGTCCACTCGAGCTGCAGCGCCTCAACCTCCGTGTCGACGACGGTCCATTCCACCGCGGCGGCGGTGTGGACCATCGACGCGGTGCGCGGATGCAGCTGTGCGGGGTTTGAGAAATATGAATTCAACCGGTTGCGGAGATTCTTCGCCTTCCCGACGTAGATCACCCGCCGGTCGGGATCACGGAATTTGTAGACCCCGGCCGAGGTCGGGATGCTGCCCGTGGCCGGGCGATAGGACGCTGGCTCAGCCATCGAGCATCGCTTTGAGGAACCGACCGGTGTGACTTGCCGGATCGTCGGCAACCTCTTCCGGGGTGCCCTGTGCGATGACGTGTCCACCGCCTCGTCCGCCTTCGGGGCCCAGGTCGATGACGTGGTCGGCGTTGCCGATGACATCGAGGTTGTGTTCGATGACGATGACTGTATTGCCCTTCTCGACGAGCCCCTGCAGAACATGCAGCAGCTTCGAGATGTCCTCGAAGTGCAGTCCTGTGGTCGGTTCGTCGAGGACGTAGACGGTGCGCCCGCGGGAGCGCTTCTGGAGTTCGGCAGCGAGCTTGACGCGCTGGGCCTCGCCACCGGAGAGCGTGGTCGCGGGCTGGCCGAGGCGAACATAGCCCAGGCCCACCTCGACGAGTGTGTCCAGGTGTCGGGAGATGGCCGGGATCGCGGCGAAGAATTCGGCCCCCTGCTCGATGGGCATCTCCAGCACCTCGGCGATGGACTTGCCCTTGAAGGTCACTTCGAGCGTCTCGCGGTTGTACCGGGCTCCCCCGCACACTTCACAGGTGACGAAGACATCGGGCAGGAAGTTCATCTCGATCTTGATCGTGCCGTCGCCGCTGCAGTTCTCGCAGCGGCCGCCCTTGACGTTGAATGAGAACCGTCCCGGCTGGTAGCCGCGGACCTTCGCCGATTCGGTGTCAGCGAACAGCCGGCGGATGCGGTCGAAGACGCCGGTGTAGGTCGCCGGGTTGGAGCGCGGGGTCCGCCCGATCGGTGACTGGTCGACGTGGACGACCTTGTCGAGGTTGTCGAGACCGGTGACTCGCTTGTGTCTGCCCGGCACTCGTGAGGCACCGTTGAGCACGTTGGCCAACTGTGTGTAGAGGATCTCGTTGACCAGGGTCGACTTGCCCGACCCGGACACGCCCGTGATGGCGGTGAGCACCCCGAGCGGGAATGAGACCGTCACGTCGCGGAGGTTGTTCTCGACCGCATTTTCGACCGTGACGACGCGATCCTGGTCCACCGGCCTGCGCGTGGGAGGAATCTGGATGGCTCTGCGTCCGGCGAGATAGTCACCGGTGATGGAGCGTTCAGCGTCCTTGAGACCGTCGACGGGGCCCGAGTAGATGACCTCTCCCCCGTGCTCGCCCGCACCCGGACCGATGTCGACGATCCAGTCGGCCGAATCGATGGTGTCCTCATCGTGTTCGACGACGATGAGAGTATTGCCCAGCTCCTTGAGCTTGTTCAGGGTCTCGATGAGCCGACGATTGTCGCGCTGGTGCAGGCCGATCGAGGGTTCGTCGAGGACGTAGAGGACCCCGACGAGTCCAGAGCCGATCTGAGTGGCCAGCCGGATGCGCTGAGCCTCACCGCCGGACAGGGACCCTGCGGGCCGATCGAGGCTGAGGTAATCGAGCCCGACGTCGAGGAGGAAGCCCAGGCGTGCGTTGATCTCCTTCATCACCTGCGCCGCCACGGCCGCATCACGGGAGCTGAGCTCCAGGTGGGACAGGAATTCCGCAGATTCGTCGAGGGCGAGCTCGGACACCTCGGCGATCGACTTGCCACCGACCCTGACGGCCAGGATCTCCGGTTTGAGACGGGCACCATTGCAGCTCGCGCAGGGAATCTCGCGCATATAGGACTCGTAGCGATCCCGAGACCAGTCCGACTCGGTTTCCTCGTGCTTGCGCTGGATGTACTGGTACACACCTTCGAAGCCGGTGGAGTAGGTGCGTTCGCGACCGAACCGGTTCTTGTATTTGACGTGGACCTTGTAGTCCTTGCCGGTCAGAATCGCCGTCTTGTCTGACTTCCTCAGGTCCTTCCACGATGTACTCATGTCGAAGCCGAGTTCATCGCCGAGGCCCTTGAGGAGACGGTTGAAGTATTTGGTCACCTGCTTCCCACCCGACCAAGGTGCGATCGCTCCTTCGCCGAGGGACATGTCCTCATCCGGGACGACGAGAGTCTCATCGACCTGCAGTCGAGTGCCGATGCCGTCGCATGTGGGACAGGCGCCGAAGGGTGAGTTGAACGAGAATGCTCGGGGCTCGATCTCGTCGATGGCCAGCGGGTGCTCATTCGGGCAGGACATGTGCTCGGAGAAGGTCCGCGTCACGCCCTCATCGACCATCTCGACATCGATGCGCCCATCTGCCAGGCCCAGTGCTGTCTCAACCGAGTCGGTGAGGCGGGGGCGCAGACCCGACTTGGCCACGAGGCGGTCGACGACCACGGAGATCGTGTGCTTGTACTGCTTCTCCAGGGTGGGAGGTTCGCTGAGGGTGATCTGCTCGCCGTCGACGACGGCGCGGGAGAAGCCCTTGGCCTGCAGGTCGGTGAAGAGGTCGACGAACTCGCCCTTGCGGGACCGGACGATGGGAGCGAGGACGAGGAACTTCGTCCGCTCTTCGAGTTCGAGCAGCTGGTCGACGATCTGCTGCGGGGTCTGCTTCGTGATGATCTCACCGCACACGGGGCAGTGCGGCACGCCGATCCGAGCCCACAGGAGACGCAGGAAGTCGTACACCTCGGTGATGGTGCCGACCGTGGAACGGGGGTTGCGGGAGGTCGACTTCTGGTCGATCGACACCGCCGGTGACAGGCCCTCGATGAAGTCGACGTCGGGTTTGTCCATCTGGCCCAGGAACATGCGGGCGTATGCGGACAGGGACTCCACGTAGCGACGCTGGCCCTCGGCGAAGATCGTGTCGAAGGCCAGGGACGACTTCCCCGACCCCGACAGACCGGTGAAGACGACCATGGAGTCGCGGGGCAGGGCGATCTCCACGTTCTTCAGGTTATGGGCGCGTGCGCCCTTGACCCACAGAGTGTCGAGATGTGACACGCCTGCCGACTGCTCATCGCTGTTAGTTTTCATCACCCGTCCACTGTATTACTCGGCACTGACATTGCTCGAATGGGGACTGCCGCTGATCTCTCCGACTGCGACGATCCGGAGCACGATGTCTCCGGCTTCGTCACTGGCGGGCACGTCCACCTCGGCGTCGATGGCCCAGTCCCTGTTGTCATCGGGATCGACCAAGGTCTGACGGACGGTCCAAGTCTGTGAACCAGCGTCGATCGAGATATATTCCTGACCTCTGGCCCTGCCATCGATTCGGAGGTCGCCGTACTCGTCGTAGAAGTCCTCGATCGCGTCTTCCCAGGCTGTGGCGTCGAAGCCGCTGTCGGCATCGAGCCGGCCCAGCTCCGCGTAGTCGGCGCGTTCGGCCAGCAGCACCCGATGGAACAGGGCATTGCGCACCTCGGCGGTGAAGACCCTCGCGTTGTCCGAGAACTTGCGATCGAGATCCGGCAGCTCCTCGTCCGCGAAGTCCGTCGGGGACAGTCCCTGCAAGGTCCGCCATTCGTCGAGCAGGGACGAGTCGGTCCGGGCGATCGTCTCCCCCAGCCATTCGATGATGGTCGAGAGTTCGTCAGTCCTGTCGTCGGCGGGCACATTATGCGTCAGTGCCCGGAACACATCCGTGAGGTAGCGCAGGAGGCTGCCTTCGACCCGGGTGAGACTGTAGTAGCCGACGAACTGGGTGAAGCCCATCGCCTGTTCGACCATGTCGCGCACGATCGACTTCGGTTCGAAGTTCCCGGCCCGCAGCCAGGGATGCGCCTCGATGAAGTGTTCGAACGCGGGCTCGAGGATCTGGGCCAATGGCTTCGGACCTTCGACCTCGTCGAGGATGGCCATGCGCTCGGGGTATTCGAGACCATCTGCCTTGAGCTCGGCCAAGGTGTCTTTCTTGATTCGATCGAGCTGACCTTTGAGGACGGGGAACGGCACCGGGGTGGTGGATTCGACGAGTGAGACCACGTCGAGGGCATTGGTCTCCGACTCAGGATCGAGCAGCTCCAGTCCGGCGAGCACGAATGGGGCCAACGGCTGGTTGAGGGCGAACTGCGGTCCCAGATCCGTGGTCGGAACCAGTTCGTCTCCCTTGGCTTCGATGAGGCCGGCGTCGAGGAGAGAGCGACCGATGTTCAGGGCTGTGAGCTTGAGGTCGAGATGGCGTTCCCGGCTCTCGTGGGTCTTATCGATGAAGCAGCTGATCGTGGACACGTTCGAGCCAGGGCGGGCGACGAGGTTGAGGAGCATCGAGTGATCGATCTTCATCCGTGAGCGCAGGGATTCGGCCGGGGATTCGATGAGCTTGGCGAAGGTCTCCTCCGACCAGCCGACGAACCCGGCCGGGGCGGACTTCTTCTTGACCTTCTTCTTTTTCTTGTCCGCATTGGCCGCCTTGGCCTCGGCGCGCATGTTCTCGATGACATGTTCGGGAGCCTGGGCGACGACATAGCCGCGGGTATCGAACCCGGCACGACCGGCGCGGCCTGCCAGCTGGTGGAATTCACGCACGCTGAGTTTGCGCATCTTCCGCCCGTCGAACTTCGTCAGCCCGGTCAGCAGCACGGACCGGATCGGGACGTTGATGCCGACGCCGAGTGTGTCTGTGCCCGAGATGACCAACAGCAGCCCCTTGAGTGCGAGCTGTTCGACCAGCCTGCGATATTTGGGCAGCATGCCGGCGTGGTGGACGCCGACTCCGTGCAGGAGCAGCTTGCGCAGACTCTGCCCGAATCCCTTCGAGAAGGTGAAGCCCTTGAGGGCTGCCGCGATCGCAGCCTTCTGCTCCTTCGACGCGAGGTCGACGGACAGCAGTCCTGTGGCCAGGTCGATGGCGCCGGCCTGGGAGTAGGACACAACATAGACGGGGGATTTGTCGTTGCGCACCAGGGACCGCAATGTGTCGGACAGAGTCTCGGTGGAGTATTCGTAGTCGAGAGGGACCGGTCGAGTCGCCGAGGTGACGACGGAGCTGTCACGACCAGTCGTGTCCTCCATGGTGCGGCAGATTTCACTCGTGTCGCCCAGCGTGGCCGACATGAGCACGAACTGCGCTTGTGGCATCTCGAGCAGAGGCACCTGCCACGCCCACCCCCGTGAGGGATCGGCGACATAGTGGAATTCGTCCATGACGACCATGCCTGCGTCGACCAGACCGCCTTCACGCAGCGCCTGGTTCGCTAGGATCTCGGCCGTCGCACAGATCACGGGTGCATCCCCGTTGACAGTGGAGTCTCCGGTGATCATGCCGACGTTTTCAGGGCCGAAGGCGTCGATGAGGGAGAAGAACTTCTCGCTGACCAGAGCCTTCAACGGTGCGGTGTAATAGGCCCGGATTCCGCGGGTGAATGATTGGTAGAGAGCGAACAGCGCGACCAGGGACTTGCCCGAACCTGTGGGGGTGGCCACGACCGTGTTGTCGCCGGCCAGAATGTTGAGGATGGCTTCGTCCTGAGCCGAGTACGGTTCGATTCCCAGCTCTTCGCAGTACCGGCCGAAGGCCTCATACACCGCGTCTTCATCAGCGAATTCCGCTGGGATCTCCTGCAAACGCACCACAACTATGCACCGACCTTTCCGTTTAGACTGATGTCCATCCTATTGATCGAACCTCAGGAGTTTCAGATGCCGGTTTTCGCCGTCAACTATGTCTATGGACCGGATACAGACACCCGGATGGAGTCACGACCTGCCCATCGCGCGTGGCAGGCCGATCTGTACGAAGCCGGAACCGTTCTGGCCTCGGGCCCACTGGACGATGAGCCGGTCCCCGGGGGTCTGCTGCTCCTGCAGGCAGCCGACCGGGCCGAGATCGAACGCCTGTTGGCGACCGATCCCTATGCGTCGATCGGCGTGATCGACGAAACGATCGTTCGAGAGTGGACCCCGGTCTACGGCCCGTTCTCCCAGAACTGAGACCGCATGGGGCCAGTGCGCGGGTGTCCCCCATTCGGGAGGATACCCGCGCACAGTCACAACTGCAGCTTTCGGAGCGGTTGTGGTCTCGGGCAATCAATCCTGCGAGTCCTCTGACTCCCCGGAGTTGGAACTGCGGATCGGGATTCCGTCCTTCTTCATCTTCGCCACGGAGGCGAGCGTCGCCACCGCCATGGCAACGACGATGAAGCTCAGCGACAGCCACGTCGGCACCTCGGGGATCACAGCGCCCCAGGACAGGAATTCCCAGTCCGATTCGTGCAGAGCATGGATGAAGAGCTTGACGCCGATGAAGGCAAGGATTGCCGCGATTCCGTAGTGGAGGTAGACGAGCTTGTCGACGAGGCCCCCGAGCAGGAAGTAGAGCTGACGCAGGCCCATCAGTGCGAAGACGTTGGCCGTGAAGACCAGGAACGTATTCTGTGTGACGCCGAAGATCGCCGGAATCGAGTCGAGTGCGAACATCACGTCGGTGGACCCGATGGCGATGAAGACGATGAACATGGGCGTCCAGAACTTCTTGCCCTCGATGGTCACGCGCAGGCTGTTGCCGTGGTATTCGTCGACGACGTTGATGCGTTTGCGCAGGAGGCGAATGAGAGCGTTCTCTCCGTCGCCTTCGTCCTCACTGGTGAACGCCTGCCTGTAGGCGACGATGAGGAGGAAGATGCCGAAGATGAAGAAGACCTCGACGAATGCGGTGATGATCGCCGAACCGGCCAGGATGAAGATGCCGCGGAAGACGATGGCGATGATGATGCCCACCATGAGGACTTCCTGCTGATACTTCCGCGGAACCGAGAAGCTGCCCATGATGATGATGAATACGAACAGGTTGTCGATGCTCAGCGAGTATTCGAGCAGCCAACCGGTGAGGAACTCACTGCCGTGCGTTGCGTCTCCGATGGCGAAGAGCGCGCCGGCGAAGACGATGGCGAGGCCGACGTAGAAGGCGACCCAGATGCCCGCTTCCTTCATCGACGGTGTGTGGGGGCGCTTGATGACGAGGAGGAGGTCGAGGATGAGGATCGCGACGACGACGATTCCAGATGTGATCATGAACCATGTGGGGATGGCGGTCTCACTCCCCGCTGCGGCTTGACCGCCTGCAGCGAGTGTGGAGGACAGGATATCCATGGAAGCCTTTCAACGGTGTCGGTGATGTACCCGTGCCGAAAGTCTCTCCCACGCTGATACCGCTGAAGCAGCGACGGCGTGCGCTCCGTGCCCGGACCCTCTGAGGGATCGTGGTGACGAGCACGGATGGACGGGATACTCCCTTTCGCCAGCCGTCCCAGTATAGTCGTGCGGATGTTCGCCCACTTGCACGCGGGTCGGCTCAGGCGTGCCCGGCCTGCTTCATCTGCCGCAGCTCCTTCTTGAGGTCCGAGAGTTCATCCCGCAGGCGGGCGGCGAGCTCGAACTGCAGCTCAGCGGCTGCCGTGTGCATCTGCGAGGTGAGTGACTCGATGAGTTCGGTCAGGTCCGCTGCCGGTGGACGCAGGGAACCGGACTTGCCTGCGGCCTGACGCTGTTCGTCGGTCAGCGTCGAGTTGTATCCGCGTTTGCCCTTGCCGTAGTCGAATTCGGTGAGGAGCTCACGGGTATCGGCATCTTCGCGCTGCAGCCGTTCGGTGATGTCTGCGATCTTCTTGACCAGTGGCGTGGGGTCGATGCCGTGTTCCTTGTTGTGGGCGACCTGGATCTCACGTCGTCGGTCGGTCTCGTCGATGGCTTCCCGCATGGAGCGCGTGATGGTATCGGCGTACATGTGGACCTGGCCGCGGATGTTGCGGGCTGCACGACCGATCGTCTGGATCAGCGACGTCGCCGAACGCAGGAACCCTTCCTTGTCGGCGTCGAGGATGGCTACGAGGGAGACTTCGGGCAGGTCGAGGCCCTCACGCAGAAGGTTGATTCCCACGAGCACGTCGAACTCTCCCGCTCTCAGTTCTGTCAGGAGTTCGACACGACGCAATGTGTCGACGTCCGAATGCAGGTATTGGACGCGCACATCGTGTTCGAGGAGATAGTCCGTGAGGTCCTCGGCCATCTTCTTCGTCAGTGTGGTGACCAGGACTCGTTCCTGGGCGTCGACGCGGGTTCTGATCTCGTCGAGAAGATCGTCGATCTGTCCCTTCGTCGGTTTGACGACGATCTCCGGATCCACGAGCCCGGTGGGTCGGATGATCTGCTGGACGTATCCGTCGGAGTTCCCCAGCTCGAAGTTTCCCGGGGTTGCGGACAGATACACGGCCTGGCCGATGCGTTCACGGAACTCGTCGAACTTCAGGGGCCGGTTGTCCATCGCACTGGGAAGACGGAATCCGTGTTCGACCAGAGTGCGCTTGCGGGACATGTCGCCTTCGTACATGCCGCCGATCTGAGGCACCGTGACGTGAGATTCGTCGATGACGAGGAGGAAGTCCTCGGGAAAGTAGTCGAGCAGGCAGTTCGGTGCCGATCCGGCGGGGCGTCCGTCGATGTGACGGGAGTAGTTCTCGATGCCGGAGGTGAAGCCCATCGACTCCATCATCTCGAGGTCATAGGTCGTGCGCATCTTCAGACGCTGAGCCTCGAGGAGCTTGTTCTGCGTCTCGAATTCGCTCAACCGCTTCTGCAGCTCGTCCTCGATCTCGCTGACAGCTCGCCCCATCCGGTTCTCCCCGGCTACATAGTGCGAGGCTGGGAAGACATGGATGGTCTCCTCCTCGCGGACGATCTCGCCGGTCAGAGGATGCAGCGTCTGGAGAGATTCGATCTCATCGCCGAAGAACTCGATCCGCAGGGCCAGCTCCTCATACTGCGGGATGATCTCGACGGTGTCTCCCCTGACGCGGAAGGTGCCCCGGGTGAATGCCATGTCGTTGCGGGCATACTGCATCGACACGAACCGTTTGAGGAGTTCATCGCGGTCGCACTGTTCACCGCGCTGCAGGGTCACCATCCGATCGACGTATTCTTCGGGTGTGCCCAGACCGTAGATGCAGGACACGGTCGAGACGACGACGACATCACGGCGGGTGAGCAGGGAGTTCGTCGCGGAGTGGCGGAGGCGTTCGACCTCATCGTTGACGGAGGAGTCCTTCTCGATGAAGGTGTCCGTCTGCGGGACGTACGCCTCGGGCTGGTAGTAGTCGTAGTAGGAGACGAAGTATTCGACCGCGTTGTTTGGCAGCAGCTGTCGGAACTCGTTGGCCAGCTGCGCGGCGAGGGTCTTGTTCGGCGCCATGATCAGCGTGGGTCGCTGAACCTGTTCGATCAGCCAGGCCGTGGTCGCAGACTTGCCGGTACCGGTCGCGCCCAGCAGGACGATGTCCCGCTCACCCTGGTCGAGGCGCTCTGAGATCTCGGTGATCGCGGTGGGCTGATCACCGGAGGGGGAATATTCGGAGACGACTTCGAACGGGGCAACTGTGCGCGTGACATCCGGCCTGTGGCCGATGGCTGGCAGGGGACGTTCTGAGCTCATGATCCAACACTAACCCTCGGCGCTGACACAGTGAACAGGAGAGGCGAGAGTCACACAGCCCGCAACCCCGACCAGGCAGAGCATCGCACCGCTTCGGCTCAGTCGAAGCTGCCTGGGACGAGTCGTCTGCGCATCGTCAGGAAGTACGGTTCCTTCGCCTCCGAGTAGCCTTCGGAGCGCCCTTCGCCGGCATAGTCGTCGGCCAGAGTCCGCTTCAGCTGCGCGTATCTCTCACGTTCACTGTCATCGCTGCGCAGGAGCTGCACGAATTCCCGTGCGAAGACGGCTCCGACGGAGTCCTCGGTTCGGACATGCAGGTTGACTGCCCGACCCGGGTCCGTGTTCGCGTGGAATCGTTTGGGCTCCAGCCGACCCTCGCCGAGGTTGTCGGACCCGTCATGCCCCGGATATCCCAGCTGGGCCAAGCGGGGAGCCAATTCGCGGGCCACGTCGAGATCGGACACGAGCAGCTGCAGGTCGATGACGTCCTTCCCAGCCAGACCCGGCACCGCTGTGGAGCCGATATGGTCGATGCGAAACGACTTGCCGATGCCGTGGTGCAGCTTGGCGATGATCCGCTGTGCTTGAAGCGCCCAGTCCTGGCAAGCCGGGTCGACGAGTTCGACCGGCCCCCGTTCCGCAGGGCGCTGCGCTTCCAGATTCGCCGCAAACGGAAGGATCCGGTCCTCGACGAGACGAGCGACTCGATCCTGCGTCTGCCGAACCGACCCCGCATTGTCGATGATGACATCGCAGACCGCATAGCGGTCCTCATCGTCGGCCTGCCGGGCGATGCGCGCTTCGGCATCGTCGCGGGCCATGCCCCGGGCGCTCATCAGCCGTTCCAGACGCAGTGCGGCAGGAACGTCGACGAGAAGATTGAGGTGATAGGCCGAGGTCATCGAATTCTCAACGAGCAGCGCAACATCGTGGACGACCACCTCGGCGTCGGAGTGCTTTGCGAAGTGGTCGGTGGTGCGGTCACGGATCGCTGGATGCATCAGTGCATTGAGCGCCGCTGTCGACTCTTCATCCACGAATGCTGCGGCGGCCAGTTGCGCCCGGTCGAGTCCCCCGTCGGCGGCGATGACGTCCTCACCGAATCTCTGCGCGAGATGAGTCAGCAGCGGCTCTCCCGGAGCGACGACCTCGCGGGCGATCGTGTCCGCATCGACGATCACGGCACCGTGGGCGGCGAGGATCTCGGAGACGGTTGACTTCCCTGCACCGATTCCTCCGGTGAGACCTATCTTCAACATGACATCAGCCTAGCGA
>JAKDSA010000160.1 GCA_030457025.1 Brevibacterium sp. | reverse complement strand
TGGCCGAAGGGCTGAGCCGCCCGACGGCGACACCTCACGGAATTCACACAACTCAATTCTTCACGAGCACACTTCGAGAAAGGTTCGACCATGGGTGCACAGAAACTCTCCGGCTCTGATGATGCGGCCGAGTCACAGCAGACACTGTCTGCCGAGATCGAGACGATCGAGACCGAACACAGGAACGCAGTCGCCGCCGGCACACCGGCCGAAACGCAGCCCCGCCTGGACTACCCGCCGTACCGGTCCTCGATCCTGCGGCATCCGACGAAGGATCCCCGGCACACGGACCCGGAGACGATCGAGCTCTTCTCCCCCGCCTTCGGCCACCGCGACCTCGCGAACCTCGAATCCGACCTCACCATCCAGGCCGGCGGGGAACCGATCGGCGAACGCATCAAGG
Organism: Brevibacterium sp.; assembly: GCA_030457025.1. Taxonomy (GTDB): domain Bacteria; phylum Actinomycetota; class Actinomycetes; order Actinomycetales; family Brevibacteriaceae; genus Brevibacterium. Next base: position 3,310 of record JAKDSA010000160.1, on the reverse strand, counting down.
TCACCGGCCGCGTCCTCGACGGCAGCGGCCGGCCCGTGCGCAACCAGCTCGTCGAGATCTGGCAGGCCAACTCCGCCGGACGCTACATCCACAAACGCGACCAGCACCCGGCACCGATCGACCCGAACTTCACCGGCGTCGGCCGCACCCTGACCGACGACGACGGCTCTTACACATTCACCACGATCAAGCCGGGGCCCTACCCGTGGAAGAACCACCACAATGCGTGGCGACCCGCCCACATCCACTTCTCGCTCTTCGGCACCGAGTTCACCCAGCGCATGATCACCCAGATGTACTTCCCCAGCGATCCGCTGTTCGCCCTCGACCCGATCTACCAGTCGATCACGGACCAGAAGGCCCGCGACCGCCTCGTTGCCACCTACGACCACAACATCACCGAGCACGAATTCCTCATGGGCTACAACTGGGACATCGTGCTCACCGGAGCCAACCGCACCTGGATGGAAGAAGAGGACGATGACTGAGCAGAACCTCACCGCGACGCCCGGCCAGACCGTCGGACCGTTCTACGGCTACGCAATGCCGTGGCCCGGCGACAACGAGCTCGTTCCTCCGGCCAAGACGGGAGCAGTTCAGCTGCACGGCTACGTCTACGACGGGGCCGGCTCGCCCATTCCCGATGCGATCCTCGAGATCTGGCAGCCAGACGAGAATGGCGTCGTCTCCCGCGAATCGGGATCGCTGCGCCGTGACGGCTTCACCTTCACCGGCTTCGGCCGCAACGAGGTCGACCCTCAGGGACGCTTCGTCTTCTCCACGCTCGATCCCGGGCCCACCGAGGCGGGCAAGGCACCGTTCATCAGCGTCGTCATCTTCGCCCGTGGACTGCTCAACAGGCTTTTCACCAGGATCTATCTCCCTGACGATACCGACGCACTGGCAGCCGACCCGCTGCTGTCCTCGCTCGAACCGGACGAGAAAGATCGGCTCATCGCGACTCGTGAGGCTGACGGATCACTGCGTTTCGACATACGGTTGCAGGGTGAGGACGAGACCCCGTTCCTGCGGTTCCCCACTCACGAGGACTGAGACGAGTCACGAAGACTGGGCAGCCGCGACTGCCGCCATCGGAGAGGACACACAATGACTGACACCGCTGCCCATACGCGCTTCCTGTTCGCCCCGGGCGATCTGCGAGGCGCCGAGGCCATCGACGATGTCGCCCTCGTGTCCGCGCTCGGCGATGTGGAGTCCGCGTGGGTCAATGCCCAGGCGCACGCCGGGCTGATCTCCGCCGACGTCCGCGCCGAGGCGGTGGCCGGGATCGAGGCCACCACCCGGTCGCTGCTGGCTGATTCCTCCGAACTGGAAATGCTGGCAGCGAACTCAGAATCCGGCGGCAACCCGGTCATCCCGTTCCTCGCAGCGATTCGATCACGCCTCAGCCACGACGCCTCCCGTGCCCTGCATAAGGGCCTGACCAGTCAGGACGTCATGGACTCAGCCCTCGGGCTGCTGATGTCCCGGGTCGCTCGCCAGACGCATGCGCGCCTCGACGTCATCTGCGACCTGCTCGTCGGACTCTCCGATGCCCACGCATCGACCGTATGCCTGGCCCGCACCCTGACCCAACCGGCCCTGCCGACGACCTTCGGGCTCAAGGCCGCAGCCTGGGCCTCCGAAGTCCAGGAGGTCCAGAGCCTCACCCCGCGCATCGACTACGTGCAGGTCGGCGGCGCTGCCGGAACCCGGGCCGCGATCCGCGAGTTCGCCGGGCCCCAGACCGAGGCCCTGCTCCGTCAGTTCCAGGTGCAGCTGCGCGGGCCCGACGCCGCGCTCACCAGCGTCCCCGTGCCCTGGCACACCGACCGCGTCCGCGTTCTCAACTGGGCCTCCCATCTCACCCAGTGCATGACCGTTGGGGCCTCCATCGCCCGTGACGTGCTCGTCGGGGCCCGCCCCGAGGTCGGCGAACTGAGCCTGGCCGCGACCGGCGGGTCTTCGGCGATGCCGCAGAAGGTCAATCCCACCTCGGCGGTCCTCCTCCACCGCAACGGCATGCGCGCTCCCGGCCTCATGGCAACACTGACCTCGACCGCCGCCGAAGCGATCGAAGAGCGATCAGACGGGGCCTGGCACGCCGAATGGCCGGCCCTGTCCGAACTCATGGGTCTGGCTGTGTCCTCCCTCATCATGCTCGAGACGATGGTCGAAGGACTGAGCGTCAATCCCGAGGCAATGCGGGCCAACGTCGAGGCCGCCAGCCCCGGCATCTTTGCCGAGCGGCTCACCATCACCTTCGGCCACCGTCTCGGGAAACCCGAGATCCAGGGGATCATCGCTGGCGGCAGTGACCCTGTGGGCGCGCTCAAGACGGCACTGGAGAAGCACCCAGCCGACGCTGCCAACGAGGACAACACAGCCGATGTCGACCTTGCCGGCTTCTTCTCTCCGGACAACTACCTCGGCGATGCCGAGGCCATTCGCCAGACCATCATCGCCACCATCAACGGACCCGAGCCCGTGTCGCCGGGCCTCCTCCCCTTCTCCTCGAGAAAGTGACCTGACGTGAAACTCACCGCTTCTGTTCTTGCCGCGCCGACCGCACCTGTGACCGCGAACCCGCGCATCCTCGTCGTCCTCCCCTCCCTGGGCACCTCGGTGAGCGCGCTCTGGCAGTCCGCAGCGGCCCACCTCGGCGACACGGATCCCGCGACGACGGTCATCGGCATCGACCTGCCCGGCCACGGGCGATCGGCACCGATCGACGTCCCCGCGGGGACGTCGACAGTTCCCAGGCTGACGATGAGCGACCTCGCCGAGGCGGTGCTGGCCACCATCGACCGTGTGCTTCCCGACGTCGTCGGCTCCGCGGACGCAGCCGAGGTGCGCATCAGCCTCGCCGGTGACTCCATCGGCGGAGCGATCAGCCTGCAGATGACTCTTGATCATGCCGATCGCTTCGACCGCGCCGCAGTGTTCTGCACCGGCGCGAAGATCGGTGAGGCAAGCGGCTGGGAGGAACGCGCCGAGGTCGTGGCAACCTCGGGCACCCCCACACAGGTCATCGGCTCCGCTCAGCGCTGGTTCGGCGAAGGCTTCATGAATCGCGAACCAGAGGCCTCGGCCGCTCTGCTCCATTCGCTGCAGGACGCCGACCGGTTCTCCTATGCCGCGGCCTGCCACGCACTGGCCTCATTCGACATCCGCTCGCGCCTGTCCGAGATCGCCGTCCCCGTCCTCGCCGTCGCCGGATCCGAGGATCAGCCGACCCCACCGACCAAGCTCGCAGAGATCGCCAACGGCATCTCGGGCGCACTCCTCGAAGTCATCGAAGGCGCCGCCC
>JAKDSA010000023.1 GCA_030457025.1 Brevibacterium sp. | reverse complement strand
CGCATGTTCGTCCATGGTCACGTCGAGTGCCGCAGTGGTCATCTCTGCCGGCACCCTCTCCTCGTGGGTCTGCCACCGCGGTCGCCTCTGCAGCTGATTGTGCAGCTTGGGGATCACGCGCGCGCCGACCGTGGGAACGGCCCCGATCTTCACCGGCACCGCCTGGGCCTCGCGCCACAGGGCCACCTCGGTGCCGAGTCGCTCGCAGAGCCCCAGGATCTCGATCGCTCGAGACACGACGAGGCTGCCCACAACGGTTGGCTGCGAGCCTCGAGGGCTCTTCTCGACAAGGGTCGACCCCAGAGCCCGCTCCAGGTTGCGCAGGTGGTGGTTGATCGTGGGCTGGCTCCATCCCAGCGCGGTCGCCGCCGCCGCGACCGAACCGGATTCGGCGATCGCACGCAGAGCCGAGAGCCCCCGAGTATCCAGAACTTCCATGACCCTCCGAGCATCAGTTCAATAGTGTATATGCATCAGTTTAGGAAACTTGGTCTTCTCCCAGCAAGGCTCCATTCTCTAACCTGAATCTATGACCGTGCACCAGGATTCCTCCATGACCTCCGCCTCAGATCGATCGGCACTCCCGGGCGACGCGACAACTCACGCGCCGTATGCCGATGCACTGCAGGCGGCGGCAGAACGTGACTCGCTGTTCCTGTCCACCCCCGGACACGGCGGCACTGCCACGGGAATCTCTGCAGGTCAGGCCGAGTACTTCGGCGAGCACATCCTCTCCCTGGACATCCCCCCGCTCTTCGACGGCATCGACCTCGGCGTCGATACCCCGAAGGACGAAGCTCTGCAGCTGGCCGCCGAGGCCTGGGGCGCGCGGCGCACCTGGTTCCTCACCAACGGCTCCTCGCAGGGCAACCGCATGGCAGCGCTGGCGATCGGCACCCTGGGCACGGGTGTCGTCACCCAGCGAAGCGCCCATTCGAGCTTCATCGACGGCATCGTACTGGCCGGCCTCAACCCCGGCTTCGTCTTTCCTAACGTCGATGAGGTCAACGGCATCGCCCACGGAGTCACCCCGGACTCACTGCGCCAGGCCATCGCCTCCCACCCGGAGAAGGTCACTGCCGTCTACCTCGTGACCCCCAGCTACTTCGGTGCGGTCGCCGACGTCAGGGCGCTGGCCGAGGTCGCCCACGACGCCGGCGCCGCCCTCATCATCGACGCCGCGTGGGGTGCCCACTTCGGCTTCCACCCCGATCTGCCGGAATCCCCGGTCACACTGGGCGCCGACATCGTGATCATGAGCGCCCACAAACTCGCCGGGTCCTTCACCCAATCGGCCCTGCTTCACCTGGGAGACACCGAACTCGCCGACCGCCTCGAGCCGGCCCTGGCTCGTGCGTTCATGATGACGGCCTCGACCAGCGAGAACGCCCATCTCATGGCATCGATCGACATTGCCCGCCGGGACCTCGTGAACTCGCACGACGCGATCTCGGACTCCCTGGAGAACATCCGTCAGATCCGTGCCCGCATCGAAGGCTCCGAACACTATCATCTGCTCTCCGGGGACTTCATGAACCACCCGGACGTCGTCGACATCGACCCCTTCCGCCTGCCCATCGACATCACCTCGACCGGGCTCGACGGCCACGCCGTGCGCAAGCGCCTGACCGAGGACTTCGACATCTTCGCTGAGATGGCGACGGCCACCACGATCGTCGCCCTCATCGGCGTGGGCAAACGCCCCGACCTCAGCCGCCTGTTCGAAGCGCTCGATCAGATGCGCTTCGAGAGTGCCGATCCCGATCGCGCCGAGGTTGTCAGCGCTGCGGCAGGGATCCCCTCGCTGCCCAGCGCCGGGAGGTTGGTTGCCCTGCCCCGCGATGCGTATTTCGCGGACTCCGAGCTCGTTCCCGCCGCCGAGGCCATCGGCCGCACCAGCGTCAGCTCTCTGGCCGCATATCCACCTGGAATCCCGAATGTCCTCCCCGGTGAGGAGATCACCGCGGAGACCGTCGAATTCCTCCAGGCTGTGGCTGCCAGCCCGTCGGGACACGTCCGCGGCGCAGCCGATCCGAGGCTGAGCGCATTCTGGGTGCTCAAGGCCTGAAGCAGTAGGTTCGGGGCACCTGCTCCTCGTGATCGGCCGATCCGAAGAATCTGACCCAAGCGGGCATTCATCGTGATGTGACTCACCATTGTCATTGACATGGGTGTTTAATCGAATAGGGATGTTCAGCATCGTCGAGAACCGGTTAGCGCTGACTTGACTGATTCTGCAGTGGCTGAAGACCGAACTGCAACTGGAGAACTGCATCCGAAGCGAGGAACAGCTGATGTCAGACGACAACGAAAGACCAGCCTCGAACGTGGAGAACCCGTCCCGCCGGAAGCGGAAAGCGCTCAATAAGAAGCGCCTGAAGGCCGAGCACTGCATCATCGTCGAACCCCGGTCGATGCGCACTGCCATCGGCCAAACCACCGTCGGCAACTTCATGGAATGGGTTCGACTTCGGAGTCTACGGCTATCTTGCCGTGACCATGACCTCCGTCTTCACCGAGGGCATAAATCGGCGGATGGGTCTTCTCGTCACCCTCCTCGGGTTCGCAGTCTCGTTCCTCATCCGTCCACTCGACGGTATGGTGCTCGGACCCCTCGGTGACAAGATCGGGCGCCAGAAGGTCCTCTTCTTCACCATGGCCACAATGGCCACCGCGACCGCTCTCATCGGCGTGCTGCCCACAGCCGGGCAGGTCGGCCTCTGGGTGATCATCCCCCTCTACCTGCTCAAGATGATCCAAGGCTTCTCCACCGGCGGCGAATATGCCGGCGCAACCACCTACGTGTCCGAGTTCGCGCCCGACAAGTCGCGCGGCTTCTGGGCCGCCTGGCTCGATGTCGGATCATACTTCGGCTTCGCCACCGGTGCCGGCACCGTCGCCATCACCACCGTCATCAGCACGAGCGTCGCGGGCGAGACCGCCATGGTCGACGGCGGCTGGAGGATCCCCTTCCTCATCGCAATTCCGCTCGATGCGGCGGCTATCTGGTTCCGGATGAAGATCCCTGAGACCCCGAGCTTCGAAGCTGCGGTCGCCGAGGGACTCGATGCCAAGGTCGTCGACGATCAGTATGCGCGCCACGGGCTCCTCGGCGTCATCCGTCATTTCTGGAAGGAGATCCTCATCGGCATCGCCATCGTCGCGGGCTCTCCGACAAGCTGGGCCGCAGATTCGTCTTCCTCCTGGCATCGGGAATGACGATCGTGCTCATGGACCCGGCTTTCGCAGTCATGCAGATCGGGCAGATGTGGGCCGTGACAATCGCCGTGTTCATGGTCGCCCTGCCCGCTGGTTTCTACATCGCCTGCCTCGCATCGACGTTGCCCGCCCTGTTCCCGACCGCATCGCGCTATGGCGCCATGGGACTGACCTTCAACCTCGGCGTCTCACTCTTCGGCGGCACCACTCCGCTGTTCAGCCAGGCGCTCATCGACCTCACCGGGAACTCGTACATGCCGGCGTTCTACATCATGTTCTTCTCGGTCATCGCCTTCGTGGCGGTGCTGTTCATGAAGAAGTCCGCCCACAAGCCACTGCTCGGCTCATTCCCGACGGTCGCCACACACGAGGAAGCGATCGAACTGGCACGCACCCAGGACGACAATCCGGACCTCGACCCGGACACCATGCCGATCCCGGTCGTGAAGGTCTGATCCTGAACCTGACCAGACGACGAGGTGGCCCGTCCCGATTCCAGGAGCGGCCGCCTCGTCGTCTGCGTGCGGTTTGCGACCGCCGACGTCGGCCTGCTCAGTCGTCCGCCTCGGACTGCCCCGTCCGCTTGAAGAAGTAGAGGTTGCGGGTGACGAGCTGTGCCGCCTCATCGGCCCGCCCCTCCTCAAGGAGGTCGACGATGACCGTCAGTTCCCGCGCCGACGTGACAATGACCTCATCGACGGCCCCCTTCGGCTGGAAGATCCGCGACTGATCGCGCAGTCGGAGACTGATGTCTGCGGCACGACGCCCCAGCCCGAACTCGAGCAGCGCCTCGTGGAAGCGGCGGTCGTGTGTGAAGAACTCGGTCCTATCGCCCGATTCGGCGGCTTCCACGGTAGCTTCGGCCTGCTCACGCAACTGTTCCACCTCAGCCCCGAACCGGGTGTCGGGGTCTGCTTCGGTCGACCGCTCCATCGAACCCGCAGCCCGTCCGCACAGTTCCCGCACGGCGGGCACCGCCAATAGGATCCTGACTCGGGTGATTTCCTCGAGGTCGGCCTCCGTCACCGGAACCAGGCGAAAGCCCCGGTTCGGCACGGCTTCGACAGTCCCCTCGGTGACAAGGGCCATCATCGCCTCCCGCACCGGGCTCAGCGACATACCCAGCTGCTTTGCCAACCCCGCCGCCGAGTAGATCCGGTCCTCATCGAGTTCACCGGCAGTGATGGCATCGCGAATGATCGCCAATGCCTGTTCGCGCAACGAGGCGGTCGGCTGTCTGATCGATTCCACGTTCTCTCCACCTCCGCAATCGCCGATTCGTCCGAATTCTTCCCTGTGGGCTGATTCTTCTCCGTGAGCTATTGACAGCATAACCGCGAGAACCCACGATTGACGTAGGTAGTCGGTTACCGATTACCTAACGAATCGCCCGAGTCCGCCCGTCCCTGGGCGGCACCGCGTTCCTGCAACGAAGGAGGAACCAATGTCCGAGGACCCGCTGCTCCAACCATTCGAGTTGGGCTCGCTCACCCTGCGCAACCGCATCGTCTCCACCTCCCACGAACCCGCGTACACCGAGCTCGGCATGCCCAAGGACCGTTATCGCCTCTACCACCGAGAGAAGGCCCGCGGCGGTGTCGGGCTGACCATGATCGGCGGATCGGCCATCGTGTCGAAGGACTCCCCCGCAGCGTTCGGCAACATCGACCTGTCCACCGACGAGGTGATCCCCTGGCTCGCCGCACTCGCCGCCGACTGCCACGAAGAAGGCGCGGCTGTGATGATCCAGACCACCCACCTAGGTCACCGGTCCTCGAACTTCGCCGGGGATTGGCTCCCCCTGGTTTCGGCATCGCGGACCAGGGAAGCCGCACATCGCTCGTTCACGAAGGAACTCGAAGACTTCGACATGGACCGCATCGTCGATGACTTCTCTTCCGCTGCCGCTCGGGTCGCCGCGGCGGGTCTCGATGGGCTCGAGATCATGCATGCCGGACACCTGCTCGACTCCTTCCTCGCCCCGTGGCTCAACTCCCGCACAGACGAATACAGCGGGAAGCTCGACAACCTCCTCCGCTTCCCACTGCGAATCATCGACGCAGTCAAGGCGGCAGTACCCGAGGAGTTCCTCGTCGGCATCCGCATGGCCGTCGACGAATTGCGAGACGACGGCCTGCGCGAGGACCGCGCCGTCGACATCCTCACCGCATACACCGCCCATGGCATCGACTTCCTCAACCTCAATGTCGGCACCATCAGTTCCGACAGGGAACTCGCCGAGGCGATCCCCGGCATGGGTACTCCCTCGGCGCCGTGGCTCGAGACCTGCCGACGCATCCGCAAGGCCATCGACGTTCCCGTCCTGCATGCCGCCCGCATCGCCGACGTCCCCACCGCCAGGTACGCAATCGAGGACGACTGCCTCGATCTCGTGGGCATGACCAGGGCACAGCTGGCCGACCCCTACCTGGTGAAGAAGATCGCGGAGCACCGCGAGGACGACATCCGTCCCTGCGTGGGTGCGAACATGTGTCTCGACAGCATCTACACCTCGGGCTCGGCCACGTGCATCCACAATCCCGCCAGCGGCCGCGAGGCCGATCTTCCGCAGGAGGTCACCCACGACGTCGGGGCCGATCCCGAGCACGTCGTCATCGTCGGCGCTGGTCCGGCCGGTCTCGAAGCCGCCCGTGTCGCCGCCGTCCGCGGGCATCGGGTGACCCTGCTCGAAGCGGACTCCAGCGCGGGCGGGCAGGTGCGCATCGCGTCCCGCTCCCAGCGCCGCCACGACCTCATCGGCATCGTCGACTGGAGACTCCAGCAGTGCAGGAAGCACGGGGTCGACATCCGGTTCGACACCTTCGCCGAGGCGGACGACATCCTCGCGTTGTCACCGGATGTCGTCATCGTCGCCACCGGCGGCGTTCCCGATTCCAGCTACCCCTTCCGCGAAGAGGGCCCGGCCTTCGATGTCTGGGATGTGATGAACGACAGCCTGGCCCAGAAGCAGCGCGTTCTCGTCTACGATGACCACGGCTTCTATCCTGCCCTCGACGCAGTCGAGCGCCTGGCCCGCAATGGGCAGCAGGTGACCTACGTCAGTCCCGAGCGCACCATCGGCATCGACGTCGGTTCGATGAACTCACCGGCCTACCTGCAGGTGTTCTCCGAATTCGGGGTCACGGTCCACCTCGGCGAGAGATTGGCTGCGAAGCCCGTGGCCGCGGACAAGAGCGTGCACGCGACCCTGCGCAACGACTACTCCGGTCTCGAGATCGAACTCGAGACCGACGCCGTGGTCGTCGACTTCGGGACGGTACCCAACGACGACGTCTACTTCGCGCTCAAGCCGCACTCGTCCAACCTCGGCGAGATCGAACTCGACGCCTGGATCCACGGTCGTGGTCAGCCCGATACGAGGACCGGGGCCATCGACGTCACGGGAGCAGCCGACGACAGCACACGCTCCGCCGCCGAGGCGAGCGCCCCCTTCGCGCTCTATCGGATCGGTGATGCCGTCGCCTCGCGCAATGTCCACGCCGCCGTCCTCGAGGGACTGCGCGTCGGGATGGGGCTGTAGCCCGATGTCACCGGAGAACCACGAAGTCACCACGGTCGACTACCACACGGCCGGGGAGCCGTTCAGGATCGTCGCCGCTCCCCCGATCCCCATTCCGGGAGCGAGTGTTGCGAAGAAGCGGATGAACGCGATCTCCGACGAGGAGATCGACGGACTGCGCCGACTGCTGTGCTTCGAACCGCGCGGCCATGCCGACATGTACGGCGGATTCATCACCGAGGCTGACGACGAAGGTGCCGATTTCGGAGTTCTGTTCTGGCACAAGGACGGCTTCTCCACCGCCTGCGGTCACGGGACGATCGCGTTGGGAGCCTGGGCACTCGATTCCGGCCGCGTCGCACCCGATGTCTCAGGGGTCACCGCTGTCGTCATCGACGTCCCCTCGGGCAGGGTCACTGCCAGGGTCCACACAGACCCCGCGGGCCGCGTCACCTCGGTCGACTTCATCAATGTCGCGTGCCGACTCATCGCGGCAGGTGTCAAGACAGATGTTGAGACAGTCGTCGACGGCGGCTCACCCAGTGTCGTCCCGAGCCGAGAACCGGTCGTCATCGATCTGGTCTGGGGCGGGGCCATCTATGCCTGCGTCGACGCAGATCGGTACGGACTCGCTGTGGTGCCGGGCAACCTCACCGAGCTCATCGCCCTCGGGCGGCAGGTGAAGTCGGCACCGGCGCAGCATCCGCTGACCCGGCATCACGCCGATGACCGCCTGAGCGGTGTCTACGGAACCATCTTCGTCAACCGGCTCGGCACTCTGCCCACCGGCGAACTCCACCAGCGCAACGTCACCGTCTTCGCCGACGGACAGGTCGACCGCTCCCCCTGCGGGTCGGGGACTGCCGCACGATGACCTGGTGCCCGGATTCGTGCTGCGCTGAGCAGTCTCGGGCACCGACGCGAGACGTCACCGTTCGACGACGAGGTCGCTCAAGGGGGTCGAGCAGCAGGGCAGGAACTTGCCTGCCGCGATCTCCTTGGGGCGGATGCCACCGGCATGATTCATCTCAACCTCACCGCTGACCAGAACCGACTTGCAGGTCCCGCACATGCCCTCTTCGCAGGACGAGGGGAAGGCCATCCCAGCCTCAGCTGCCGCGTCAAGGACAGTGGTCGCAGGATCGCAGGCGATGTGTTTGCCGCTGACGGTGAAGTCGATGGCGAAGCTCTGCCCCGCCGAACCAGCGCAGTCAGGGGCCGAACCGCCGATCGCAGATGCGTCTGACTCATCATCGGCAAGTCCCTTCCGGGCCAATCGCTGCGCGGGGGAGGTCGCGAAGACGAAGGATTCCTCGTGTACCCGAGATCCGAGAACCCCGCGCTCGTCGAGCATGAGCCGGACCGCAGCCATATAGTCTCCGGGACCACAGACGAAGGTCTCGCGATCACGCAGCTCGGGCACCACCTCGGCGAGGGTCTGGCTGGTGATGCGGCCACGGCGGCCGGTCCACTCCTCGGCGACTTCCACCTCGGAGGCGGAGTCCCGGGAGCACATCGTCACCACGCTCACTCCGGGGACTTCGGCCAGCTGCTCGAGTTCAGGCCGGAAGATGATGTCGGCGGGGGTGGCCGCATTGTGGATGAGGACGATGTCGGTCGCAGTTCCCGCCGGTCGGGCCAGCAGGGATCTCACCATTGACATGATCGGGGAGATGCCTGAGCCGCCGGAGACGAACAGGTGCTTCGCGGCCGGGTGGAAGCTGGTGCTGAACAGACCGTAGGGACCGTCGACGTGGATGCGATCGCCGACTCCTAAGACATCGTGCAGATACGTCGAGACCGCGCCGCTGTCGACGCGCTTGATGGTCAGGGTGAAGGTATTCGTTCCGAACGGCGCCGAGGCGATCGAGTAGCAGCGCTCGAGTTCGAGTTCGGGGATGCGCACAGTCACGTACTGTCCGGGCTCGAAGTCGATCCTGGCCATCCAGGGGGCGAAGAGCTCGAAGCTCTTGACGTTGTGTGTGACCTCGGTGATGGCCACGCATTCGACCATCCCCGTCAGCTCCGCATCGACGTCTGGTGCAGCGGCACCTAGACCGGGGGCTGCAGAATCGAGCCCGACGGCCGCGGTGTTGATCCCGACGGCCGACGTGTCAAAGCCAGCGTGCAGCGTCTCTTGGTCGATGGTCATCAGCTCTGCCCTCCTGTGCCGGTGCTCTGTGTGCCGCTCTGTGCTCGGTGCGCTTTAAGTCGTTCGATGTACCAGGTGCAGAACTCCTCGAGATCGGCTTCTGTGGGCGCATAGGGTCCGGGCACGTACGCTGGCGACGAGATCCCGCGGTGGGCCTTCGCGCACAGAGCCGCGTCCTGCTCGTTCGTCTTCACCCACACGGTTGTCAGGTTCTCGAGGTCGTAGTCGACGTCTTCGACTGCGTCCTCGTGGACCAGCCAGGTCGAGCGCACCAGCGTCCGATCGGGGCCCAGCGGGACGAGGGAGAACGTCACCGCGTGGTCGCCCATGAAGTGGAACCAGGCGTTGGGTTGGGTGTGCATCGACAATCGTCCCAGCTCAGAGGTATCGAGATCGCCGAGCAACTTCGCCGAGGCGGCCCCACCGTCCATCGTGTACGACTCCCCCTTTCCGTCGAGGGCGGCCCGTTCGATCCGGAAGCCGGTGGGGCGGCCACTGAGTTCGGCGATGAGTTCGGTCGGCAGACTGTTGCGTTCGCTGTTGGTCCGCAGTCGTTCCTCGGCATCGAGGTAGCGCTGGTAGGCGGGCTTGAGCCGCTTGGGGATCTCATCCGGAGCATAGCCGTAGGTCGGGAAGAAGGTGCAGGTCAGCTCCGGGTGACCGGCCTCGCAGTGATAGCACTCGCGGTTGTTCTCCATGACGAGCTTCCAGTTGGCGTGCTCGATGAGGTCGACCTGGGCTGCGACCTTGGTCTTCTCCAGACCGTGCGGTGCGATGTAGGGCGAGATCCGCTCGGCCACCTCGGCGAAGTCCTCCGGAGGATTCTGGGCCAGGCAGATGAAGACGAGTCCTGCGACGACACGGACGTTGACCGAGCGCAGAGAGAAGCAGGTGCGGTCGAAGCCGGGTGCTTGGACGCCCGCGGACATGAGGTCGCCCTCGGGTGAGTAGGTCCACTGGTGGTAGCTGCAGACGATGTTGCCCACGGACCCGTTGGCCTCGGACAGGAGGCGAGCGCCGCGGTGGCGGCAGACATTGTGGTGGGCGCGGATCTCCTCGTCGTCATCGCGGATGATGATGACCGAATAGTCGCCGATGTCGATGGTGACGAAGTCACCGGGCTCTGGCACTTCGGCGGCTGCCGCTGCGAAGATCCACGTCGAGGCGAACACCGCGTCGATGTCGCGGCGGAAGAACTCATCGGAGAGATAGAAGGGCGCGTCGAGACAGTGCCCCGGTCGACGTTCGTCGATGAGTCGGTCCGGATCGAAGGTGCTGTTGGCGCCGGTGTGCATGTCCCCTGCACCGGTCGTGGCACCTTCGGCGCCTGTGCCGGGAGCGACGTGATTGTTTCGGGGATCGACTTCGGGTGCCAAAGTCATCGGTGTCACCGCCTCGCTGCGATTGCTGCTGTTGCTGCTGCCTAAGGCCAGTGTCCGCCGGAAAACTCACGAATAAAAGCGAATCTTATTCCACTCGATCGTGCAATAATATTGCATGATCGATCAGCGTCTCCAGGTGCTTCGAGTCCTCGCCGAAGTCGGCACCCTCACCGAGGCCGCACACCGTCTCGGATATACCCCATCGGCCGTGTCCCATCAGCTGCGTTCCCTGTCCAAGGACCTCGGGCTGACCATCCTCGAACAGCGCGGAAGGGGCCTCGCGCTCACCCGTGTGGGCCAGCTTCTGCTCGAGAGGGCGCAGGAGCTCTTCACCCGGTGGGAGGAGATCCGGGGTGAACTCGCCGAGGCGGATGCAGGCAGTCCGATGCGACAGCGGCGTCTGCGACTGTGCGGCTTCTCGACCGCTGCAGCGACCCTGCTGCCGCCGACCGCGGAGAAGGTGAATGAGCTCTTCCCCGATTCGCATGTGACCATCATCGAAGCCGAGCCGGAGGAGTGCTTCGAGCTCCTCGTCACCGAACAAGCCGATATCGCCGTCGTCGTGGCCACGGACCCCCTGCCGCCGCGCAGCGATGTCCGGTTTGAGCAGAATGCCCTGGTCAGCGATCGTCTCGATCTCCTCGTGCGCAGCGATCATCGCCTCGCGACTCGTTCCGCGGTGTCGCTGAACGAGGCAGCGGAGGAGAGCTGGATCCTCGACCGTCCGGGTTCTCCCTACCACCGACTCGTGCGAACGGCGTGCGCGGCGGCCGGGTTCTTCCCCGAGAACGCCCATCAGTCCCGGGAGTGGGAGACGGGTGCGGCTCTGGTCTCCGCCGGACTGGGGGTGGCACTCATCCCCCGACTGGCCCGCCTGCCCGAGGGCTACGATGTCGCTCGCGTCCCGCTGCGCGGCGACCCGGTCCCCTCCCGGAAGATCCTCACCGGGGTGCGCAGCGGATCGGCAGGTCAGCCGATCATCGCCGCAGCGCTGACGATCCTCCACGAGGTTGCAGCCTCGGTGGCTCAGCGCGATGCTGCAGCCTCCGCCGAATAGGAACAGCACTCCGAGGACCACCAAGGGCAGCCGCGGCATCGGCTGCTGCGGGGCTGCGATGCGCTCACCCGGACTTTCGCATCCCGAAGAGCATTCACATGCTGACCAGGGGTGACATAAGGTCAGTTCCATGGCCGAGTCACTGTTCGCAGCCCCACCCGCAAAGGAAGTGCACACCGATGGATGACGTGAAGACCCTGGACACCGAGACTGTATTCGCCACGCTGACTCCCGCCGAGGCGGTTGCTTCCCTGCGAGAGGCACTCGCGGGCGATTTCGATCCCAGCGATGACATTCCGCGCACGATCAGCGACATCTCTGCCGGGAACATGATCTTCATGCCCTCGGAGATCGGCAACTGGGTCGGGGTCAAGCTCGCCGGCGTCTCCGTCGGCAACCCCGAACGTGGCCTCCCGCGGATCATGGCCCAATACCTCATGTACGACAGCACCACCCTCGAGCTGCGGACCGTCATCGATGGTGCCGCTCTGACGACCCTGCGCACCTCTGCTGTGTCCTTGGCCGCGGTCGAACCCGCATTGAACAGGTTCACACAGCCGGTCAATGTCGTGATCTTCGGTGCCGGACCGCAGGGAACGGGGCATGCCGACACCATCGCCGATGTCCTCAATGTCGAGCTCGCAGACCTCACCTTCGTCGTCCGCTCCCCCAATCAGGTCACCGCCGATGTCCATGACCGCGGCAGGGTGCTGCAAGCACAGACCGCCGAGGTGGACGCAGCTCTGCGTGTCGCCGACATCGTCGTCACCGCCACCACCGCCAGCGAACCCCTGTTCTCAGCGGACCTCGTCAAGCCCGGTGCCGTGGTCATGGCCTGCGGCTCCCACGATCCCCACTCACGTGAGCTGCCAGCCGAACTCTTCACCTCGGCGATGGTGATCGTCGAAGACCTCAGCACCGTTCTGCGGGAGGGCGGCGACGTCGTCCTCGCGATCGCAGACGGAACTCTGGATGCGGAATCACTCGTGACGATGAAGCGATTCAGCAACGGCGAAATCACTGCTCAGGCGGACCAGACGGTCATCTTCAAGGGCTCGGGAATGTCACGGGAGGACCTGGCTGTGGCCACGAGGCTGGTCGGCAAAGCATGAGCTCTTCTGCCGCAGGCGCCGCAGGGCCCACCGGCGGCACAGGATCCACAGGCGCCGCAGGGAAATCGGGCGAACTCCGCCGCAGCATCGGACTGACCGAACTCGTGTTCATCGGTCTGGTGTTCATCGGACCGGCGGCTGCGGTCGGCGTCTTCGGCACTCTCGATGCGAACTCAGGCGGTGCCGTTGCGCTCGTCTACGTCGTGGCGACGATCGTCATGTCGTTCACCGCAGTCAGCTACATGCGGATGTCGCGGGAAATTCCGCGGGCCGGGACGGTCTTCGCCTACGCCTCGGCGGGAATAGGGCCGCGCGCCGGGTTCACCGCAGGATGGATGATCCTCCTCGACTATCTGTTCATCCCCTCTGTGGCGTACCTGTTCACGGGCATCGCTCTGAACTCGATCTTCCCGACCATCCCCGTGTGGCTGTTCACCGGCATCGCCGTCATTCTCACCACCGGACTCAACCTTGCAGGCGTGAAGATCGCCTCACGGGTGATCACGCTCGTGGTGATCATCGAGGTGCTCGTGCTCGGACTGGTCCTCGTCCTCGGCGTCGTCTTCCTCACCGCCAATGGGCCCAGCCGCGACTGGCTGTCCCCGCTGACCGGTGTGGGTGCGTTCTCGCTTACGGCGGTTCTGGCCGCGGTGTCCGTGGCCGTTCTGTCCTATCTCGGCTTCGACTCCCTGGCGACTTTCGCCGAGGAGGCCAAAGGTGGTCCGAAGATCGTCGGACGTGCCACCTTGGTGTGTCTCGTTCTGGCAGGCGTCTTCTTCGTGGCGCAGACCTGGGTGGGCAGTCTGCTCTCGCCGGTGTCTCCTGCTGAGCTCCAAGCCCATCCCGAGCTGGAGGGCGCGGCGTATTATGATGCCGTCGATGCCACCCTCGGGACCTGGGTGCACTGGCTGCTGGCACTGGCCAAGGCGGTCGGTGCGGCGTTCTCCGCCATGATCGGGCAGGCCGCCGGTTCGCGCATCCTCATGGACATGGGCCGCAACGGCCAGGTGCCGAAGTTCCTCGGCCAGGTGTCGCCGCGCACCGGTGTTCCGTGGAAGGGAATCCTCGTCGCGGCCGCCGGCAACGTCATCGTCGCCGGCTGGGCCACGACCCGCGCGGACGGACTCGACCAGCTGACCTCGATCGTCAATGTCGGAGCTCTGAGCGCGTTCATCTTCGTGCAGGCCTCTGTGGTCGGCTACTTCCTCGTCAAACGCCAGGGTTCCGAGACGCCGAGTTGGTTCACACACGGTCTGATTCCCGTCGTCGGTGCTCTCCTGCTCATCATCGTCCTCGTCAGTGCGAATCCCTTGGCCCTGATCATCGGCGTGGCCTGGTTGGCCCTCGGCATCGTCGTGTATCTGGTGCGCACCCACCGACGAGTGTGATCGCGAAGCCGGGGCTGGCTACGAGGTCGGGGCTGGCTACGAGGTCGGGCATACTGCGGATCCGGGCGTGGTTCAGTCCTGAAGCCGGGTTGTGCCCTCGATCCCGCCCGAGGTGTTGAGCTGCTTGGCATAGCAGTAGTCGGCCCCCAGACCGTGAGACGAGCACCAGGACAGAGCCTCCTCAGGGTCGTCGTATCCGATTCCCACGACTGTGACCCAGAAGTCGTCTTCTTTGAAACTGGCGAAGTCGCCTGACCATACCAGCTGCACGCGAGGGTACTCGTCTCGCAGCTCCTGGTGTTCAGCGAGGATGTCCTTCTCCTTCCAGGTCTTCCCTTCGGCTTCCAGACCCAGCTTCTTCGAGCTCAGCTGCGGCACCCATTTCCCGTTGAGGTCGGCCTTCACGCTGGACCTGTCACCTTCGATCAACTGATCAAGCGCCTTCGCGGGGTCATCCGACAGTTCGGGTGATTTCGAAGGCTCGGGGCTCTCGGCAGGACTCTGGCTTGATGAGTCCTCGCCTGCCGGGCTCTTCGTCTCCGATGAAGCGGGTGCCGCGACCGTGTCGCCGTCGGAGTCGTTGCCGAACAGAGTGGCTGCGCCCCATCCGATTCCGAGCGCGATGACGACGATGAGAACCACACCCATCGCGATCAGCCCCTTCCGGCTGCGGGGCTTCTCAGCCGGTGCCGCCGCATAGGGCCCTAGTCCCCCGTAGGCCCCCTGCGCATATGGGGCATGGGCGTCCTGCCCTGGCGTCTGCTGGTATTGCTGATGCTGACCTTGTGCCGCTTGTGCCGCAGCGGATTCGCTCTGCGGTCTCTTCGGCCTCGGGTACGGCTGACCAAGGGGCACAGGTGGCTGAGGAGGAGATGGGGGAGTTGCGGCAGGTCCGCTGCCCCAACCGTTGTTGGCCGGCTGTTCTGGGTGACCCCAACCGGTGTTGGGTTGTTGATTCCACCCTGATTCCGGCTGCTGGTTCCAGCCTGTGTCGGGCCGCTGCTCTTGAGGGTTCGGTCCGCGCCCTTGCTGACCTTTGCCGTTCCACTCTTGTTCGCGGCCACTCCCGGAAGGAGGCGGGTTCTCACTCATCAGCGGCACTCAATCTTTCTTTGCGAAATAAGTCAATTAAGACAACTTCGATGGTTCCACAATCCTAATATAGGATTGCCACTACAAAATGAATATGAAGTCGCATCTTGACTTATATCCACCGACAGACCCTCACCTGCATCGCAGCAGACCCACACGGATGAAGGACCTGAAATGAGCGACTCATCTCACGACGCCAAGGACGACGGGGCCGCGGAAGAGTCGAGCCGCCCTGCCGCCGAGGAGCCCGAGAGCTCCACGACGCCGTCGGCTCCGAAGAGACCCGAGTCTCCGCCGGCGCCCGGGCCAGCCCCGGATGCTTCGGCTCCTGGCTCCGAACCTGCTGCTGGCTCCGGGGCCGGCGATCCGCAACCCACAGCCCGATTCGCACCAGGCTGGAACCACGATGCCCCGCAGCCCCACCCCTATGGCTCCGGCCCCCAGAGCATCGACGGTCCTCGACCACCGACCGAATCATCGTATCCAGGCCAGGGTCCGGCCTCGCCCATGTATGGGACTCCTCACGGGCAGCATCATCCGGACCCGAACGCGTACTACTCTCACCCGGGAAGTCAGCCGGTTGGATACTCTGGCAGCCATCCCAACGGATACCCCGGAAGCAGGGAAGGTGGGCTCATGGGCAGCCAGCCTGGCGCCCACCTCGGCAGTCACCCTCAGGGAGTCCCCTACCCTCAGCCTCCCCAGTCGCCCCAGTACTCTCAGTCACAGATGTCCCCGTCTGCGGCGAAGTACCTGTCCGTCCTCGGCCAGGGTGCCACATGGCGCAGCTCCCTGATCCCGCCTGGGCTGGCACTGCTGGCCGGGATCATCGTCTCGATCATCGTCTCGGCCCTGCTCACCTCGATGGGAGATTTCACCTCCCTCGCTGAGGACACTGGCTTCAACACCGATGGAATCAGCTATGCACTGCCCTTCGTCCTGCTGGCAATGTCCTTGTTCGGTTCGGCCGTGTTCCGCTTCAGCGTGCACGCCGGAGACATGGGGCAGGCGTCCGGCAGCCTCTTCGCCTCGGGGGCACCGCTGCTCATCACCATCATCGTCATCGGTGCCCTGTGGTGGCTGACGAAACGCAGCGAGCTGAAATCACCGTCACCCAATCGTGGCACCACCTGGATTCGCATCGGGATCACAACCCTGTCGATGGCCCTGGTCCTGCTGCTTCTCGAACTGATCTTCGCGGCGCGCTTCTCCATCACGGAAAGCGGCGGCGTGGTCGATCTCGAGTTCTCCGCCGTCACCGTCCGCTCATTCTTCCTGCCGCTGCTCGCCATCCTCATCACCAGCATCTGTGCAAGGATCGCCGGACACTTCAAGGGCAACGAGGCCATCGGTGCACCCTTCCTGCGGTGGCTCGTCCCGCCTGTGCTCGTGACGTGGATCCACCTTGTCGTGGCCACTCTTGCCCTGTCGATCGTCGCGATCTTCGTCATTCCCCTGTCGATGGACATGCCCTGGCAGACGGTTCCAGCGCTCTTCATCAATGTGGGTCTGATCCTCACCATGCTTGTCCACCTCGGCGGAGTGAGTGCCTTCGCACAGGGCGACATGATGGGATACGACTCGGGCGGCCTCTCGGAGTCGCTGACCATCTTCAGCCGTGAGGCACCCGGACAGCTGTGGATCGGGTTGCTTGCCGTCGTGGCTGCCGTCCTCGCCGCAACCCTGGTCGCGACCGTGACTCGCCGCCCATATTGGACTGTCGCCGGTGAGGACAAGCAGCAATGGGCCGCGGCTTGGAAGCTTCCGCTGGCGTTCTGCGCCATCTGGGGATTGCTCTCGGTTCTGGCTGTTCCTCTTCGTGTTCATCTGGAGGGGTCTGCCGCGGCTGCGTCGATGCTCGATTCCTTCGGCACCGCCCGCGCCGGCATCGGCCCTCTGGCATGGTCGTTCCTCATCTTCGCCCTGTGGGGCGCCGTCATCGAAGTGCTGTCGAGGACCCTCGGCCCGAGGCTCGTCCTGACCGTTCCGGCCCTTGCGAAATTCTTCGCCGGTCGTGCGGTTCATCCGCACTGGGGCCAGGCGCTGGGCATGCGCGAACCGCGCCATCCCCTCATCCATCCCGACGCCGTCACGGTCCACGGTGCCAGCGCTGGCGCTGGTGTTGCTGCTCCCGGTGCTGGTCCCGGTGCTGTTGCCGGCCCACCCGGACCGACTAATGCGGCCCCCGGATCAGCCGCGGCCCCCGGAGGAGGTTCTTCGGCCTACTCGAGCGCTCCGGAACCAGGTTCCTCAGCTCACCCAGAACCCGGGGCGTACCCAACAGCGGGTGCCACCTACCCGATGTCTACTCCCCCGAACGGCGCCTATTCCGGAGCTGGCTCACCCCCACCTCCCGGGACAGCACCGGCCCAGCCCTTCGATAAGAAGAAGGCCACTCTGATCGGTGTCATCAGCGGCTCCGCGGTCCTCGCGATCGTGGCAGCTCTCATCGTCGTCACCCAGGTCAACGGCCACATGTTCAGCCCCGAAGCCACCGTTGAGAAGTATTTCTCGGAACTCTCCGACGGAGACGCCGAGGATGCGCTGAAGATGGCCGATGTCGACGTGCCCTCCGAGCAGCGACAGCTGTTGACCAACGATGTCCTCGCAGCTGCAAAGGCACTGCCGAAGGATGTCACCGTCGAAGACGCCGAGGTCAATGGGAGCTCGGCGACCGTTTCCGCGACCTTTGACGTCGGCGGCAGCAAGGGCACGACGACCTTCTCACTGCACAAGGCTGGCAAGAAGGCGCTGTTCTTCGACGACTGGAGGCTGCAGGCTCCCGAGCTCTTCTACCTCTCCGTCGAGACTCCCGGGCTGAGCACGGTCAAGATCAACGGCATCGATATCGACACCGATGAGTCCGGCGTCGCACTTCCCGCATTCCCGGGGATGTACACCATCGGGCTGTCGGAGGAGACGGACCTGGTATCCGCAGACGAGATCGAGACCCGGGCGTTCTTCGCCGATGAAGCAGAGATGGAGGGGTATGAGCCGGCACTGCTTGCGGCCCAGCCCACCGATGCCTTCCGCACCGAGGTGAACAAACAGATCAAGACCCTCATCGACAGCTGCGCCAAGAAGACCGTCGCTCAGCCCGACGGCTGTCCCTTCGGCTCCTACAGTGCCGAAAGCTACGACGCGACGAACATCAAATGGTCGATCTCCTCATATCCGACAGCCACTGTGGGCGACCCTTCGGGCGAAGGATACTTCGACCCTGAGGAGTCCACAGGACCCAACGGCGGCCCCGCCTGGCCGATCTCGACAGAGTCGACCGGCGAGGCATTCGTGACCGGAAAATACGAGATGTTCGACGAATCCGAGACCTTTGACGACACGGTGACGTTCTCGGTCGACGGCACCGCCGAGATCGTCGACGGCAAGGTCGTCATCAATATCGACGGTGACTCGTACGGGTTCTGATCAGGCGCTGAGGCTCGGCAGCAGGTCCAGGCCCTCGGCCACATAGCGCCGGCGATCGTCGGCGGGCACCATGGCCCCGCCCGTGACCCACACCAGGTGCGTTGCATTGCGCGAGCGCACACCTTCGCCGAGGTGGCCCGAAGTTCGCCAGGGAACAGTCAGTCCCGCGGTCGCCGAGGGTTCGACGTCGAGTCCTTCGGTCTGGTGAAGCACTCCGACGCCTGCCTTGATGACATCATCCGAGACCGTGGCGAATCCCGAGATCAGAGGGCTGATCACCGGACCGATGAACCGTGAGGGTCGTGCCACTGCCAGACCGTCGGCGGCCGTGGCCCCGCTGAGGCCGATGTCTTGGACAGAGATCGCGCTGTGCAGACCGGTGCGAACGCCGAGGAACATGGCAGGGACCTCGCTCGGTTCGACGAAGATGCAGTGCACATCGTCTCCGAAGACTCGCTTGAGTCCATAGGTCACTCCGCCGGGTCCACCGCCGATTCCGCATGGCAGGTAGACGACGAGAGGGTGATCGGCGTCGACGCTCACATCAGCGGTCTCGAACTGCTTCTTCAACCTCAGGGCTGTGACCGCGTAGCCGGCGAAGAGACTGCGTGAGTCTTCGTCGTCGACGAAATGGGTGCGCGGCGCATCGTCGGCGGCGGCTCTGCCCGCCGATACCGCCGCGACGAAGTCTCCGGGGTGTTCGACGACATCGACGCCGTGGCTGCGCAGAAGCTCCTTCTTCCACTCGCGAGCATCGGCTGACATGTGAACCGAGGCGGCGAAGCCGAGTGCCGCGCTGAGGATGCCGATCGACAGTCCCAGGTTTCCGGTGGATCCGACGACGATCCGGTGGGTTGCGGCGAGCGCACGAAATTCCTCGGAGCTGTAGGTGGCGGGCTCATTCAGGTTCAGCTCATGTTCTGCGGCCACCGCCTCGGCGTATTCGAGGACTTCGTGGAAACCTCCACGGGCCTTGATCGATCCACTGATGGGCAGGGCATCATCGCGCTTGAGCCACAGCCTGCCGGGCAGCTCGGCGCCGAGGCGCTCATTGAGATCCGCCTGCGCAGCATCGGCAGGGATGAGCGGAGACTCGATGATCCCCTGCGCCGCGGCAGTCTCCGGGAAGGTTGCGGCGAACCACGGGGCGAATCGGTCGAAGCGCTCCGCCGCCCTGTCCACGATTTCGGGATCCACGCCGGTGTCGGGATCCACGCCGGTGTCGGGTTCCACGCCGGTGTCGGGTTCCACGCCGACATCAGGGCTGACACCACGGTCAGGACCTGCCACGATGCGCCGGAGGGCAACCTCGGCGAAGTCGAGGTCGGTTCGAAACCACGTTGTCGGCACACCGGCCGCCAACGACTGGATGACCGGGTCATCAGCGTCAAACTCGATTTCAGGCTGCGACGAGGGCTGTGACTGGGAGGTCATGTGGGCAAACTCCGATGCGTGGTGAATTGGTGCTTCTCATCGTAGTGGGAGGCTTCCGCCTTCCAACAGCTGCGAATTGTCGTGATTTCGGTCGGCCAAGAGCACCCGAGCGTTCTCGGAACACCCGTCGAGCACATCGGTGGTGTCTGCCGAGTTCATTCTGTGAAGCGAGGCTGATCTTCACCCAACGACGCGCTCGATGCGCTGACCGCAGACCTGGTCACAGTATTTGGGCAGGCTACCCTTACCATTTTGACGTAGACTCATGCATGAACGTTGCAGCCACACTGCCCGCATCATCTGCAGAGAGCTTCGTCCTGCAGATCCCGTACCGAGCTCCTCGTCGCGAGGAGGAGCGAAGGAGCGTCCGTGCCACAAGCACCGATCACCGCTTTCGAAGCCACCGTCATCGGCGTCGAAGACCTCAGCCCGACCTTCCGTCGCGTCACCTTCGGCGGTGAGGGTCTCAGAGACTTCGGATGCAGCGGCCATCCGCGTGACCTGCGGGTCAAACTCATCATTCCTTCGGCCGGAGCGACGAAGCCGAAGTTCGATCTTCTCCGCTTCCTCGATGAGCAGGACCCCGAATCCGGCGTGTCCTGGTATCAGGCATGGCTGCAGCTCGACTCGGATGTGCGCGGTGAGATGCGCACCTATACCGTGCGCGAATGGCGCGACGAGGCTTGTGAGCTCGTCGTCGACATGGTCCTCCACACCGATCCTCAGGGGCATTCCGGCCCCGCCGCGGCCTGGGCACAGTCCGCCCAGATCGGCCACAGTCTGCACATTATCGGTCCATCCCGTCATGTAGAGGGGCCGACTGCCGGCATTGAGTTCGCCCCCGCAGATGCCGACACCCTCCTCCTCGCCGGCGACGAGACCGCGGTGCCTGCCGTCGCCTCGATCCTCGAGTCGATCAAGGGAGCCGAGGTCCACGGCAAGGCGATTCTCGAGGTCCCAACCACCGAGGATGTTCTTGAGCTGAATGCTCCCGCAGGGTTCGAGATCCAGTGGCTGCCTCGTGGCGACGCCGACCACGGTCAGCTGTTGGAGCCCGCCGTCCGTGACGCTGTCCGAGTCGAGAGCCGGGCTCTCGTCGAGGTGGGAGCGACAGGCAGTGACTCAGCCGCGCGGTCTGTCGAGCTCGAAGATGTCAATATCGACCGGGATATCCTCTGGGATGTTCCCGCTGCCCTGACCCAAGCCGCGCAGGGCAGCTCGAGCGTGACCGAAAAGGATGCTCGCCCCTTCTACGCCTGGATCGCCGGGGAAGCAGGACCTGTCAAGCGCCTTCGTCGCTACCTTGTCCAGGAAGTCGGCGTCGATCGTCATCAGATCGCCTTCATGGGCTACTGGCGTCAGGGCAAAGCCGAGGGCTGAGCAGCTGAGCCAGTCGGGCCACGGCGAACGAGGCGCGCTCAACCGTCGAAGAGGTCGTCGATGACTTCTTGGGCGACGAATCGTGCATGCAGTATCGGCCGTCGAGCCGGGTCGATCGATGCTGGCGGCACCCAGGCGGGTCGCCCGTCTTTGAGCATCACCGTCTCCCAATCAGATCGGTCCAATAGGTGGTGGTGCGCTGAGCAGCTGAGCATCATGTTGTTGATATCGGTCCGGCCCTCGTTCGCCCATTCGACAATATGATGGGCATCGCACCATCCCGGCGGAGCATCACATCCAGGGAAGGTGCAACCCTGATCACGGGCGGTGAGAATCGCGATCTGCTTGGCATTCGCGTACCGATTCTCTGTCACTACCTGCATTGCCTTTGCCTTGTCGGATATCAGTTCAAAGAAGAGTGCACCGTTGAGACCGTTGCGAACAAGTTCGCTGATGGGAACCGGGTTCTCGTTGCCGGTTGTACCGGTACCCGTCCCTTTCGCGAGGTCTTCGGCCTTCGCGGTCACGACCAGAGCATATTGGGAGCCTTGGCCGGTGCGTGTCATGTCGATCCGACCGATCAGGGTGGCGAAGCGTTCGTAGATCCACTCTTGGGCGGTCAGCTTCTGCCCCGTCATGTCGACGAGCGTTCCGTCGTCGCGGACACCGGACTCATTCGAGGTCGGACCGTCAGGACCGGCAGAGCTCTCCCCACCGCTCACGTCCGCCGCGCCATCATCGTCCTTGGCGATCTTGGTTCGTGCTGTCAGCAATCCGTTGAGTTGGCCGCCGGTGATCGGGTCGAGCAGACCGGCGATTTCCCAATCTCCGCTCTCACGGGCATGCATACTGATCTTGTACATCGAGCGGTCTGTCGCGTCGGT
This sequence comes from Brevibacterium sp., assembly GCA_030457025.1. Lineage (GTDB taxonomy): Bacteria > Actinomycetota > Actinomycetes > Actinomycetales > Brevibacteriaceae > Brevibacterium. The sequence goes on along the minus strand of JAKDSA010000023.1, from coordinate 15,230 downwards.
CGGGGGCTTTCCGTCGGGATCGATGTGAGCGAGGATGCGGGCGAAGATGGCGCGCAGGTCGTAGACCCTGACGCTCGGCGCCTTTTCGACAAGGGTCGTTTCAGCGTAATCACGATTTTCTTCATTGGTCCAGGTGGGCAGCTTCTTCATGCAGTCTTTGATGACGGTGGCTTGGTCGGACGAGAGCCTGCCCTCGTTGAAGGCATCTGCAACCTTCGGATAGAGCGGAGGCTGCGCTTCACCGGTAAGGGTGATTCGACCGCCGAGGTTCTTGGCCATCTCGGTGCGACGGTTCGCTTCTCTTCCAGTGATGTTGAGCCTGTCTTGGATGAGTGCCTTCGTTGTCTTGGCGCCGTAGTCTGTGGGCGTCCCTCTGCGTTCGCACACCGCCAACGCCAAGGTGGACAGGGCTTCGTTGACTCTGCCGAGGGCTTCGAGACCGTCGATGAGCCTGATGGCTTCATCCGGGTCCATGCGACGATCGAAAGTGCGCAACCCATCTCTGAGCTCGCTGAGCGCTGTGAGGCTGTTCGTGACTTCGGGCGCGAAGCGTGAGAGATCCGTCCATTCCACGTTCGACAGCAGTGGATGTGGACTGGAGGTGGTGGAATCGCGGGCGGCGTCTCCACTGCGTGCATTCGGTTCGCCATTCTCGATCGACTCATCCGATTCGGCTGCAGGCTCGCATACGGTTTCGAGCTCCGTCTCGGCTGCAGGTTCAGCCACAGCTTCAGGCTCGGCCGCAGGCACAGCGGCGAGAGACTCGAATTTCTCTGCGAGGGGGTGGCCAGTGAGGTCGAGGTTGGAATCTTTGAGCTGTTCGAACAAGGAGGGCGGCTCGGGGGCCGATGATTCTGCACCCGGATCGGCCCCCGCAGCAGCATCAGCATCACGAGAAACGGAGCGCGGGTCACGCTGTTCCGAGTTCTCTGGTGTGCGGTCGGGGGTGAGAGTCATGGTACTGAAGTCCATTCGCCAACATCGTTGTTGCTCTTCCTTCAATTATACATTCATTTCGATCTTTTGCACCAGTTTGTTCTATTTTGGTTAGGTAGTCGATCAATTCTCCTGTCGGTTGATCCTCCAACACCGACACGTGCGGTATCGCCGAGGTGAGCCGAGCTCGGCATCGCCCGAGGTGAGACGACAGCACGCGGTCCCGCTGCCAGAAAACCCCATCAGCTCAAGAACCCCGCGACCAGGAAACCCCGGCAAAAACAAGAGCCGCGACATCGTGTGTCCACAATGTCGCGGCTCAGTAAGAGCATCGTGATCCGACGCCCGAAGGCCCTGCGCACGAAGGCCCCTGCGCGCGAGGCCCCCGACGCATGGAGTCCACGAAGCCCCCTACCCGTGGAGACCCCGAGGCCCCAACCCTCAGATCGCGCTGAGCATCTTTCCGGGGTTGAGGATCCCCTGGGGGTCCAGGGCATTCTTCACAGCGATCTGGATCCGCTTCGAACCCTCGTCGAGTTCATTGTTCAACCAGTCGCGCTTGAGGAAGCCGACTCCATGCTCACCGGTGATCGTGCCGCCCAGCTCAAGGCCGATGCGCATGATCTCGCCGAAGATCTCCTGCGCCTGCGCGGTCTGCTCCGCATCGCTGGCATCGAAGAACACAGACGGGTGCGTATTGCCGTCGCCGGCATGAGCCACCAGTGCGATCATCAGCCCCGAGGATTCCTGCAGCTCTTTCAACCGGTCGCAGAACTCGGGCATCGCCGTGCGCGGCAGGCACACATCGTCGAGCAGCTGCCCTCCCCCATGACCATTGGCGAACTTCTCATACGCGGGCTGGATCATCCGTCGTGCAGCGATGAGCGCGGCCGAGTCGGTCGGATCGTCGGAGTACGCAACGTCGAGTGCACCGCAGGCTTCGGCTACCTCGGCGAATTGGGCCATGACTGCCTGCGAATCCGCAGGATTCTGGTCGACCTGCATGATGAGCATCGAGCCCGCGTCGCCGTCGAGGCCGAAGTCACCGAATTCGTTGAGCATCTTCAGGCTGGAGGAATCGAGGAATTCCATGAGGCTCGGCACGCCGCCTGCACCCATGAAGTCCGCAACCGTCTGCAGGCCGGAGCGCTCGTCGGGGAAGGTCGCGACCGCGGTGAATGGGTCGGGCAGCTTCGGAATCAGGCGCAGGGTCGCCTCGACGACGATGCCCAACGTGCCTTCGGAGCCGACGAACAGGTGGCGCATGTCGAGTCCGGCCACGCCCTTCGCTGTTTGCGGGCCCAGCTTCGTCAGCGTGCCATCGGCCAGAACAACGGTGAGGCTGCGAACATAATCCCTGGTCACGCCATACTTAACGCAGCACAGGCCGCCCGCATTGGTGGCGATGTTCCCACCGATCGATGACAGCGCGACCGACCCCGGATCGGGCGGGTAGGACAGTCCGAAGGGTGCGAGATGATCCTTGAGGTCCTGGTTGATGATTCCGGGCTGGACGGTGACGAGTCGTTCGGCCTCGTTGACGGACACGACGTCCTTCATCCGCGAGACGTTGAGCAGGATCGCCCCAGGTGAGCCGTTCGCTCCACCCGAGATCCCCGAGCGGGCACCCTGCGGGACGACGGGCACTCCATACTCACTGGCGAAGCGCATGACTTCCTGAACATCGGCCGCCGAGGTGGCCCTGACCAGAGCGATCGCCCCTTCGTGGGGGCAGAACAGCGCCTCGTCACGGGCGTGGGCCTCGATGACGTCGGGATCCGTCGTCAGCGCCCCTTCACCCAACCGCGCCGCCAGCGCTTCGAGTTCGGCCGGTCCCACACTGGTCTGGTTCTGTACTGTCATGACATCCTTCCGAACGGAACTGCCGGGGTGGTCACGACCGCCTCGGCGACTGTCTGCTTGTGACGATCGAGCCCATTCGGCCCTACTTCGTCATCTCCGGATTCACCTTATCCGGCGCGGGAGCGGACTTGAGGATGAGGGTGACGATTCCGGCGGCGACCATGGCGGCGCCGACGACCCACATGCCTGCGTTCTGGGTTCCGGTGAGCTCGGCGAGTCCGCCGGTGATGTAGGGAGCGAAGAATCCGGCGGAGTTGCCCAGCGAATTGATCAGCGCGAGACCTGCCGCGGCTCCGGCACCGGCGAGGAAGGTCTGCGGCAGGGGCCAGAAGGTCGGAAGGGCCGCGCAGATGGCCATGCAGGTGATGGTCACCGCGATCATCGTGGTGAACGGCGAGCTCAGGTACAAGGCAATCGGGATCGTGACGCCGCCGATGAAGAGCGGAATCGCGACGTGCCAGACGCGCTCATTGGTCCTGTCCCCATGCCGGGACCAGAAGTACATAGCGAAGGCACCGAAGACATAGGGAATGGCCGTGATGAAGCCGATCTCGACGATCGAGTATTCGACGCCGAAGGTCTCCTGGAAGCCGGAGATGATGGTCGGCAGGAAGAAGCTCATCGCGTAGAGGCCGTAGACCATGCCGAAGTAGACGAAGGACAGCGCCCACACACGAGGCTGGAGCAGGGAGCGGCGGACCGGGTAGTGGAAAGTCTCGGACTTGCCCTTCTCCTCGGCGTCCATCTTCGACTGCAGCCAGTTCCGCTCCTCAGCCGAGAGCCATTTGGCATCGCGGGGGTGATCGGTGAGGTAGAAGATGCACATGATGCCGAGCAGGACCGCGGGCACGCCCTCGACGATGAACATGAAGCGCCAGCCGGCGAAGTTCTCGAAGATCGAATTGCCGCTCGAGATCAGCCACGAGGACAGTGGGGAGCCGATGACGCTGGACATCGGGATCGCGAGCATGAACAGCGCGGTGGCCCGTGCGCGCATTGATGAAGGGAACCAGTAGGTGAGGTAGAGGATGACACCCGGGAAGAATCCCGCCTCGGCGACACCGAGGAGGAACCGCAGGAAGTAGAGCCATCCGTGACTGGGCACGAACGCCATCGCCGCTGCCACAAGGCCCCAGCTGATGAGAATTCTCGCGAGCCAGATCCGAGCGCCGAACTTGTGCAGCGCGAGGTTCGAGGGCACCTCGAGGAGGAGGTAGCCGAAGAAGAAGATGCCGGCCGCGAACCCGAACTGGGTGGCGGTCATCGCGAGGTCTTCGTTCATGCCACCCGGGCCCGCGATGCCGAGATTGGTGCGGTCGAGGTAGTTGATGAAGTACATCGCGATGATGAACGGAATCAACCGCACCGTGACCTTTCTCAGGGTCCGTTTCTCCATCGCGGAGTCACTCGGCGGTTGTTGGCTCACAGGTGGGTTCACCTCGGATGACATGTGATCTCCCTCGATCAGGCTGAAGCCGGGATGACGGCTCTCGGCACGCTACTGACACACAGTACGTCAGCTTTTGTTCAGGTTCCTAAAGATCGGCCCCAAAGTACCGAATACCGGGACGCAGACCCGTCAAAAGGCAATCCAAAGACCACCCTCGCCGAGGTGGGGCCGGGGTGAGTGCGCAGTCGTCACGACTGCGGGACCTAGGATTGATCCAGGGCCCACAAGGAGGACACCATGCAGCCGATGACCGAGCTCGACGCCGACCCCCTGCGCGACTATTACCGGAAGTTCGCCCAGTATGAGGCGACCGGTTCCTCTCCGATCTACGCCGCTTGGGCCACGGGTGTGGCCGAGGATGACGAGATCATCGCGCTGCTCCTCGACTTGCCCAAGCCGAAGCGTCAGGCCAACCTTCTCTTCGCAGCTGCCCGCCACCTCGGCGCCGGTGAGGGTGACTACCCAACCTTGCGGACCTGGCTGCTCGAGCATTGGGAGCTGACACGGGATCTCATGCTCGCTCGGTCGACGCAGACGAACGAGGCCGGCAGGTGTGCGGTGCTGCTGCCGGCATTGGCGCGGATCGAGGGGCCCATCTCTCTCATCGAGGCTGGGGCTTCGGCGGGCTTGTGCCTCTTCCCGGATCGCTACAGCTACGGCTTCCGCACCGATGCCGGGACTGTGACCCTTCACCCCGACACCGGCCCCAGCCAAGTCAAACTCGACTGCGCACTGGTCAACGCCGAGGCTCCAGACCGCCTCCCCAAGGTCGCATGGAGGGCCGGGATCGACCTCAATCCACTCGACATCACCGATGCTGACCAGCGGAGATGGCTGCAGTCACTGATCTGGCCCGAACATGATGCCCGACGAGACCGGCTGACCGCTGCGGCAGAGACCGCGGCCGCCGACCCGCCGAGGTTGGTCGCCGGGGATCTGCTCGAGACCATCGAATCCCTCATCGCCGAGGCCCCCGCCGACACTCAGGTCGTGGTCTTCCACAGCGCAGTCCTCGCCTATGTCCCAGCCGCCGAACGCGAGCAGTTCGCCGAGCTCATGGCCTCACGTTCCGACGTTGTGTGGATCAGCAACGAGGGTGCTGGGGTCCTCCCCGAGATCGGCAGCCAGGTGCCCGGTGAACCCGACGGACGATTCGTCCTCGCCGTCGACGGTGAGGCGATCGCTCTGACGGGGCCGCACGGTCAGAGCTACGAAGGACTCTGACCGCCGAGGCGGGCCCGCATTTTGGCGCTGGCCTCGTTGAGTCCGACGATCTCGACGTGCTTGCCGTAGTGCTCGTACTTATCGGTCACGGAGTCCAAGGCTGCGATCGTCGAGGCGTCCCAGAGGTGGGACTGGTGCATGTCGATGACGACGTGATCGGGATCCTCGGCGTAGTCGAACATCGTGTACAGGTCGTTGGAGGAGGCGAAGAACAGCTCGCCGTCGACGGTGTAGCGGGCGCTGGGCTTCCCCTCTGAGTCGACGATCTCGCGGTTGACGCTGACGAAGTGCGCCACCCGATTGGCGAATGCGACCATCGCTACGAGCACCCCGAGGATCACGCCGATCGCCAGGTTGTTCTTCCAGACGGTCGCGATGACGGTGACCAGCATGACCGTGGTCTCCGATTTCGGCATCCGCTTGAGAGTGCTGGGGCGAATGGAGTGCCAGTCGAAGGTTGCCCAGCAGACGAAGATCATGACGGCGACCAGTGCAGCCATGGGGATCAGTGCGACGATGTCGCCGAGCACGACGACGAGGATGAGCAGGAAGACTCCGGCGAAGAACGTCGAGATCCGCGTCCGAGCCCCCGAGGCCTTCACATTGATCATGGTCTGGCCGATCATCGCGCAGCCGCCCATGCCGCCGAAGAAACCGGTGACGATATTGGCCACACCCTGCGCCCAGGACTCACGGGTCTTGTTCGAACGGGTGTCGGTGACATCGTCGACGAGCTTGGCCGTCATCAGGGATTCAAGCAGGCCGACGAGGGCCATCGCCAGCGCGTACGGGGCGATGATCTGCAGCGTCTCGAAGGTCAGCGGCACGTGCGGAATGAAGAGGCTGGGCAGAGACTCGGGCAGCTCACCCTTGTCCCCGACATTCGGCACGTCCCAGGCGAAGGTCACGACGAGAACAGTCAGGACCACGATGGCGACCAGTGGTGCCGGCACGATTGAGGTGAAGCGCGGGAGGACGAAGACGATGATGAGGCCGAGCAGGCACAGGGGGTAGACCAGCCACGGGACGCCGATGAGTTCGGGCACCTGGGCTATGAAGATGAGAATGGCCAGGGCGTTGACGAATCCGACCATGACCTGGCGCGGAATGAAACGCATCAAGCGCGCCACTCCGACCAGCGCCAGAATCACCTGGATCACGCCGGCCAGGATGACTGTGGCGATGAAGTAGTCGGTGCCGTGCGAGGCCACCAGTGGTGCGATGACGAGTGCGACTGCGCCGGTCGCCGCGGAGATCATGGCAGGACGTCCGCCGAGGATCGCCACGGTCACTGCCATCGTGAATGATGCGAAGAGTCCGACCCGCGGATCCACCCCGGCGATGACGGAGAAGGCGATCGCCTCCGGAATGAGCGCCAATCCGACGACGAGGCCGCCGAGAATCTCGGTCTTGAGCCACCCGGGCCGCTTCAGCGTCCGGAGCACACTTTGGCGCTCTTCCGGCGTCGCGGAGTGCTGTGCACTGTCTGGGGGCAGGGTGGTGGACACAGGATTCTCCTACGAACAGGGAGGAATGGGAGACGATGCGGTGAGTGTGAGCCGTCGGCTGCTGGCCGTCGGTAGCGAACTATCGGCTGCGAACTGACGGTTGCCGACCGTCACGAACCTTCACGACACGTCAGAGTTCGAACTCAACCTTAACGTTGCGTTAAAGTTGGTGCAAACCGAATCGTGTGGTGGTTGCCGCGCGGTACGAGCCGCGCAGCTGGGCCGCACGGTGGAACCAGAGCGATACCGCAACTGGATGGCAGAAAGACGTGACGAATCACAGGCGACGAGAGGGCGCGAGGGATGCACATCGGCGAGATGACGGAGAAGTCGGGCCTGTCCTCACGGACGCTGCGCCATTATGAAGACATCGGCCTCATCCCCGCCACCGGCAGAACCGAGGGCGGCTTCCGGGTCTACACCGACGAGGACTTCCGGCGCCTGATGACGATCCGCCGCATGAAGGCCCTGAGCTACTCCACCGCAGAGATGGGCGAACTGCTGGCTCATCTCGACATCCTGGAAGGCGACTTCCCCGATGCGGAGCGGGAGGAGGCTCGGCGCAATCTGCTGGCGCTGCTCGACGACGCCGATGCCAGGCGGGAGAAACTCGCCCGCCAGGTCGAGCGTGCCGACGAATTCCTCGGCATCCTCCGCGACCGCCTCGGCTGAGGTGCGACGATCAGCCGGACACCTCGTCACCCGCTCGCGAAAAGTACAGAGGTAGAGCCCAGACCAGCAACCTTCACGCCCAGCCGACGACCAGCCGGGCCGCCTCGGCGGGGATCATCGGGTCCACCCCGGTCAGGTCGGCGAATCGGCGCAGACGGTTGGCCACGGTATTGCGGTGGCAGAACAGCTCGGCAGCGCTCTCCGCGATGCTGCCCGAGCGCAGATAGGTGTGCACCGCCTCGACGAGACGTTCGCGCTCGGCCGCACCGCAGACGGCGAGCGCCCGCTCGACGTCGGTGACGATGGAGTTCCCGGCGGCGTTCAGTGCCTGTGCGGCCAGTCTGGCCCACCCGCGCTCCCAGGTCATCGCCCCCACCTCATCAGCGGTGAGCAGCTGCGCCAGGTCCCGTGCGGTCAGCGCTGACCTACGCAGGGATCCGATTCCGGGTGCCTTGACCAAGCCCACCCGCGCCTCGGCGAGGCGATGTGCGATCGCCTGCAATCGTGAGCCTGAGAGCTCCGGAGAGCGAGTGAAGGCGATGAGCACATCGCCGAGGTGGTGGGTGAACATGGTCCCGCCCGCGCGCTCGTGTTCGGAGATGAGCACCCGCAGCGCCGAGGTGTCCTCACCGCGTGCGGCCACGACGAGCAGTGGTCCGTCTGGATCGAGGCCCAGCGCCGAGGCGATCGTGGACAGGCGTTCATCCGTGGGGTTGTGATCGTCGAACAGTCCCGCAATGAGTCCCTGCCTCACCGAGGACTCCTCTTCCCGCATCCGCTGCCGCTCTGCCGCGTAGGCCTGCTGGACCTGGGAGACGTATTCGTCGACGGTGGAGAGCACAATCCCGGTGTGGCGGATGACGAGTTCAGCATCATCCTGCGTTGCAACCCTGGTCAGAGCCTCCCACAGGACGTTGAAGTCGTGCCGGATCGCAGTCATCAGGGCCTCCAGAGGAATCCCGGCGCGGGCACGGGAGACCCCGACCTCCGTGGACACCGCCACCGGACCGTCGAAGCCGCCGGCGCGCAGCCCCTCGACGAGCGACTGGAATGAGATGAGTCCTGTCCGCTTCAGCTCCGAGACCGGAATCGGGGCGGGATCGTAGCCGGGCACCCTGACGACTCGGGACATGAAACGGTCGGTGAGCTCCTCGAGATCCAGGGCGTCGAGGAGCTCGATCCAGCGCCGCCGGTCACCCGGCAGGGGCTGATCCTTGAGCTGTCTCTCGTGATGTGGAGGCATCGTCCTAGACTATGTGCAGATGCACAATCAGCGACAGAGATCTCGGGGCAAAAATTGCTCGAAATCGTGCGATATCACTCTGTAGTGTTCTAAGCCCTGATCCGCCGATGAGTAAGCCGGTATTGATGGCTAAATAAAGTGGAAGTGCCCCTTCTGACGTGGGAAAATAGTGATGTTCTAAGTCCTATAAAACCCACAAGGAAGGAGCACCTCGCAGGTGCTATTCAATCACACTCCCACCGGCCTGTCCCACACCTTCGACGACGAACGCCTCATCGCCGACACCGGGCTGATCCCGTTGGTCAAACTCGCTCAAGACGCAGGCCTGCCAACAGCCGTGGCCGATCGCGTGCATATCTCCACCGACAAGGGCGCCAATCCGGGCGGGAAAGTCATGTCCCTGATCGCCGGGATGCTCGCCGGGGCCGACAGCATCGACGACATGAACCGCAACCGTACCGGTGGGATGAAACACCTCGCCAGCAGCGTCTACGCCCCATCGACGTTGGGCCAGTTCTTACGCAAGTTCACATTCGGCCACGTCCGCGCCCTCCAAACCGCCTGCGACCAGGCCCTGCAACACCTGGCTTCACGGGCCGATTTCTTCCCGACCCGCAACGACTCGTCGGCCCCGGCTGATGAGATGGTGTTTGTCGATATCGACGACACCGTCATCGCCGTCCACTCCGCCCGCAAACAAGGATCCGGGCATGGCTATACCGGTGTGCGCGGACTCAACGGGCTCCTCGCAGTTGCCTCCACGACGTCGTCACAACCGGTCATCATCGGCAACCGGCTGCGTAAAGGAGCCGTGCACTCGGCCCGCGGTGCCAAGAAGTTCACCCAAGACGCCCTCTCAGCAGTCGGCCGCCTGCCCGGGGTAGCCGACAAACGTGTCGTGTTGGCTGCCGACTCGGCGTACTACACCTCTGATGTCGCCGCCGCGGCCATGTCGGCTGGTGCCGACGTTTCGGTCACGGCCCGCATGAACTCCTCCATCATGAAAGCCATCACTGGCATCGACGAGACCACGTGGACGGGCATCAAGTATCCGCAGGCGATCTGGGACGAGGATAACCAGGAATGGATCTCCGAAGCCGAAGTCGCTGAAACCGGGTATACCGCGTTCACGACCACGAAGAACCCGGTCACCGGGCGTCTCGTGGTGCGTCGGATCCCGGAGAAGAACCAGAAGAAACTCGCCAAGGCCGGACAAGAGGGCCTGTTCACTGTGTGGCGCTACCACGCCGTGTTCACGACCATCCCGACCAATGTCCTGAACACGGTCCAAGCCGATAAAGCCCACCGACGCCATGCCGTGATCGAGCAAGTCAACGCCGAATTGAAGGCAGGGCCGATCGCGCATATGCCCGCCGGACGATTCAATGCCAATGCCGCCTGGTTTGCTCTGGCCTGCATGACCCATAACCTCGCCCGCACGGGCGCGCTCTTGGCCGGGGGCAGGCTATCGAAGTCAAGGGCCCCGACACTGCGGGCCAAGCTCATCAGCATCCCGGCCCGCATCGCCTGTCACGCGCGAAGAATCGTTCTTCACCTGCCAGCCCATTGGCCCAAGGCGGCCGAGTTCGGCCGGCTCTGGAACACCGTGTTCAGCCCACCGGTCCCGGTGGCGACCTGACCATCCCGCCCAGACCCGGGCTCGTCGGCCAGAAGAAGTTGTAGGAGGCTTCTGGCAAACCAATAGTGGACACACCGGATGCGACGCCGGAGCGTCCATCATGCCCTTATGCAGGAACCGTGACCATCCACGCCTCTTTTCGAATCACGGCCTTATGCAACAGCAGATCGGTGGATCAAGGTTAAGCACTTGCTGATACACCGGTGGCCCCGGTGCGGGCGGAATATGCGGGTAACCGTCAGTCATGGCCCCGATCCTAGACCTGTCTTGGGCCAGGCTAATACCGTTCCATCTCAGGGGCGCCGTGGTTTAGCGGCTGATGGCGATTTGGGCGTGACTCGAACCCTCCCAGGCGAAGATCTTCAGCAATTGAGACTGGGAGACTGAGACGCATCCGGCTGTTTTGCCGCTGCCGGTGTTGACGTGGAGGAAGATTCCCGAGCCCTTGCCGGGAGTGTTCTTCGGGTTGTAGTTCACGACCTGGCCATAGTTGTAGGCCGGTGTCTGGTACATCGACTCGCCCTTGTAACCGTCGGACTTTCGCTTGAGTGTGTTGTAGCCGTTCTTGGCATTGCCATCGACCCACACATGGTCCTGGCTCACGCGAGTGTAGGCACCTGAGAACGCCGACGGCTTGGCGTTGACCCCGAATCCCGAGGTGAGGCTGAAGACTCCCGACGGCGTCTTCCCATCTCCCTCGCGCTTTGCTCCAGGCGCGGCGATTCCGGAGTATCCGACTTTGCCGGATGTTGAGAGCACGGTGGCATAACCTTTGGAGACCTTCTCGCAGGCTTTCACACTGGCCGAAGCCCCGCCTGAACCGCTGACAACGACAACTTTGTCGGCACTGACTCCAGCAGGCACTGCACAGTCTGCATTCCCATTGCTGCTGGCATCGCCACTGTCGCTGCTATTTCGCTCGTCGCCGCCTTCGCGACTGTTGCCCGAATCTTCAGAACCGGACCCCTTTGCCGAGGCCTTGGGTGACGATCCTTCCTCGGATGAGTCTCTGCCTGTGCTTGAAGGAGGCGACTCAGCGGCCCTTTCCGAGTCGTGTGTTGAGGTAGCGCTGGATTCGGCGCCCTCATTCGCGTTCCCCTCGGGTGCTGGAGCTGCCTCAATGACTTGGGGCTTGTCGGCGATGAAGCCTCCGCTGTTTTTGTCTGAGCTCTTCGGCACTGTCAGCCTCTGCGAGGTATCCGGAGTCTCCTCGCTTGTGACTCGCCGCTGCTCGTTTGCCTCGTGTTTCGAAATCGCGAAGACCGTGACAATAGCCAGGACAAGGGCAACTACAGCGAGTGAAATCCCGGATGATTTGCGGGTTTGAAGGTGAAACATGGTGACTCCGAACTTGAACTGAGAGAGATATTGGTCTTGGGGTGGGCGGCGAGTGTCCTTTAGCCCTGATCCGCCGATGAGTAAGCCGGTATTGATGGCTAAATAAAGTGGAAGTGCCCCTTCTGACGTGGGAAAATAGTGATGTTCTAAGTCCTATAAAACCCACAAGGAAGGAGCACCTCGCAGGTGCTATTCAATCACACTCCCACCGGCCTGTCCCACACCTTCGACGACGAACGCCTCATCGCCGACACCGGGCTGATCCCGTTGGTCAAACTCGCTCAAGACGCAGGCCTGCCAACAGCCGTGGCCGATCGCGTGCATATCTCCACCGACAAGGGCGCCAATCCGGGCGGGAAAGTCATGTCCCTGATCGCCGGGATGCTCGCCGGGGCCGACAGCATCGACGACATGAACCGCAACCGTACCGGTGGGATGAAACACCTCGCCAGCAGCGTCTACGCCCCATCGACGTTGGGCCAGTTCTTACGCAAGTTCACATTCGGCCACGTCCGCGCCCTCCAAACCGCCTGCGACCAGGCCCTGCAACACCTGGCTTCACGGGCCGATTTCTTCCCGACCCGCAACGACTCGTCGGCCCCGGCTGATGAGATGGTGTTTGTCGATATCGACGACACCGTCATCGCCGTCCACTCCGCCCGCAAACAAGGATCCGGGCATGGCTATACCGGTGTGCGCGGACTCAACGGGCTCCTCGCAGTTGCCTCCACGACGTCGTCACAACCGGTCATCATCGGCAACCGGCTGCGTAAAGGAGCCGTGCACTCGGCCCGCGGTGCCAAGAAGTTCACCCAAGACGCCCTCTCAGCAGTCGGCCGCCTGCCCGGGGTAGCCGACAAACGTGTCGTGTTGGCTGCCGACTCGGCGTACTACACCTCTGATGTCGCCGCCGCGGCCATGTCGGCTGGTGCCGACGTTTCGGTCACGGCCCGCATGAACTCCTCCATCATGAAAGCCATCACTGGCATCGACGAGACCACGTGGACGGGCATCAAGTATCCGCAGGCGATCTGGGACGAGGATAACCAGGAATGGATCTCCGAAGCCGAAGTCGCTGAAACCGGGTATACCGCGTTCACGACCACGAAGAACCCGGTCACCGGGCGTCTCGTGGTGCGTCGGATCCCGGAGAAGAACCAGAAGAAACTCGCCAAGGCCGGACAAGAGGGCCTGTTCACTGTGTGGCGCTACCACGCCGTGTTCACGACCATCCCGACCAATGTCCTGAACACGGTCCAAGCCGATAAAGCCCACCGACGCCATGCCGTGATCGAGCAAGTCAACGCCGAATTGAAGGCAGGGCCGATCGCGCATATGCCCGCCGGACGATTCAATGCCAATGCCGCCTGGTTTGCTCTGGCCTGCATGACCCATAACCTCGCCCGCACGGGCGCGCTCTTGGCCGGGGGCAGGCTATCGAAGTCAAGGGCCCCGACACTGCGGGCCAAGCTCATCAGCATCCCGGCCCGCATCGCCTGTCACGCGCGAAGAATCGTTCTTCACCTGCCAGCCCATTGGCCCAAGGCGGCCGAGTTCGGCCGGCTCTGGAACACCGTGTTCAGCCCACCGGTCCCGGTGGCGACCTGACCATCCCGCCCAGACCCGGGCTCGTCGGCCAGAAGAAGTTGTAGGAGGCTTCTGGCAAACCAATAGTGGACACACCGGATGCGACGCCGGAGCGTCCATCATGCCCTTATGCAGGAACCGTGACCATCCACGCCTCTTTTCGAATCACGGCCTTATGCAACAGCAGATCGGTGGATCAAGGCTAAGTTACAAGACCCAGCCCTGCCCTCGATGGAGAGACACATGAGTCACAACGACCCCACAGCTGCAGCGGAGTACTCCGCAACGCATGAACTCAGCATCAAGGATGCCAATAAGGTCGCGCTCGGAGCCCTGTTGGGCACCGCGCTCGAATGGTATGACTTCTTCCTCTTCAGTGCCGCTGCGGCCCTTGTCTTCAACGTGCAGTACTTCACCAGCGAGAATGCCACCGCCGCTGCGCTGGCGTCCTTCGCGACCTTCGGCGTCGGGCTCGCCGCACGTCCCATCGGCGGTCTCATCTTCGGCCGCATCGGCGACAAGGTCGGCCGGCGCAAGGTTCTCATGGTCACGATCGTCGGAATCGGCATCGTCACCGGCCTCATCGGTGCCCTGCCGACCTACGCCGCCATCGGCTTCGCAGCGCCGGTGCTGCTCGTGCTCCTGCGCATCCTGCAGGGTCTGTTCGTCGGCGGCGAATGGTCGGGCGCTATGACCCTCGTCGTCGAGAACGCCCCACTTCACCTGCGTGCACGCTACGCCGCGATTCCGCAGATCGGCTCGCCCATCGGCACGATCCTGTCCTCCGGCGGCTTCTTCGTCATGACCCTGATCCTGTCGGCGGACAGCTTCAGCGCCTGGGGCTGGCGCATCCCGTTCCTCGTCGCAATCCCGCTCCTCCTCGTCGCCGTCTATATCCGCAGCCGTCTCGAGGAGTCACCGGTCTTCCGTCAGCTCGAGGAAGCCGACGAACTCGAGAAGAGCCCCGTGCGCACCACCTTCCGCGACAGCTGGAAGCAGATCATCGTCGGAATGGCGGCGGCTCTCCTCGGCGTCGGCGGCTTCTACCTCGTGACCGCGTTCTGCGTCTGGTACGGCGTCAACGTCCTCGGCTACGACGATTCGCTTCTGCTGTTGGGCAGCATGGTCGCCGCCGCCGTCGAGATCTTCTGCCTCATCTGGGGCGGCGCGCTCGGAACGAAGTACGGGGCCAGCAAGGTCATCCTCTGGGGTGGAATCGCCTCGGCGGTGGTCTCTGTTCCTGCCTTCCTCATGTTCGCATCAGGCAATCCGGTCCTCGTCGTCATCGCGATGACCTTGGCCGTCGGCACGCTGTCGCTGCCCTACGCCGCATCGGGCACCGTGATGACCGGCCTGTTCCCCGCCAGCACCCGCTACACAGGTGTCGCCCTGGCGCAGAACGTCGCCGGCATGCTCTCGGGCTTCATTCCGCTGCTCGCCACCGGGTTCGTCGCTGCGGCGTCCGATCATTGGTGGCCGGCCGCGGCGATGCTGGCCTTCCTGTCGCTGTTCACGGCCTTCGCCGGAGCCATCGCCCCACGTCTGAGCGTCGACCTGCCCGGCTTCAAGCACTGAGCAATGCTCGCCGAGGTGGTCGACCGTGCGTACGGCCGACCACCCGCGCGACAGCGTCGCCTCACCACAAGCACGAACACCACCAGCACCTGCAACTGCACTCACCTTCGTGAAAGGACCCACGCGCATGTCCCGTTCGGCCGGTCACCACATCGTCAACACCCTGGAGAACGCCGGAATCGAGCGGGTCTACGC
>JAKDSA010000159.1 GCA_030457025.1 Brevibacterium sp. | reverse complement strand
CCGTAGGGTGCGGTGGCTGCGGCGAGTTCGAGGTCGGCGTCGTCGAAGACGATGTTCGCGGACTTGCCGCCGAGTTCCAGTGTCGTGCGCTTCATCGTCTTGGCCGCGTCGGCCATGATCTTCTCGCCCACCGCGCTCGATCCGGTGAACACGATCTTCGCGACCCTGGAATCGTCGGTGAACGTCTGTCCGACGACCGAGCCCTTGCCGGGGATGACCTGGAAGACTCCGTCGGGGATTCCGGCCTGCAGGGCCAGTTCGCCGAGGCGGATCGCCGTCAGCGGGGTCAGCTCGGCGGGTTTGAGGACCACGGTATTGCCCGCGGCGAGTGCCGGCGCGAAGCCCCAGCCGGCGATCGGCATCGGGAAGTTCCATGGCACGATGATGCCAACGACTCCGAGTGGTTCGTTGAAGGTGACATTGACGCCCCCGGCCACTGGTATCTGATCGCCGAGGTGGCGTTCTACTCCCCCGGCGAAGTAGTTGAGGACGTCGCGGACGTTGCCGGCCTCGCCCCGGGCGTTGCCGATGGTGTGTCCGGCCTCGGCGACTTCGAGTGCCGCGAGGTTGTCGATATCGGCGTCGACAGCGCGGGCGAAGGCGCGCAGCAGTTCGGCTCGCTCGGCTGGTGCCGTGGTCCGCCACCGGGTGAAGGCGTAGGCGGCCCGGCCGATCGCATCCTTCGTCGCCTCGGCGCTGTGCGATTCGACCGAGGTGATGAGCTCCTCGGTCGCGGGGTTGATCACTTCGGTCATCGGTGGGCCTCCGCCTTCGTCTGTGGTGGTGTGGCGTTCAGTGGTGGTGCGGGTTTCGTCTTCTGTGCGCGTCGTGCCGCGGCCTCGACGAGTCCGGTGAACAGGCGCAGATCTTCGAGTGTCTCTTCAGGGTGCCACTGCACCGCGAGCATCGACCCGTCCGGGGTTTCCAGTGCTTCGATGCACCCGTCGGCGGCGTGTGCGCTGACGATCAGTCCATCGCCGAGGCGGTCGATGGCCTGGTGATGATGGCACCTGACTGTGGCACCGGTTCCGATCAGGCCGGCTACGGCGGTGTCGGGCGCAGTCGTCACGGCCACCTCGGCGAATTCGTCCTTCTTCTCTGCCTCGTGAGCGCCGAAGTCCGCAAGGTCGGGCACGTGCTGGTGCAAGGTTCCGCCGTGGACGGTGTTGACGATCTGGGCGCCGCGGCAGATCGCGAACACCGGCACCTTCGCGGTGCGGGCGTGACGGTACAGGGTGATCTCGAAGGAATCGCGACGCACATTGGGCGCCTGGGTGCGGGGATGGGCCTGAGCATCGTAGAGGGCGGGGTCGACGTCATCGCCTCCGGTGAGGATGATGCCGTCGAGTTCGGCCACCTCGGCAAGCGTCCACGGATCTTCCGGTGGCAGGAGGACGACGCGGCCACCGGCCCTGGTCACGGCGGTGACGTAGACGCTGGGCAGGAACGCCGCGTCCCTGTCCCAGACTCCGAATTGGCCGCGGCCGTAGTAGGTGGGCAGGCCGATGAGTGCGCGGTGGGGCCCCGGGTCAGCGGCTGGGTTCTGATCAGAGTCGTTCGAAGCCACGCCGGACCTCCCAATCGGTGACCGCTGCGTCGAAGGCCGCCATCTCCACTTTGCCGGCGTGGGTGTAGTGGTCCACGACCTCGTCGCCGAAGGCGCTGCGGGCGATGTCGGAGGATCCGAAGGCGGCCACGGAGTCGTGGAGGCGACGCGGAATGCTCCGCACGTCCTGTGTGTAGGCATTGCCCTCGAGGGCCTCGGGCAGTTCGAGTTTGTTCTCGATTCCGTGGATTCCGGCCGCGATGAGAGCCGCAGTCGCGATGTAGGGGTTGGCGTCGGCACCGGGGACGCGCTGTTCGAAGCGCAGTGCCGGGCCGTGGCCGACGATGCGCACGGCACAGGTGCGGTTGTCCCATCCCCAGCCGACGGCGGTGGGGGCGAAGGAGCCGTCGGCGAAGCGTTTGTAGGAGTTGATGTTCGGAGCGTAGAGGTAGGTGAAGTCGTGCTGAGTGGCGACGACGCCGGCAACGAAGTGCTTCATCGTCTCGGACATCTCGGTGCCATGGCCTGCAGGAAAGACCGGTGTTCCGTTGGTGTCGCTGAGGCTCATGTGGATGTGGCAGGAGCTGCCTTCGCGGTCGTTGGGCTTGGCCATGAAGGTCACCGACTTACCCTCCTGGTCCGCGATCTCCTTGGCGCCGAGTTTGTAGACGACGTGGTTGTCGCACGTGGTGAGCATGTCGGTGTAGCGGAAGCCGACCTCGAGCTGACCGAGGTTGCATTCGCCCTTCGCGCTTTCGGTGTAGAGGCCAGCGCCGTCCATCTCATTGCGCAGGCGTCGCAGGTAGCCTTCGACCTGGCCGGTGCCGAAGAGCGAGTAGTCGATGTTGTAGGTGCTGGCGGCTTCGAGGTTCCGGTAGTCGTTGCCCATCGCCTCGCGGTAGCCGGTGTTGTAGAGGGCGAATTCGAGTTCTGTGGCGCCGATGGGTGCGTAGCCGAGCGTCGAGAGGCGCTCCAGCTGAGCCTTGAGCACCTGTCGTGGTGAGACGCTCAGCGGTGATCCGTCGAGGAAGGCCAGGTCGCATTGGACCATCACGGTCGCCGGGTGCCAGGGGATGCGGCGCAGGGTCGAGTAGTCGGGGACGAACATGAGGTCGCCGTAGCCGCGTTCCCAGGAGGTGAGTTCGTAGCCGTCGACGGTGTTCATCTCCACGTCGGCGGCCATGAGGTAGTTGCAGCCTTCGGTGCCGTTGTCCATCACCTCGTCGATGAAGAACCGTCCGGTGATCCTTTTGCCCTGGAGCCTGCCCTGCATGTCTGTGGCGGCGACGAGCACGGTATCGACGCGGCCGGCGGCGATCTCTGCCTGCAGCTGTTCCAGGGTCAGGTCTGATGAAGTCACGCTCATGGTTCCTCTTTTCGGTAGCACGCCCAGGTGACGCGTGCGCATCTTTGCGACGCTCTGCATTCCTGCGGTGATCACGCTTCGCTGCAGTGGTGGCTTGGGAAGACTCTCACATTTAAGGTATGCCACCGAACCATTGATACGCAATAGTCCCGGATAAATTGAGGACAGTTCTGTTTTTAGGTCTGCGCAAATACCTATTGACAAACCATTTCCGCGGTGAGAAGCTCAACGACAGAACAGAGTTGTGAACTGCGTCACGCACTAATTTCGTGACTTCCGCATGCGCCGGTTTCGGGGCCTGCGCCGACGGCGGGCCTGATCCCGACGATGCCGATCGGTCAGCGACGACCACTTCGGAACCGCGGACCGAGCCCTCTGGAAACAATCATTTCGAGAAGAACGGTGTTCTCCATGAGCAATGAAGCCGCACCACCCAATGACCCGACACCAGGTCCAGCCCTCAGCGCCGATGAGGCCAGTCTTGCCGAGCTCGGGTACAAACAGGAACTCAAGCGCGGGATGTCGGGTTTCGGCAATTTCGCCGTCTCCTTCTCCATCATCTCGATCCTCGCCGGCTGTATCACCTCCTACAGCATCGCGCTGGGGTCGGGCGGTCCGGCTGCGATCACGATCGGCTGGCCCTTGGTCGGCGTCTTCGTCCTCTGCGTGGCGCTGGCCATGGCCGAGGTCTGCTCGAAGTACCCAACGGCCGGTGGGCTCTATTTCTGGGCCGGTCGCTTAGCCAAACGCAACAAACGGCATTGGGCCTGGTACGTCGGATGGTTCAACTTCCTCGGCGAGGTGGCCGTGACTGCGGCCATCGACTACGGCGCGGCCACGACCATGATGGCCTTCGCGGCGCTGACCTTCG
>JAKDSA010000097.1 GCA_030457025.1 Brevibacterium sp. | reverse complement strand
CACCACCAGTGGTTGGGTTTTGGGTTTTTATCCTGTTCTACCCCGCGGGTCCCCCCCAACATAATTGCCCCCGGTAATTATGTCGGGGGCGCTTCGTTGTGCTCAGTGAGTGATGGAGTAGTCCAGCTCGCGGATCGCCTGGTCGGGGGACATGCGGCCACTCTCTAGTTCCGCACGGAGCCGCTCGCGCTGCTCCCACGCATCACGGCGAAGCGCGACGTTGAAGGCTTTAGCCCGAGCACCCAGCTCCAGCAGACAGAGCAGCAATCCGAGGAAAGTGCCGATGAAGAACGCTCCGCCGCCTGCGCCCATGAACCCCCAGAAGAGCCCTCCTACAACACGTGTTGCACCAGAGGAGTCTGGGGATATTGAAGCGACGAGCTGTACAAACAGGACAGCCGCGACGAAGCCGAGAGTGCCGCACACGAGCGGCCCAACGAGGAATACGAGGGGGAGATTGTGTGGCTTGCGTGGCTGCGCGGGCGGAGCTTCGACGCGAGGCATCTGGTGCCCAGAAGCAAGGCACTGCATGTCGTGCTGGTAGATCGCTCGCGACCAGTCAGCGGCGTCGCGCATTTTGTCGAAGCCGACCTTGCCCCCGGTGATTGCACCTCCGAGGGCTGCAATGCCGATGAGTGCTGGTGTGCCCATGGTCTCCACGCTAGTTGGGGGGTCTGACATGGCCTCGACTCTCCAGCAAGGCGGTACCGGCTAGCCGAGGCCTGTTACCAGCGTACGAGCTGGCCAAGCGGATTTCGGTTTCATCGCCCGAAGTCTCGTCCTGGAGGTGGGTGAGGGGTGGAAGCGGCGGAGCCTACCCACGCGTCCAATTGCGCCCTCATGTCCGCTCCACGGAGCTTGACGTTAGAACCTACAGGTTCTACACTAGACGCATGTGGAGCGTAGACATCGAGCTGGTTGCGAGATGGCTCGCGTCACTGGATGACGACTCACGAGACCAGGTAGTCGCCGCCGTCGAACTACTTGAGGGACAAGGACCACATCTGGGCCGCCCCCTAGTGGACACCGTGGTTGCATCCCGACACAAGAACATGAAAGAGCTACGGCCCGGCTCTTCAGGACGATCTGAGCTTCGCGTGCTCTTTGCCTTTGATCCCACGAGAAGTGCGATTCTCCTCGTAGCCGGGGACAAGGCAGGCAACTGGAAGCGCTGGTATCGACAGAATATTCCAGTTGCCGACGACCTGTTCGACGACCATCTACGCACCTTGAAAGGAAAGTGATCATCATGGCTATGAAACTGGACGACTTCCTCGCTGAGCATCCCGTGGACCGGGCAAACGTCGAGGCACATAAAGAGCGGATGCTCGCTGAGGTTCGAGCCTTCCGACTCCGGGAACTGCGGGAAGAAGCTGGGCTGACCCAACAGCAGCTTGCCGAGCGTATCGGTGTTTCGCAACGTCAGGTTTCTAAGATCGAGCACGGTGCGCTCGACAGCGCCAAGGTCGGCACGATTCGCGGATACCTTGAGGCTGTCGGCGGTGGGCTTGCACTCGAATACGTCACCGGTGACGCACGCGTGCAGGTCGCCTGACCCTGTGATGGCCACTTGGGCGCTGGTCGCCAATATTGCCACGACCCTCGGTGTGATCGCCAGTATCATCTTCGGAGTGCGGGCCGAGCGCGCCGCCGCAAAACGGTCTGAGGCCGCCGCTGCACTCAGCGATGAAAACGTGCGCCGCGCAATCGGTGCGCTGGAGCAGATCGCAGCTCACGACCCGGCAGGTGGAACAATCTCTCTGCCAGAGAAGGTCGAATGGAGCCTGACCCACCAAAAGGGTGACACATACTTGCTCCAGAACACCGGGAATGCCTCAGCGTTCGGGGTAACTGTCTCGTCGGCACCGGACTCCCACATGGTCTTCAGGGAGCCCGAGGTGACTGATCTCGGACCAGGCGAGGCACTGACCTTCGTGGCCGCGAGGACCATGGCAACGTCCGACAGCACGATCACGGTCACTTGGGAAGAGGAAGAACGCGAGCACAGCTGGCGGTATCCGCTGCCACCTCGGCCAAGCCGGTAAATCCCTTACCGCTAGACCCCACGCCCATGCATCCATCATCCTCCGGTGCGCCGTCGCGGGGTGGGGCAAAGGTTGGGAGCAGCACGGGGCCGGCTGCGGAGCGACGCGAGCAATGTGCATGGAGGCGGCGGGGTCCCAAGGGGGTGCCAAACCCCCTTCGCCGGGCCGTATCAAGGTGGTGTCATCCCATGTCAGGTGACGTGTCATTTGTGCAGGTGGTACCCGTGCCAGCGGTTACCTGGGGGTTCCTGGTGTTCCTGACTTTCAGAGGTGCGCTAGCTCTCCGGGGTGACCGTTTATGCGTACGTTGACCTGGTCAAACAGGCTGGTGCCTTGGAGTCCCTGGGATGCCTGGAGCTCGTCGCCGTTCATGAGTGAAGCTGACCTCTGAAACTGGTGGATCCCCTGACCTCTACAACCCGTGTTGGCCTCTACAACGTGGTGCTCCCATTGATGCCGACTCGATCTCTGAAGCACACCGCATGAACCCCGGGGACCCCTAGGTGTCCCTCTGAGAGTCAATCACCTCTGGAGTTGCACTGACCCCGCTAGAGCCGCCCGCACCTTGGAGTCCCTGGTGCACCTGGATGGTCTCGAAACTCGTGGCCTTGAACCGTTAGATCGTCTGGAATCTCGTGACCTTATAGGGTCTCCAATCTCGTGACCTTGCCAGGTGCACCGCCTCCAGCAGAGAACACCATGGGCCCCAGGAATCCCTTACCAAGACGACTACCTCCACAGCTGCACATACCTGAGGAGTCCGCCACAACGAAGAATCCCCTGGGTCCCCTGCTTGAAGCTACGCCACCTCTCCACGAGAACACTGTTCCGGAACACTGTTCCTTGAAGAGCACATCTGCTCTGCAAAGGGAGCCCCTCTATCGGGAGATCGCACCCGAAGGGTGTACCGGAACAGTGTTCCCCAAGGCTGTACCCCAAGACTGTTCCAGAACACCCTACCGGGACGCTGTACAGGTACACCCTTCCAGAACACTGTTCCACCTACTTCTCGGTTACCCTCTCAACAAACAATGTGTGCTTCTGGCGGAGACCAGGAAGATTGCTACATCTATGCAGGTCAGATACCTACTAAGCCATGGGTTCGAGAGTCAATAAACCCACCGGGCAACAACCTTGTTTCGGAGAACAGTCCGGAGGCTTTAGCGGAGCCTTTAATGGATGCCTTATCGGAGACTTTATTGATAGAATGGCGGTAGAGCCACAGGTCACTGACCAGAGGAGGCACCATGACACGCACACCATCCGCGATCCGCACACGATCCAACCGGGGCGTCGCCATTTCCGAGCGCGACCTCAACCGCTTGCGCCTGCTGGGCCGCTGGCACTCACTGACGGCAGAGCACATCGCCAGAAGCGAGCAACCCCCCGCGCTCTGGTCTCCCGGTCACCGCGACGCACTGGCCCCTGAGGCCCGCGCTGAATTCACGCGCGCCGTGGAGGCGGCTAAGCGTCGGCTCCGCACGCTCAAATCCATCGAGGACGACCCTGGAATCGGCCTCGGCCCACTCCTCGGAACAGCTCTCGCGCCGAACGGCTCCACCGCCTACTTCGCTACACGAATCGGTGCACGTACCGCAGGCCTTCCGTGGAACCTCCGGAACACGATCAACCCCAACGTGTGTCAGCACGCCTGGATGGCCGCTGACATCGGTATGGCATTGGAGTCAGCCGGATACCGAGTGCTGTCCGAGCGCGAAATTGCAACCGGCATCGACCGCCACGGCGACGAGATCACCGCGCAGCTGGAGTCCGAGCACAACGCCAATGGGCGCACCACCGGCAAGCGACCCGACGTTGCAGTCCTCCACACCAACGGGCGCGACTACATCGCTATCGAAGCAGAGCGAGACACCGACAGGGCAATCAGCGTCTACGAACAGAAGCTGTCCGCCTATGCCAGCAATCCTGCGATCAGAGCCGTCTGGTACATCTGTGCCAGTGACACCACGGCGAAGCGCGTCGGGCAAGGAGCGCAAAAGGCGTTCGGCGGCCCCGGCAGCTTCCCACTCCGCATCACCACCATCCCCTCAGTCAACGGACACCACTTCCTCGACATGAACGCGCTACCGAAAAAATTCGCCCTTGACCTCAGCGCGCTGTCCGACATCGACCCCGATTTCGCCGACGACGGCCTCACCGCATAGGAGCCCCCATGGACATCCAGAACGCGCGCGCGATCGAAGATCCAATCGAGGCGTGGGCCGAGTGCGACTTCGCGGAGGCGAACGTTTCTGGCGAGATAATCAGTTCTCACTGGGAGCGACTCGAATCTGGATACGTTCCGGTGGGCAGTGTCGAGTGTCACAAGCTTGGAGTCCGAACATGAGCACCTCTGATTTGGCACTTGTAGCCAGCATTGGCTCCGCAATGGCCACTATCTTGGGTGTGGTTGTCGCGTTCCTCGCTTTGCGTCTTAGCGCTGCCTCAGCTCCCCTCGACTTCCGCCTCCTCCTCGATGGCGAGCCAACGGAGCTTGGCCCTTCCAGGGGTACGAGCCATTGGATGCGAGGGCGGCTCGATAGCGTTGGTGCCTCATGCAGAGTGTCCGGCTTTAGGATCATCGACTGGAAATCTCCCGTTCGCATTCTTCCCGGTCAATACCCTCATACAGCGAATCGGGATGACCCGAAGACGTATCCTCGTCCAAGAGCCCAATGGCAGAGGCGACGACGGGGAATCAGCCATGTTACAAAACTAGACGCCGAGGCTGAGGGTCTGTTCTACCCGAAACGGATGGCAACCGGAACGGATTCCTCAGTCCACGTTTGGTTGCCACCAAACGTGGAGAGCGTCGAACTGGCCGTAGAGGTTAGCCACGTCCTCTCTGCCCGACGGTCGCACAATTTCTGGATAGACAATCCCTTATTCGAACCGCGCTCTTGTTCTACGAATGATGAGTGATGACCACCGGTCGGTCGAGAGCTGCGGCCAGCGCGAATAGCGGACTGCGGCCACTTCCCAAGGCCACCCTGATTTAAGCCAGAGCCATTGCCGGGTACCGCCTGCACCACCTACAGATCAGCTACTGCGTCAGCGCTGACGCAGTAGCTGACGTCATCGTCTGCGTCAGCGCTGACGCATACATACATACATTCATCCTTTCAGGGGTGGTTACCTCCTCAAGGTTCGTTTACCTTTTGAATACTCTTCAGAGGCGATGAGCGGTCGCTCCGCTCCTCCATCGCCTCTTCCGCCTTGCCAAGGTGTCGCTTCGCTCCACCTTGGCAAGGCGGATGAGACGCACGTGCGCACGTGCGCATGAGCGCATGAGCGCGTCAGCGACCGGCAGTGGCCCGGTGCGATTGGGAGAGCCCTGACGGCACCTGTAAGTTCAAGGGCTCTGCGCGCCTCTGATGCGCCTCAATTGCATCAATGTGGGGCCCCGGTCGTCACAGTCGGACAAACACCTTCTGCCGGCTTTACAGCGTCTAGTGACCGCAGGATCAACCCGACTCCGAAGCTCGTGGACGAATGCACCATCGGGCAGAAGAAAAATCGGCACTGACGCAAACGCGAAACGGGCCGGCTGGCCAGGCAAAAAGACTCCGATCAATATAACACCCTGTGGCCAAACAGGGCATTTGACCTGCGCAAATACCCTCTTAGTCTCTGAGCTCGAGGTAGAATAGGAGACGAGAGAAAGGCACAACTATATGGAGGTTTGCCTTGCTGTCAGCTCGTACTCGTCGAGCCCGGTCTCGACTCGCCACCGCCGTCCGACGCGGTGAGAATATTGAGGCCGCACGGGTCGAATATGACATGGAGCGCGCGATCGACGTGCTCCACGCGATCCGAGGCGCGACCACACCCGAACAACAGCAGCGACTCCACGACGCCGTGGATGGGACGGCAGAGGGTGGTCGGTCATGACCGCGCTTCTCACCCAGAGCGCCCCCGGCACGATGCTCGGGCTCGCTGCGCAGGAGAACCGCCGCGCGCAGCGTACGAGCCGCCCTCGCCCTCATCGTGAACGCGCAGTCAAGGTCGTACGCTTAGTCCTCGCTGCTCTCGCTCTCGCCATTGGTCTCACCGGGTTCTCGATGTCGTCGGCGCAGGCGTTTCCTTGGGATGACATGAAGGAAAATATGACCGCGACGATCACTAATATGTGCGGTCCCAACGATGTGCCGGACCAGGCGACATACACGAACATCGACACCATGGCGGGTTTGAATCAGGCTGAGCCGCGCGATGGTTACCGCTCCACGATCAAGCCTGACTTCACGCAGGATCAGAACGGTGGTCAGGGTGGCAACGGCCTGGACCGGCTTCAGAAGGTGTACGGGGATCAGGGTGACGTGATCGCCAAGCCGACCTACGAGAGGTATGGCTTCTCCACTCTCCAATGGCACAATTACGGCTACGACTGCTTCTCCGACACCCTGATGATGGGGCCGCTGGCCAACATGGCTCTCATGAGCATGGTGCACGTGCCCATGATGATTTCGATGGCGTTCCTGAATCTGGTCATGGACAACGTGCTCTACACGGGCTTCTCAGAGCTAATGCAGCCGTTCATCGGCGCGATGTACGACATTTTCCAGCCGTGGATTTACCTCCTCGTCCCCATTGGTATCGGTGTCACATGGCTGGGCTCTAAGGGCTCACTCCAGGCGACGATGAAGGCCACCGGCTGGGGGGGGGTGTTCGTCCTGTCTGTGTATCTCCTCATGGGGTCAAGCACGTCCAAAGTCGTCTCCTGGGCGACGAACATCGTCACAGAAGTGTCCGGATCGGCAGCGTGCAAAATGAGTGCCACTGATAGCGGAGGGCGAACTGACAACACCGAGTGCGATGCGGGCGACCCTGTGAAGGCTGTCCAGCAGGATCTCTGGTACGGCATCCCTTACCAGACGTGGCACCTCGGACAAGTCGGTGAGTACCAGGCCGCCCTCGACGACGAGGCCCTCGAAAAAGGAGAAGTCGGCTGGGGTCCTGCACTCCTCAACGGGCAGTACGTCGGTGTAGATGAAGACGGAGCCGTCGATAAGACCGGACAGAAGGTGCTCGCAGCGACACAGGCATGGAACTCCGCCACCTACTCGCCGGACGGTGACGAGAGCAAGAACCTGAAGTGGGGCCAGAACAACCAGTGGGACAAGGTGCCGTACCTAGGCAACATCAAGATGATGTGCGATGACCGGGACAACGGCAAGGACACCCCCGGGGACGATGACAACGCGATGCGCCGGTGGGCCTACAACGGTGCATCGGGCTCCAGCTATTGCGATAGCGCTGGTGCGGGCACATCCGCGATGATCCCGCACATTCAGGGCAACGAATACAACAAGCAGATTCTCATCGCCATGTCCGGGCTCGTCGGTGTCATCGCCGTGTCCCTGACTATCCTGGTCTCCGCCGTGTACCTCGGGTTCCAGAAGATGATGTTCTTCTTCCTCCTCTTCCTAGCACCCATGGTGCTCCTGGTCTCCGCTATCGGTGACCGCAAGCGCAGGCCGTTCGCCATTCGCTACGCGGAGATCATCGGCGCGAACCTGCTCAAGCAGATCGGCGCCGTCTGTGTTGTCCTCTTCGTGTCCTACGCGATGGCATCATTGTTCGGCTCCACCACGTTTGGGTCTATCCCCTGGATCATGAAGCCCCAGATTGCCCTACTGTTCTTCGTGGCACTCGCATTCGTTGCGTTCCCACTGAAGAACATGGTCAAGGGCGCAATCCAGGGCGACACTTCAGTCATTGACAAGCAGGCGACCGCACCCCAACGCGCGATGAAGAGCACCGCCAAGATTGCGGCAGTAGGTGCCGCCGCCATCGCAACCGGCGGAGCCGGACTCGCAGCCGTCGGCGGAGTCAGTGGCATCACTCCAGCAGTCGCCGCAGCTGGTGGCAAAGGCGTAGTGATGGGCAAGGCGGGCTCAATGCTCGGTCAGGCCGGTCGCGTCATGGGTATCGGATCGAAGTCGGGACGCGCGATGCGTGCCGGAGGTCAGCTGCTCAAGGCTGGTCAGGGCATGATGCACGCCAAGGACAACGTGAAGGGACGAAAGCTCGGCGCATTCAACGCGGCGGCCAAAATGATCCGCGACAACCCCTCCAAATATCGGCAGTTCAACCCAGAAACCGGCGAGTACGCCGATGCCACGCCCGAGGCAAAGGAGAGGGCAATGAGAGACTCTCAGGAGATGGCGGTTAAACCTGGATCCACCGATGAGGTTGGGGCTATAGGAGTGTGCCGATAAAGAGAATGCCCCTGTGATCAGGGAAAATGGAACTTACCACAGCAACATTTTCCACCAGATCAAGGAGCATCTCGTAGGTGAAAGTCTCTCACACCCCGGCAGCAACATCAGCCACGTTCGACGACCCCAACCTCGTGTCGGCCGCCGGCCTCGTCCCGATCCTGGCTCTCGCCGACAATGCCGGCCTACACACTCTTGCCGACAAGCACCTCAGCGTGCCCACGGACAAAGGCGCCAACGCGGGAGCGAAGGTGACTTCGCTGGTGGCGGGAATGATCGCTGGTGCCGATTCCATCGATGACATGGCCCTGCTGCGCCACGGCGGCATGAACACGGTCTTCACCGGGCGCTACGCGCCCTCGACTCTGGGCTCGTTCCTGCGGACTTTCACCTTCGGTCATGTCCGCCAACTCGACGCCATCGCCTCCCGAACCCTGACCCGCCTGAGCACGCGGACCCCGCTGATTGCTCATGACCCCGACCAGTACGTGTACGTCGATGTTGATGACACGATCGTTGAAGTCCATGGACATCAGAAGCAAGGCTCCGGATACGGGTATTCCGGAGTTCGTGGGCTCAACGCCATCCTGGCCACCGTATCCACATCAGCCTCGGCCCCAGTCATCGTCGGCCAACGCTTACGCGAAGGAGCGGTCGGATCCCCACGTGGAGCAGCCCGCCTCATCAGCGACGCCCTGGCCACGACTCGACGACTCGACGGGCTGGCCCGGGCACGGGCCCTGTTTCGGGCCGACTCGGCCTACTACGCTCACGCCGCCGTGACTGCAGCGATCACCAGCGGGGCCGATGTCTCGGTCACCGCGCGTATGGATGCGCATGTGAAGAAAACCATCGCGACGATCCCCGATGATGCGTGGGAGACGATTGAGTATACGAACGCGATCTATGACGAGGACAACCACCGGTGGATCTCGAAGGCTGAAGTTGCCGAGGTCGACTTCACCGCGTTCATCTCAAAGAAGAAGAGTCAGCAAATCACAGGGCGTTTGGTTGTGCGTCGGATTCCTGAGCTCAACCCCAAAGACCTCTACGCCCCGACTCTGTTCGACACGTATCGGTTCCATCCGTTCTTCACCACCAGCAATCTCGATACGGTCACCGCGGACAAGACACATCGCCGACATGCCGTCATTGAGCAAGTCAACTCCGACGTCAAGAACAGTGGACTGGCTCACCTTCCGTCGGGCAAGATCAACGCGAACGCCGCCTGGTTGGTCCTGGCCGTCATCGCGTTCAACCTCACCCGAGCGGCAGCCACGATCGCCGGGACTGGTATGGCGAAGGCGACGACGGCAACGATCCGGACGAAACTGGTCAGTGTCCCAGCCCGGATCGCGACATCGGCCCGGCGGGTCACGTTACATCTGCCCGAACAATGGCCCTGGGAGACGGAATGGAGAAGCCTCTTCGCCGCTGCCAATGCCCCGCCCGTGCGGGTTGTAGCCTGACCGACCAGCCGCCACCGGCGCGATACGAGGACTCTTTAGTGGAACACGACGAGCAGCGAGGCTCGCATCTCAGTCCTGCCCGAAACCCGGGGCTTTGTCCGAAATCGGATCGCACCGGGACTCCCTCTTGGATCGGTGGATTCAGGCTTAGCGATGCCGGACCATCACGAAATTCAAGACAGCCAACGAACGGAAGTCCCATGCAACTGACGTACCAACAGGCAGCGGCACTGGACCAGGCAGCCCTCGCCAAAGCGACAGAGATCAATGTATCGGTTAGCGCCGCCGTTGTTGATAGCGGCCGGGAGCTCCTGGCCTTCGCCCGGCAGGACGGCGCGCCTCTCCTAAGCGCCGAAGTCGCCCGAGGCAAGGCCTCCACCTCGCGTTCACTGAACATGCCCACCAGCCAGGTCGGTCCCCTGACCCAGCCAGGTGGCCCGCTGTACTGCCTGGAGGTTTCCTCGCATCATCGGTTGGTGAGCTTTGCCGGAGGGCAGCCCTCACGCTCGACGGAGTGGGCGTAGGGGCAATCGGCGTTTCCGGAGGAACGGTCGAACCGGATGATGAAATCGCCAAGGCTGCACTCGACGGCCTTGTCCTCGCAAGCGTGGAATCATGAAGGACCAGCTCCTCGAGGACAAGCGCGTGATCCTGACTGGCTGTGCAGCCAATATTGGCAGGGCTACAGCGAACCTCTTCAGTGACCAAGGCGCCCGCCTCCTGCTTGTCGACCGTGATCCGGCGGCCAAAGCCACGGTGGACGAAATCACCGCCAAGGGTAGCACTGCGTATTTCGTGCAGGCGGACGTGGCCGATCCTGCCGCCGTACGACAGGTCTTCAACACCGCTGTGGTGAATCGCCCCGGGTTTAATGGAGACATCGTTGACCCGGAAGGATGGGCGGCATGGTCGCACCACGAAAGTACCCCGACGAGCTACGCGAGCGAGCCACGAGGATGGCGATCGATGCGCGGAAAGATCCCGAAGCTCGCAGGGGCGCGTTCAATCGGATCGGCGAGCAACTCGGTGTCCACCCCGAAGCGCTGCGTACTTGGGTGAAGAAGGCCGAGGTTGATGAAGGCCTCAGGCCGGGTACTACGTCGGAAAACGCGGCTCGGATGGCGGAGCTTGAACGGGAGAACCGCGAGCTCAGGCGTGCGAACACGATCCTGCGGCAAGCATCCCTAGACTCAAACCGTGAGTGCAACACCTTGATAGACAGGAGGCGCACATGGTCAAGATCGGACGCCCAGGTCTGCCCGAACATGAACGGCGCAGAGTGTGGGAACTCTGGAAAGCAGGCAACTCCTTCAGCCACATCGCACGCAACGTCGGAGTACCGCCAGGTTCAGTCTTTTCCATCCTCAGGCCGAGGGGCGGCATCTACTACCCAGTCCCGCAGCCTGGCCGGGCATCACTGACACTGACCGATCGGGAAGAAGTCTCCCGCGGGATCGCAGCCGGCGACTCTATCCGGATCATTGCTGTGCGTCTGCACCGCGCACCGTCGACGATCAGCCGGGAGATCCGCCGCAACAAGGGACTTAATGCCTATCGAGCCGTTGATGCCAACGATCGTGCTCAACGACGACGGGCCCGGCCACAACGGTTGAAGCTGCAGAAGAACCCGCCACTGTGTAACTACGTCTCTGCGCGGCTTGTCCATTGTTGGTCGCCAGAACAGATCAGCGGGCGCTTGCGCCGGGACTATCCAGACAATCGGCGAATGCATGGGGCTGAACCCTGAGTGGTGGACACGCTGAGACTGGCCCATAATGGGCCGGAGAATGCGAGTAGAAACCATGCCGAAGAAGAAGTACTC
>JAKDSA010000022.1 GCA_030457025.1 Brevibacterium sp. | reverse complement strand
ACTGCACCGCAGCAGAGCATCGTCGAGATCATCTCCACCCACCGCACCGAGATCATCGTGCGCTTGGCCCTGCTCGTCGCCACGGTCACGCCGATCGTGCTGCTCTCCCACGATATGGCGTCGCTGCTCGATGACGGCTTGGGTCGCCTCGGCGCTCCTGTGGCTCTGTCAGGGGTCGTCATCGCACTCATCGTCTTCCTCCCGGAGACGATCACCTCGGTGCGGGCCGCGTGGGCCGGTGAGATTCAGCGGGTGAGCAATCTGTGCCACGGGGCGCAGGTGTCAACGGTGGGGCTGACGATTCCGACCGTGCTGCTCATCGGACTGCTCACCGATCAGCCGATCGTACTCGCGGAGTCGCCGGCGAATCTGCTCCTCTTCGCCGTCACCCTGCTGGTGTCGGTGACGACATTCGCGGCGAAGAAGATCACGGCCGTCCATGGTGGCGCCCACCTCGTCGTCTTCGCGATCTTCGGGATCACGCTCTTCTCCTGAGCAGGCCATGAGCAGGCAGAGGACCTGCTCGAGACACCGGTAGAACGCCCCAACACCGGTGCGCACAGCAACGCTTCGGAGCTCCGCAGGTGTCTCGGCGAGAGGTTACCGCAGGCCCTTTCAGCCGAGTGGCCCGCGTCGACGCACTCCGAGTTCATCGGTGATGCGTTCGAGGCTGTCGTTTGAAGTCAGAGTGGCCCAGCCTCGGGCCAAAGTCTGCACGAGGGCAGGATTGTCCAATCGCCTCATTCTCAACCGGTCGTGGGACGGCTGGAGGAAACGCCCCATGCCGAAGAGGACGACGGCGTAGCCACAGGCGAGAAACAGCAACGGAATGATCCACATGCCTTCATCCTCGCCTTCCGCTCCATCAAGCACAAGCAATTGTTTTCATACCTCTGTCAGCAAATACCTTATAATCAGAGCATGCTCGACACCCACCGACTCGCGATCTGGAGGGCAGTGGTCGCCAGCGGCTCCGTCCAGCAGGCTGCGGCCAATCTCCAATACACTCCGGCAACGATCAGCCAGCACATCATCAGGCTGGAAAAGGACGTGGGCCTGCCCCTCTATGACAGGAGCGGCCGGGGAATCGCACCGACCCCCGTGGGAGTGCGCCTGGCCGAGGAATCCGGCGAAGTCTTCTCCAGTCTGCGACGCCTCGAGGCCACGCTCGATGACCTGCGCCGAGGCCCCCGACCGCGTCTCGAAATCGGCTGCTTCTCCTCGGCGGCGAAGGAGTGGATCCCCTCCATCGTCTCCTCAGTCGTCACCGAATTCCCCACGGTGGCGTTCGAGATCAGCCTCAGCCCCGCGACGGATGCCGAGGACTGGAGTCCGCACGATCTTGAGATCCATTCGGAGGAGCCTTCGCTTCCTCCGCGGACGATTCCGGGTTTCCGACGGCAGGTGCTGACCGAGGAGGACTTCCTGCTCGTCGTCGCCTCCGATCATCGCCTGGCCGGCGCCGAGGCGGTTTCGATGTCCCAGCTCAGCGACGAGGCGTGGGTCGACGCCGACATCAGCAACACACCGGCAGCTCTCATCGTCACCCGGGCATGCAATGCGGCCGGCTACGAACCCAGCTTTGCGGCAGGCTCCGATGACCACTACGCCGTCCTGGCTATGGTTGCCGCCGGAGTCGGGGTCTCGGCCCTGCCCTCGCTGGCGATTCGTGACCTGCCGAACGGAGTCACAGCGGTGCCGCTGATCGATCCGACACCTCGGCGCCGGATCGTCCTGCAGACGAGGGAGGCGGTGCATCACCACCCCTACGTGCGCACCGCCGAGGATCTCATCCGCGCACGGGCACAGACCGCCTAGTCGCCCACGGGCACAGACCGCCTAGTCGCCGCAGACGTAGGCGAAGTGAGGGCCTCCTTCGGCGAGGAGACGGTGTGCCCAGCCGCGCACTCGACGACAGCTCGCACCGGCTCATCACAGTCTCGGTGGAGGACCTCGAGCGGCGGCCCATCGGTGTCCCCGCAGTGCTCATCACCCCACCGCAGCAGCGAGATCATCACCGGATAGAGGTCGAGTCCCTTGTCCGTGAGTCGGTATTCCTTGCGTGCCCGCTGCCCGGGTTCGCGATAGGGCCTGGCCGCGAGGACGCCCGCCGTGACGAGCTTGCGCAGCCTGTCGGAGAGCACCGGGTCGGAGACGCCGACATGATCACGGATCTGGTCGAACCGGCGCACGCCGTTGAACGCCTCACGGAGGATGAGCACGGTCCACTTCTCCCCGATGACATCCAGCGTCTTCTGGATCGAGCAGTCTGCGGTGTCGAATTCCAGCCAGTCCATCGGCGCCCCCTTCCTCGTCTCTCCTGCAGTTGACCTGTCACTCCAGTGTAGGCTAACTTCAAATTATTCAGCCAGGCTATTCAGGCAGCTCAAAGGAGAACCGATGAACGCACCATCAGAGTCCGTCCCGGACGTCTCGCTCGAAGCCAGCAGCCGCTTCGTCGCCGCCTCGGGGCTCATCATCGACGAGGTCACGAACACGAGCGTCCGCGGCCATGCCGATCTGGGAGTGGACCACCTCACGCCGTGGGGCGTCGTCCACGGCGGTGTCTACACAACGATCGTGGAGAGCATCGGAAGCATCGGTGCCAGCCATGCCGTGTCCGAACGCGGCGAGTTCGCTGTCGGCATTCACAACGCCACCGACTTCCTGCGCCCGACCACCGGTGCCCCCGTCGCCGTCGAGGGCACCGCCCTGCACCAGGGCCGCACGCAGCAGCTGTGGGAGGTCATCATCACCGACACCACGTCGGACAAGGTGCTGGCCCGGGGACAGCTGCGTCTGCAGAACGTTCCGATGCCGAAGGAGGCACACTGAGATGAGCACCGATTCAAGCACCCGAGAGACCACGGTGACCTGGACGGATACCTCACAGGGCCTGTCGCTGCTGCCGACGATGGACGGCATCGACTTCCTGCGCAAAATGGCCAGCGGTGAGGTCCCCGGAGCACCCATCGGCGCGCACATCGGAATGCAGATCGCCGAGGTGGATGAAGGCACAGTCACCTTCCACTGCCGCCCCGATGAATCGCATCACAACCCGATCGGCATGGTCCACGGCGGCCTGGTGTGCACACTGCTCGACTCGGCGCTCGGCTGTGCCGTTCACACCACCTTGCCCAAGGGCACCGGCTACACCTCGATCGAGATCAAGGTGAACTATCTGCGCCCAGTCTCCAAAGACAGCGGGCCCCTGGTCTGCACAGGACGCGTCACCAAGGGCGGTCGCCGCGTCGCCTTCGCCGAAGGCGAGGTCGTTGACAACACGGGCAAAACGGTCGCCACCGCCTCAGGAAGCCTGCTCATCTTCCCACTCGAAGCCAAGTAGCTCGCGGCTCTGCGGGTGTGAGTCAGTCGGCGTCTGCAGTCCGCTCCGCGGTGGAGGCGTCTGCGTCGTCATCAGCCGCTTCCTGAGCGGCCGGATTCGCTGAGGGCTCTGTCGAGTCGGTTTCCGAGTCCTCACCAGAGGGCTGTGTCGAGGACTGCTGCGTGGACTCCCCGGCGGCCGATTCAGTCTTCACGCTCTCGCCCGGTTTCGGCCAAGCCACTTCCCTGGTGAAGGCGGGCTGATCCGCGCAGGTGTCGAGCACGGCTTGCATAGCACCCTTCTCCGCGGCGGCCACCCACAGTCCGTACTTGTGCTTGACTGCGATCTGGCGAGAGACGTACTCGCACTGGAAGGACTCGTTCGGTGGCAGCCATGCGGCCGCGTCTCCGCCGCCCTTCTGCCGAATGAGGTCTGCGCTCACGGTCAGCAGGTTGAGCGGGTCGTTTCCGAACTCCCGCAGCTCCTCGGCGGACATGGCAGCGGCCCCGGTCTGCCAGGCATTGGAACCGGAGACGATGAAGTCGATGTCGACAGTGGCCGATCCGTGCTCGAAGCCGTATGCCTTACCCGAGTATTCGTCCTCGAGGTCACCGGCGGTGGCAACACACCCCTTCGTCCCGGCCTCGATCTGAAGGCTTCTCAGGTCGCGCCTGAGCGCGTCGTTGAGTGTATCGCAGCCGTTGCCATCGACGTCTGCCGACCAGTCGAAGAGCTGTGGGTCGTAACCGGTGGTGTGATCTTTGCCCTTGACCTCAAGCTCGTCGAGCATCGACCGTGCCGCGCCCAACTCTGCAGCACCTGCACTGTGCTGAGGAGAATCGCTGTTGCCTTCGTCTCCCGCTGCGGGCGTCGCCTCATTCTGCGCCGAGACGTCAGGGCCCGAACTCGCGGGCACTTCTGAGTCGCCGCCATGCGGTCGAGGGCCAGGGGCTGGTGCTGCCGAGGCCGCAGGTCGTGAGGGCACCGGGTCCGAATCGGCGGATCCTCCTCCACCGGTCGACCAGGCCACTTCACCTCCGACGACCTCACCCCCACTGCCGCCCGCGCACCCGGAGAGCAGCGCAAAGACAAGTATGGCCAGAAGGGAGACTGCCCGAATTCGAGTGCTGCGAGCAGCGTCTGCGGAGTTCATCGAATTAGGCACGCTTGAAATGTTAGGGCAGGTTGTCTCTACAGCAGTCGCTTTCACCCATTCCGTCACCGATTCGTTATCTGTTGAAAACGAAACTGTTCTGCCGCCGAGGAGATCAGCTGCCCCGGCAACCAGCGGCGACTATTCGCAGCCGACTCCGTCACCGTCGCGATCCAGGTGGGACGCATACCCCGGGTCGCCTCGGTGAACGGGTGCGGCTGCGGCATCACGAGCAGCGGTGCAGTTCTCGAAATAGACCGAGCCTGACGAGCCCGAACCTGAGCCGGACCGCTTCGACCCCGCGCCAGGCGAATCCGATCCCGATCCGGAGCTCGATCCCGAGCTCGTCTTCTTCCTTGAACCCGATGACTTCTTCGAACTCGACTTCTTCTTCGTCGAGGCGTCCTCCGCCGTCTTCACGTTGTCGCCCTCACCTGGCTCTGGCCAGGCGACGTCCTTCGTGAACGCGGGCTGGTTGCTGCAGGTGCCAAGCACTCGCTGCATCGCGGACTTCTCCGCTTTGACGACCCACAGCTCGTACTTGTGCTTGATCGCAATCTGGCGGGAGACGTAGTCGCAGCGGTAGCTCTTGGCCGGTGGCAGCCAGGTCGCGGCATCGCCGTCACCCTTCTGCCGGTTCAGGCTCGAGCTCACGGCCAACAGGTTGAGCGGGTCGTTGCCGAACTCCCTGAGCGTGTCCTCATCGAACTTCGCGGCCCCGGTCTGCCAGGCGTTGGAGCGGGCGATGATGTGATCGATGTCGATGTTGTTCGGGTCGCGGTCGAAGGCGTAGGTCTCGCCCTTGTATTCGTCGCTGAGGTCACCGGCGATGACGACGCAGCCCTTCGTCCCTGCCTTGAGGGTGATGTCGCGCAGGTCGCGGCGCAGAACATCATTGCGGGTGTCGCAGCCATTGCGGTCTGCGTCAGACCGCCATGTGAAGAGGTCCGCGTCGTACCCGGTCTTCGGGGCCCGCCCCTTGACCTCCAGCTCCTCGAGCATCGCCAGGGCTGTGCCGGGAGTCGAACCACCGGCCCGGCCCTGTTCTGTCTCCTCGGCCCTGCCCCCACCCGAGCTGTCCTGGCTGTTCTGACCGGGCTCAGCGGTCTCCGACTGGGCTGCAGGCGCCGTCGTCGCATCAGCTGCTGGGCTCGGTTCCGAACTCCGGGAAGCCTCATCGGCTCCAGCTTCGACGTCGCCGCCCTCAGCGCAGGCGGAGAGAAGAGCGAGGCTGAGGACAGCGATGAAAGCGAAGATCAGGCCTGCCCGCAGGCGTTTCGTGGCATGGTTGAGGAAGACGAAGAAGGGCATGGGTGTCCAGTCGTGCACAAAGAGGTGAGAACGTGGTCGTGGACCGTGCGCGGCAAAGACGCCGCGTCGCGATCCACTACAGAAATGATATGACTGAATTGCGGCGGCTGCACTAGCTGCGGACGCAAAGTGACGAATTCGTTATTGAGGGGTGCAGACAATGGTGCGACACGATTCAGAGCGGCCCGAGACGGCGCACCTGATCACCGACGCCCCGGTTCCAGGGCACTGGCTTCAGGTCCTGTCCACGATGCAGGCGAACCCCTTCACCCACCTGGACTGGGACGACGTCCGGAATGAGGCCGCCCATATCCTCCTCGTCTCCCCCACCGCCGAGGTGGCCCGCACCTGCTTCGGTCAGCTCCTCGCCAGCGACGCCACCTCCGAACCTGGGAACCCAGACGGTTTCATCGACACCATGACCGCCGAGGAGCTTGTACCCGAAAACGTCCCCGCGGGGACGTGGATCTTCCTCCCTCACCGACAGGACGGGTGGACGGAGCTCGAGACCACCTCGGCGCGGGTGCGATCGGCACTGGTCAAGGAGAACGCCGGACGCTC
This sequence comes from Brevibacterium sp., assembly GCA_030457025.1. Taxonomy (GTDB): domain Bacteria; phylum Actinomycetota; class Actinomycetes; order Actinomycetales; family Brevibacteriaceae; genus Brevibacterium. The sequence goes on along the minus strand of JAKDSA010000022.1, from coordinate 30,932 downwards.
ATCCGCTGAGAAGTTCACCCTCGTCGAGTACGGCATCAACCTGTGGCTGTGGGCCGAACCGCCTTCGAGCGGCGGCGACCCGGTCTGCCACGCCGGCGAACTCATCAGCTGGGAAAGCGCGTGGGCGCTGGGCGGGGCGAGCGCCACGGGATCGGGTGGCAGCGGAGTTGGTGGCGCGGGATCTGGTAGCGCAGGTTCTGGTGGCAGCGGATCCTCCGCCCGCGCGCAGGAAGCCTCCGCGCGGCCGCCCATCTACTTCGGCTTGCCCACCGTGCTGCGCGAGCGCCGCTGGAACGGCTAGAGCCAACCCGGCACACCCACCCAGCGGCCCCCTGATCGTCGAGGGCGCAGGTTATAGCGCGGCCCGTCGATGTCAAGTCGTCCGCTCGGCGTCACACCCTGCTCAGGCCACGGCGACGACGACTCCGGCGGTGATGAGGAGGATGACGTAGCCCCAGGCGTGGATGATCTCCGGGATCTTGGGGACGCGGCGACGCAGCAGCACGATCAGCGGGATCGCACCGACGAGGAGGGCGAGCGCCGAGCGCAGATCCACGGAGCCGATCATTCCCGGGATCTCGGTGGAGGCATGGGTGGTGATCGTGACGAGGACTGCGGGGAGCATGATGACCAAGGTCAGAGGGTTGGCCAGGGTGGTCGCCACGGTCATGGTCGCCCCGGAGCGGCGCATCATCGGGACCGTCATCACGCTGCCGCCGACGCCGAGGAAGGAGGCCAGGCCGCCGATTGGGAAACCGAACAGGGCCGCGATTCCGCGACCGCCCTCGCCGAGGTCTTCACTGCCCTTCCCAGCTTTCGCGCGAACCTGCGCCCCACCTCGGCGGAAGAAGCCGGGACGGGCGAGCAGGTCGATCGCGGTCACCGCGATGTAGATGACGAAACCCCACTTCAACAGGACCTCGGGAGCGAACTTCGCGCAGAAGGCCCCGAACGCCCCACCGGCGGCGAGGAGGATGAACAGCCACCATTCGCCTTTGAGGTGGGCCAGAGTCTCGCGCTTCGTCGAGATCGTGGAGACGACGGCGTTGACGAGCATCACCAGCGCCGAGGTGGCCGCGGCCACCCGTGCCGTGTCACTGCCGAGGTCGGCGTGGACGAGGGTGATGATCGGGACGGTGACGAAGCCGCCGCCGAATCCGAACAGCACAGTGCTCAGTCCGACCAGAACGCCGACGAACACCAATCCCACAAAGTCCATTCGCCTATCTCATCCCACACCCGCCTCGGCGAGCAATCCCCGACACCTCTTCAGCTCAGCCGTGATTGCGTGCGAAGGCGAGCGCGAACTCCTTCTTGCTGTCGGCCAGCGCCTCACGCTCGAAGCTGTTCTTCCACGTCCGGTGCAGTCTCTTCTGCTGGGCGATGACCGCGCGAGGGGCCCTCATCGTGTCGTAGAGGTAGCCCAGCGCCCGGTCCTCGGCCGCGGAATCGTCGACGACGGCGTTGAGGAATCCGCACGTGTCCATGTCCTCGGCGCTGAAGCAGTTGCCGGTGAAGGTCGACGGACTCGAGGACCGAGGGAATCCCGATGCGCACCTCGGGCATCGAATACCAGGGCCCCGTTCCGCCGACCCTGAAGTCAGCGGCGGCCGCGATCTCTGCCGCTCCCCGATGCAGTAGCCGTGAATGGCGACGGCGACGGGCAGTTCGCAGCCCTTGATCGCCTCACACACCCGCCCCACGCCGTGGTGGTCCTCGGCGACAGTGAGACCATATTGTATCCAAGTTGGATCCAAGCTATGTTGTGTGAGTGTATCTCACAGATGACGGAAGGCGTCGATGAAGACCCGCATGCGAGCACAGGCCAAACTGATCACCGCGCAGCTGCTCTCCGGTGCCGGAATCGCCTCCGGCTACGCGGTCGGCGGACTGCTCGCAGAGGAGATCACCGGCAAGACTTCGATGGCGGGCATCGCCCAGATGAGCGTCATCCTCGGCGCCGGCCTCATCGCCTATCCCCTGGCGGTGCTGGCGGGCAAGGCCGGCCGGCGAACCGCGCTGACTCTGGGCTTCGGCATCGGCGCTCTGGGTGCGACGGTCGTCCTCCTCGGCGTCGCGTTCCAGCTCCTGCCCCTGTTCATGCTGGGCATGATGATGTGCGGCTCCGCGACCGCCTCTGGCCTGCAGGCTCGCTATGCGGCCGTCGACCTCGTCGATCCGAAGTCCGCTGGGCGGGCCATGTCGCTGGTGGTGTGGGCGACGACCGTCGGCTCCGTGCTCGGGCCCAGCTTCACCGAACCCGGCGCTCACCTCGGCGCGGCATTGGGCATGAACGAACTGGCCGGTCCCTACCTGATCTCGATGACCGCATTCGGGCTGGCGACGCTGGTCGCATCGACGCTGACCAAGAAGATCAAACCGGGTGCCGCCGAGGCGGTGACTGAGTCCACCTCTTCCAGGGCTGAACCAGCGACGATGAAGCTGGGGCCGGCGCTGCGCTTCGCCATTGCCCGCCCGGTTCCCCTGTTCGCGATGATCACGATCATCGCCGGCCAGATGATGATGACCAACGTCATGGTCATGACTCCAGTGCACATGGATCACCAGGAGTTCTCCCTCGGCGCGATCGGCATCGTCGTCAGTGTCCACATCGCCGGCATGTACGCCCTCTCCCCCGTGTTCGGGTGGATGGCCGATCGTTTCGGGCCGGGAACGGTGATCGCCGGCGGTGTCGTCGTCTTCGCCACCGCCATCACTCTCGGCGTCGTCGATGCCGCGGCCGAGGTCTCGTCCATGGTCCTGTTGAGCACGGCACTCATCTTCCTCGGCATCGGCTGGTCGATGTTCCTCATCGGCGGGTCCGCGCTGCTCACGGCCTCGGTGCCACAGCATGCGAAGGTCACCCTGCAGGGTGCCTCGGATTCGGCGATGAATCTCGGCGGTGCGCTCATGGCGGGCATGGCCGGCACGGTGCTGCAGGCTGGTGGGTTCCTGTGGATCAATATGATGGCCACCATCGTCCTCCTCATCGCCCTGGCATTCTCGATTCGCGCGGTCCCGCTGATGCGGTGGCCCGGCCAGAAGGAACCTGTCCACTCAGCGAATGCCACCGCTAAGACATCTCAGGTACGTTGAGTCAGAGGATCACCCCGCCCGAGGCGGACGACGATCAGCAGGTACGGCAATGACATCTTCTGCACGGCAGACGAGGAGGCTTCGGTGGCGACGAACAGCGGCGGCAGCACCAGCGCAGCCGAGCGCGCCTATCAGCTCATCCGCGCTCAGATCCTCACCGGCACCCACCTGCCGGGAACCATGCTCGGTGAGACCGGTCTTGCGGCCGATCTCCAGGTCAGCCGCACGCCGGTGCGGGTCGCACTCGCCCGACTGCAGGACGAGGGGTGGATCATCATCTACCCCAAGCGCGGTGCCATCGTCCAGGGAGTCGATGAGCGCACCGTCGCCGAACTCGCCGATGCCCGATTCGTGCTCGAGACGACTGCTGTCGACCGAGCCCCGGATGCGCTGCGGCAGAAACTGGCCGATGGTCTCGACCATTCGATCGAGGCTCAGAGGGAGGCCTTCGACTCCGGCGACATCACCGCCTTCATCGACCTGACGCTGGCCTTCCATCGCGGCTTCGTCGAGGCCGGAGACAACCAGGTGATGCTGGAACTGTATACGCAGCTCTCCGACCGGCACCGCTTCATCCTCTTCGCCTCCGGGGAACGACTCCTCGACCGATGCGAAGAGATCATCGCCGAACACGTCTCGCTGGTCGAGCACCTGCGCACCGGCGACTCTGCCGCGTTCGCCACCACCCTGCGCGGACACCTCGCGGAGAACGCCCCACCGACGGCCACCTCGGCGAGGTCATCGGCAGCCTTCGATTCGACGATGCTCCGGCGGGGGGTGTCCAGTCCGCCCGCCCAGCAGTAGGCTGGATCCATGGAGCACAGATATCTTGGAAACAGCGGCCTGAAGATCTCGGAGATCACCTACGGAAACTGGCTCACGCACGGTTCCCAGGTGGAGAACGACACCGCGACGAAATGTGTTCACGCCGCTCTCGACGCAGGCATCTCGACCTTCGACACCGCCGACGTGTACGCGAACACCGTGGCCGAGCAGGTCCTCGGCGATGCCCTCAAGGGACAGCGTCGCGAGTCCCTGGAGATCTTCACCAAGGTCTACTTCCCCACCGGACCCAAGGGACACAATGACACCGGCCTGTCCCGCAAGCACATCACGGAATCGATCAACGGCTCGCTCTCGCGCCTGGGCACCGACTACGTCGACCTCTATCAGGCCCATCGATACGACTACGAGACCCCGCTGGAAGAGACCATGCAGGCCTTCGCAGATGTCGTACGCGCCGGCAAGGCCCTCTACATCGGCGTGAGCGAGTGGAACGCCGATCAGATCCGCGCAGCCCATCATCTGGCCCGCGGCCACGGCATCCAGCTCGTGTCGAATCAGCCGCAGTACAACATGCTCTGGCGCGTCATCGAATCCGAGGTCGTCCCTGCGTCCAAGGAACTCGGGGTCTCCCAGGTCGTGTGGTCACCGATCGCGCAGGGCGTACTCACCGGCAAATACAAGCCGGGACAGCCGGCGCCTGCCGGATCCCGGGCCACCGATGAGAAGGGCGGCAAAGACATGATCACCGGCCGCTATCTCGACGATGACACGCTCAACGCGGTCGCCGAGCTCGAACCCATCGCCGCCGACCTGGGCTTGACGATGGCACAGCTCGCCATCGCCTGGGTGCTCGCCAACGACAATGTTGCGACCGCACTCGTCGGTGCCTCACGTCCCGAACAGGTCGACTCGAATGTCGCCGCAGCCGGTGTGAAGCTCGACGCCGAGGTGCTCTCCCGCATCGATGATGCCCTCGGTGATCTACCCGAAACGGATCCGGCGAAGACCAAATCCCCGGAGACGCGGATCGTGTGATCAGGCAGCTGCTCCAATCCGCTGCGTCAATTGGCCAACGGAGCGGGCTGCGCCCTGTCGTCGACCGGCTCGACAACGAGAGTCCACCGGCTCGACAACGATGTATGACGCGGCAGCAGCGAGAATTGCAGCTGTCGACTCCGACCACCCAACATCCTGTCGACGTCTATAACTCAGCCTGCCGGCTCATCGGTTTCGGCGAATCAAGATGGCGATGTGACTGACGATCTCAGGCATCGCCTCGGCGGTGGACAGTCGGGTGTCTCCGGGATGCCTCTGTGCCACACTCCCTTGCCTGCTGCCGATACCCTGTCAGTAGAGGTCGGACCGTAGGGAGTAGAATCGCACAGCCCGGTTGGGGACAGAACCGGTGCAGTCGGACAGGTCTGCGCCGGCACCGAACGGGCCGATGGAATCAGACGAGTAAGGGAAAGAAGGAACTTCGGTGACAAAAGAGGACAGCGGGCAGTACACGACGTCCGACGGCAAGCCGATCAATCGGAATGTGGTTCTTGCGGTCCTCGTCTCCGGTGCATTCGTCATCATCCTCAACCAGACCCTGCTCAACACCGCGCTGCCGGCATTCATGCGGTCCTTCGACATCTCGGCCAGCGCCGCCCAGTGGGTGACGACGAGCTTCATGCTTGTCAACGGCATCATGATCCCGATTACGGCCTTCCTGATCCAGAAATTCACCACACGAGGACTGTTCCTCACCGCGATGCTGCTGTTCATCGTCGGCACGCTGGTCTGTGCACTGGCACCTGCCTATCCTGTCCTTCTCCTCGGACGCGTGATTCAGGCCTCGAGCGGCGGCATCATCATGCCGCTGATGCAGACCATCCTCTTCGCCATCTTCCCCGTGGAGAAGCGCGGAACCGCGATGGGCATGTTCGGTCTCGTCATCGCCTTCGCCCCCGCCATCGGCCCCAGCCTCTCCGGCTGGATCGTCGATCACCTGCCGTGGGAGACTCTCTTCTACATGATGCTGCCGATCGCGATCATCGACATCATCTTCGCCTACTTCATCCTCAAGAACGTCACCGAACGCACATACCCCAAGCTCGACGTCTTCTCAATCATCCTCTCGACATTCGGCTTCGGCGGGCTGCTGTTCGGCTTCGGCACCGCCGGCGACGCAGGATGGCTGAGTCTTCAGGTCCTCATCCCGCTTGCCGTCGGAGTGATCGCTCTGGCCATCTTCGTTCCGCGCCAGCTCAAGCTGGAGCAGCCGATGCTCGAGTTCCGTGTGCTCCGCTACCCGATGTTCACCCTCAATACGGCCCTGGGCATGTGCGTGTTCATCGTCATGATCGGCGGGATGATGATCCTGCCGCTGTACATGCAGAATATGAACGACTTCTCCGCCATGGAATCGGGACTCGTGCTTCTGCCCGGCGCAGCAGTGATGGGACTGATGTCCCCGGTCACCGGACGAATCTTCGACGCCGTCGGAGCCAAGTGGCTGGCCGTCGCCGGATTCACACTGGTCACCGTCACCACGTTCCTGTTCGCAGGTTTGAAATCCGACACCACGTTCCTCTACCTCGCGATCATCAACACGATCCGCATGTTCGGTGTGGCCATGGTGATGATGCCGGTGACGACGGCGGCTCTCAATCAGCTGCCACCGCGTCTCATCCCTCACGGCACGGCGCTCAACAACACCTTCCGTCAGATCGCCGCCTCAGTGGGCACCGCGGTCCTGGTCACCATCATGGTCTCCACGACCCGCGACCCCGAAGTCTATGGCGTCGAGGGCATGGTCCACGGCGCCAACGTCGCCTTCTTCGTTGCCGCCGTCATCGGCATATTCGGCATCTTCGGGTCGTTCTTCCTCAAGAACTCGCACGGTCAGAACACGCCGGGCTGACTACTTGTAGAAGCCCTCGCGAAGATCGATGCCAAATTCGATCCAGGCCTTGAGCGCGGCGAGCATTCCCGTCCACCCCATACAGTTGCCGAAAGCGCCCTCAGCTCCCCCGACAGTCGTCTTCCACGACTTCTCGGTAACCGTCACGAGGGTCCGGGCCCCATCGTCGACCGGCGCGAACTCGAATGTCGTCGTCGTGCTGGCAGCCGTGGCATGCTCCGTGCCCTCCCACGCGATGACGATCTTCTCGTCCTGGACCGACTCGATGACCTCAACCGGGAACCGACCGGGGAAATCTGCGAAGTCCCAGGTCACCTCGGCGCCGGGCACCAGCCGCCCGTGCGCTCCCCCGGTGGTGAAGTACTTCGAGAGCTGCTGGGGATCGGCCACCGCCTCGAAGGTCTCATGCGGCGTCTTCGAGATGTAGCCCATGACGGTGAAGGACAGTTCGTCCAGCTGTGCGACGAGCCCTGCACAACCGGTGAGGTCTGCGCCGCCTTCGCCGACCTCGATCGCACGACCGTCCTGCAGCACATCCGCGTCCTCGAGAGAGCCGAGCTGCTCGGCGGCCGGCGCATCGGGCGGACCCGTCAGCTGGCGTTGGCTCCGTTGCCGATCAAGCGCATCCACGACCGGTGGATCGGCGAGTACACGCGGGCCGCTGTGGGGCTCCTGGCCGATTTGGACGACCGGGCAACCGGCTCATGATGAGCGACGCAGGGTCTGCATAATCCAGGAGATGATTCCGGTGACCAACAGCAGCAGAGCGCAGACGAGGAATGTCGCGGAGTCACCGAGGTAGGTGAAGCCGAGTCCGCCGAGGACCCCGGCGATGGCCAAGCCGATGTCGAAGTTCATGTTCCAGGCCACACTGGCCTTCGCCGGCGTGCTGACGCTGGAGAAGGCCATCACCAAGCTGGCCGACTGCAGAGTGCCCAGTCCGAGGCCGATGATCATCATCGCGAAGAAGAGCACTCCGCCGTAGACGACGACTGTGACGACGAGTCCGATGACCGCCAGGACAAGGCCCAGAAGATTGAGAGCGAAGGGCGAGACACGGTCGGCGATGGCACCGGCGACGAACCGACCGACCACTGCAGAGAGCTGCATTGCGCCGATGAACAGTGCGGCTCCGGCGACGTCCTCGCCCGGTCCGAAGCCGACGATGACGCCGAAGACGACCATACCGACGAGGAACGGGGAGAGCATGATGATCAGGCGCAGTGCATCACCGATCTTGTGCCCTCTCCGGCGCGGGGTCTCACGTTCCCTCGTCCCGCTGCGGACGGTGGCTCCGGAGTCGTCGGCCGGCTCCTTCTCAGTCTTGCGCTCTCGTCCGGGCAGGTATTTCACAACGGTCGGCACGGCGAGGAGAAGTGAGGCGCACACAATCGCTCGGAAGGTCCACACGGGAACCGTGCCGACCAGCCACAGACCCAGCGGCGCGCCGACCGCGGCCGCCAGTGAGGTGATCCCACCGAAGATTCCCAGCGCCTTGCCGATGCGGCCGGGGGAGGTTGTGGCCGGCACTGCGGCATTGGCGAGAACGACGAAGAGGCCGAAGCCCACTCCCCCGAACAGCCCAGCCAGCACGAGACCGAGCAGAGGCGCGGATACCGCCAGTCCGAGGATCTGGCCCAGCAGCTGCAGCCCGAGGGCGAAGAACAACGCACCCTTGAGCCCCAGTACACGGCCGACCCATGGCGCGAACGGCTGGGCCGCAATGACGCCGATCATCATCGTCGTCAGCACCGAACCGCCGGTGACTGTCGAGAGTCCGTGAACAGCGGCGATCGAGACCATTGTCGAATAACTGAAGAAGAATGCCGAGAATCCGAACATCGCCGTCCACACAAGCCCCAGCAGCGCGGGCGTGAACGTCGATGCCTCAGACCTGTCGGAACTCATGAATTGACCCTACGTCACTCGGCTTCTCAGCTCGAAGTCCTGCCGTCTCAGCTCGAAGTCCTGCCGTCTCGGTCCGGGGTCCTGCCGCCTCGGTCCGGGGTCTGGGACCTCCCGATCTCAGCGTCGAGTTCCGCGCCGAAGATGAGAGCCAGATTCACCATCCACAACCAGACGAATCCGACGATCACACCGCCGATAGCACCGTAGGTGGCGTTGTAGTTGTCGAAATTGTTGATGTAGACGACGAAGCCCAGTGACACGATGATCACCATGATGAGGGCAACGAACGCTCCGATGCTCGACCAGCGGAACTTCGCCTTCTTCACGTTCGGGGTCGCATAGTAGAGAAGGGCGATCATCAACATGACGAAGACGATCACCACCGGCCATCTGGCGATGCTCCAGACCATCACCGCCACCGGACCCAGGCCCACTAATCGGCCGATCGACTCCGCGATGGGGCCGGAAACCACGAGCAGCAGTCCGAGTGCCGCCATGAGGAGCAGCAGCACCAGGGTGATGAGCAGCATCATCGGCTTGAGCTTCCAGAGGGGACGGCTCTCCTGCACCGCATACGCTCTGTTCGCGGCCCGCCCGAAGGCGCCGACGTACTTCGACGACGACCAGATCGCGACGCTGACGCTGACGATGAGTGTGAGACCGGCGGCCGGAGTCGACACCAACTCGGTCACGATCGGGCTGATCGCCTCGGCGGCTTCGGTCGACAGGTCCGAGGCCAGGCCCAGGACCGCCTCGGTGGTGGACTTCGCCTCCCCGATCACACCGAGCATGGACACGAGGGCGAGAGTCGCCGGTGCCATCGACAGCAGCGCATAGAACGCCAGCCCCGCCGCCAGGTCGAGCCCCTGATCACTGACTACGTGACGGATCGTATTGGCGAGGATGCCCTTCTTGCTCGGCTGGGCACGGGTCGGGAACTCCTCTGCCATGACTGTTCTCCTGGACGCTCGACCGGACTGCTGGGGAAAGTGCAGTACGTGGACATCGTAACCGTTCAGGGGGTTCGTCCCACCTGTTGACACCACCAGGGGTTCCTCCCATGTATGGGGTCGCCGAGAAGCGATCTGATCGTTGTACTGTGGGGCCATGGTGACAACAGCGGAAGCCGTGCTGATGAGTCGTGACTAGGTCTCCGCGCGTGCACAACCCTCACCGCAACGCCATCGACCGTGTTGTCGTGACGTACCTGGCTGCACTGATCATCGGCACCGGGCTGCTGATGACGCCCGCTGCCACCACGGACCCCGGCGGAATCTCACTCGTGTCGGCACTCTTCACCTCCACCTCGGCGACCAGCGTGACCGGACTGGAAGTCCTCTCCGTCGGCAGCGACTTCACTTTCTTCGGCCAGGCTGTGATCCTCGGGCTGATCCAGGCCGGTGGACTGGGAATCCTCCTTCTGACCACTCTGTTGGCCATGCTGGTGGCCGGCAGGGTCGGGCTTCGCCTCCGGGAGTCGGTCGCGGCCGAGGCGAAGAGCTCACACATCGGCGGCATCAGACCGATGGTGCTGCGAATCATCGGCCTCACGGTGGCCACGGAACTCGCGCTCACCTCGGCGCTGTTCCTGCGCTTCTGGCTCCACTATGACGAATCGGCGGGCGGTGCACTCTGGGATGCGGTCTTCCACGCGGTCTCGGCATTCAACAACGCCGGCTTCGGGCTGAAGTCCGACAGCCTGGCAGCCTACGCCACCGATCCCTTCGTGTGCGGGCCAGTCGCCGTCGGAGCCATCCTGGGCGGACTGGGATACCCGGTGCTCCTCGAACTCTTCCGGCACTACAGGGTGCCTCTGAGATGGTCGATGACAACTCGTGTCATCGTCGTCATCACACCGGTTCTGCTCCTCGGCGGCACAGCATTCATCGCCGCCGTCGAGTGGAACAATCCCGGCACTCTGGGCCACCTCGATTGGTGGGACAAACTGCAGACCGCGGCGTTCCAATCGACGACGACGCGGACGGCGGGCTTCAGCTCCGTCGACATCTCGGCCCTGCACCCGGCAACCTGGTTCGGCATGGACATCCTCATGTTCGTCGGCGGTGGATCAGCGGGCACTGCCGGCGGTGTGAAGATCACGACCGTCATGGTGCTGTTGGCGATCACCTGGGCCGAAATCACCGGCGGGACGAAGGCGAACCTGTTCGGAGCCCGCGTGGCCGGGTCGGCGCACCGGCAGGCGACGACCGTGATCGTCCTCGCCCTGACTCTGGTTGCTCTGTCCACCACGGTGCTCATGCTCGACTCACCTGAGCCGGGACTGGGCCGGATACTCTTCGAAGTCATCTCTGCCTTCGCGAACGTGGGCCTGTCGACCGGCATCACCTCCGACCTGCCCGGACTGAGCCAAGTCGTGCTCATCGCGGCCATGATCCTCGGCCGGCTCGGTCCTGTGACAGTCGCCTCGGCACTGGCGCTGAGGGCCAGGACGATCCGCTACGAACTGCCCGTCGAACGACCGCTGATCGGCTGAGCACTGCCACCGGCGAATCGTCGCCGGGGATGTATCCGCGAAGCACCGACATCCACGAAGAACAAGGAAGGACACTGATATGAATTCGAAATCCTGGCGGACGAGGCCGGCCGCGTTCTTCCTGGGCGATCCCTCACCGATGGCGCGGCATGGAGCAGTTGCCGTCATCGGCCTGGGGCGCTTCGGCGGATCGCTGGCATCCGAGCTCGCCGCTCACGGCGTCGACGTCATCGGCATCGATATCGACGAGGCCGTCGTGGCCCACTACTCGGAGTCGCTGGCCTTCGTGTCCCGGGCTGATTCCACCCACGAGGCTGTTCTGCGTCAGCTCGGACTCGACGAAGTCTCTCGGGTGGTGATTGCCATCGGCAGCGATCTCGAGGCCAGCATTCTCACCGCGTCGAAGATCCTGAAGATCGGGAACCGGCACATCTGGGCCAAGGCGATCAGCCAGACGCACGCGGAGATACTCGATCAGCTCGGCATCGAGAACGTGATCCGGCCGGACAACGACATGGGCCGCCGCCTGGCCCATCTGATCCGCGGACACATGTCGGACTTCTTGCCGATCAGCGAAGACTTCGTACTGGCCCGCACGACTCCACCGACTCGCTTCTCCGACTCACCGCTGGGCTCCTTCGACCTGCGCGGCAAGTATGGGGTGACAGTCGTGGCGTTCAGGCGCAGCGGCGACGAGCACTGGGACATCGCGGATCAGGATGTGACCCTGTATGCCGATGACGAGATGCTCATCGCCGGCACCCCGCGCAAGGTCGAGGACTTCAGCGCCTTCGACAAGGATGACTGAGGATCGCAGCAGCGTGTCTGACTTCAATGCGGCCGGCCCTCAGCGGGTTTGCCCCCATTCGGCCAATTGCCACATGCGAGAGAGTGCGCGGAAGATCAGGTACAGCAACAACAGAGGCCAGACGGGCACGAAGAACCCCATCCGCGCAGCATCTCTGCGATCGCGCCACGATCGTCCGTAGTCAGCCTTCGACAGCAGCAAGACGATGATGAACACGGCCACTCCCGCATAGGCGATCATGGCGATGGCGACGGTTTGGATCATGAGTCGTCTCGCAGACTGCGCCGCAGCAGGCGTCCGCTCGCCTTCACCAGTCGGTTTCTTCCATCAGTGGACACAATTTCCAAGCCATCTCCCATGACGCTCAACTGACAACCCGGCTCTGCCGGTGCTCGAGGGTGGCCTGGCTGCACGCCGACCTCCTCGGCGATGGTGGTCGTCTCCAACCCCGGTGAAGCCCTGCCGAAGCACCGTCCCCTGGTCATCCGGGCGCGTCTCAGGCGAGGATCGGCACATTTCGTTGTGCCGCGTTTCAAAAGGTTCGTCAGATCACAATCGGTCTTCACTGTACCCGGAAGTTACGCGATTGTAATCCCCGACAACGGCTCGTCACACAGACGCGATCACGGGTAGTATACCGGCAGGGAATCCTGCTACAATTGAACCTTCTGCTCTCGGCGGACTCGCCCCCAGCGACGGCACCATCACCTCATCGGCCGGGTGAGCTCGCTCAGCTGTCGCTGCCACCGGCTGATGTCTGCTGCGAGCTTCACAGGGTCGAGGCTGTTGCGGTAGGCGATCAGTTCGGCTTCCTGAACAGGCGACATCACGCCCGCCGCGCTCAGCCGGCCCAACGGCGCAGCAGGTTCGTCGTAGATCCGCTTGCGGTGACCGGTCGAGCCCCTGACCCAAGAGACCGGCATCCGGATCTTCGAGGCCTCCGCAGTCGGTCGCGCCGATGGTCCTTGAGGATTGAACTGTAGCCGATGTCAAGCGCCCTCGCCCAGCAGCCGACAGCTTCATGGACACCATCGCATGCGTTGCTCAGCTCGATGGCATCGCCACAGACGGGAATGCCCGCGATCTCGTCGAGCGACCATTGCAGAATATCGGCGACGCGGTCCTGGGTGTTGTCCGCAAGGCTTCGGGTGAACACCCACCCGGTGTGCACACACGTGGCATTGAAGGTGAATACACTCCCCGCGATTACACTCACCCCCGGGTGGGCAACGGCATCGGCCATGAAGAAGCCGGGTTCAGCTTCATTTTCCCCTCCGGCGAGGTCGAGGAATTCTGCACTGGGCGCATTGCAGGTACCGGTCGACCGAAGCCGGGCTGACGGACAGCAGTTCTTCTCGCACCGGCGGACTGTACCCGTCTCGGCCCACCGTCAGCGAACGGTGACGTTCCAAAGCATCAAGCAGCACAGGCATCGCAGCAGCCAGGTATTTTCCGCTCTGTCGACCGGACCAGTCCCAGACCTGTTCCAATGTCACCCTGGCCTCGGCGGAGTATTTGCCCTCTCTGCGACGCAGTCGGTCAACTTCGACTGGCGGCACACTTCGCGACCTCGGCTATCCCGTCGAGCAGTAGCTTTCTTAGAAATCGCTGACATGAGGAAGCGGTTATTGCGCGAAAGCATTGTCGTCGAACTCCACCACAGTTCTCGATTCCCGAAGCAATGATCCATTTCAACACCTGCGGACGAAATCAATCAGAACCCATTGACATCTGAACATGCGCATTCAGCATTCGATTGGAGATTCCATATGCGCCCACCACAATGGCGGCCCCCTTGGCCGTGGCAGCCTCCGCCTGGATTCTGGGAACCACCCTGCAACCTGGCCCTGCCGTGGCCGAGGACTGCACAGACGGTGTGCCGACGATCGTCGACGTCAGTCCACGTGCCGTGGCCACCATCCCCCAAGGTACGTCGATCCTTCGCCCTACATGGACTTCGGTGTCTTCGACATCGTGCTCAGTTTCCTCCCGGCCGGCCTGGCGCTGGGGCACGCCGTCCACCTGTTCATCCTCGAACTTGCGTTCCAACGCAGAGGCATCTGAGGCTCATCGCGCGAGCAGGCCCCGTTCTGCCAGAGCCGGAATAACCTGCAGACGGGTCAGTGGGGCAAACTGACGCTCCGCGTCGTCTGCCGGCATCGGTGCGTAGGGAAACCACGCAGCCTCAGCGATCTCGGCCTGGTGGTTGATTCGATCAACATCGAGTTCAGCAGGCAGCCCCTCATAGCAGAACACGTCCCCGATCACCCTGTGCTCGGCTTCATTGGCCGCATCTGCGGAAAAGGTTCCCAGCGGTGAGAGCTGACCCGTCTCGAGGGTGAGGCCGAGCTCTTCGCTGATCTCCCTGATGATCGTCGCCTCGGCACTCTCACCGGCTTCGGGTTTGCCGCCGGGGAGCATGAACGACGTCGTGCCCTCCTTGCGGACCATGAGCAGAAAGGGTTCGAGAGGGTGCAGCAAGACGAGTGCACTGACTCGGATATCGTTCATTCCAGCCTTTCATCAGGATCTGCATGTCATCAGGATCATCGCCGAACGGATCAGTCGCTCCAGATTCCGGCCGCACCTCGGCGATGGGATCCGAGGACGTGCGTGTCAACCATACCGACGGCTTCCATCAGCGCGTACATGGTGGTCGGTCCGACGAACCGGAACCCCTTCTTCTTCAGCGCCTTCGACAGAGCCAACGACTCGGGGCTCGTCGTGGGCACCTCGCTCAGCGTGCGGGGACGCGGTGTGGTCTCCGGCTGGAAGCTCCAGATGAAATCGCCGAGTCCCCCTTGATCACGCATCGCCAGTGTTGCTCTGGCATTGCCGATACAGGCTTCGATCTTTCCACGATGCCGGATGATTCCAGAATCAGCGAGCAGGGAATCGATGTCGGGCTCGCCGAACGCGGCCACCGCCTCGGCGTCGAAGCGGGTGAAGACCTCCCGGAAGCGATCGCGCTTCTTCAAGATCGTCAACCATGACAATCCCGCCTGGAAGCCTTCGAGGCTCAGGCGCTCGAACATTCCCGGCTCGTCCCGAACGGGCATTCCCCATTCGGTGTCGTAGTAGCGAAGCAGCAGCGGATCACCGTAGGCCCACGGCGTTCGGGCGAGCCCATCTTCACCCACGATGGCACTGTCAGTGGCTGTGCCATCGCCGACATTCGTCTCTGTCATCGGTGCCTCTCCCCTGCCTCTGTCATCCACACCGCTACGGTACCCCGGCGCACTGACACTGCAATGTCCGTGCCGATGTGTACCCTGATGCTATGAGGCCAGAGCGGGAAGTGAAATCGGTGCTGATGATCGGGTTCGGGGCGATCGGACGCCACGTTGCCCGCCTGCTGCACCCGGAGATCTCGAGTGGCCGGGTGACGCTGACCGCGCTGGTCCGCGACCTCGACAAGCATGCCGAACATCGGGACCAGGGCGCCGAGCTCATCCAAATCGAGAGCCCCGCGGACTCGTGCTGGACTGCACTCCCGGCCGATGCTGTCGTCGAATGTGCAGGCGTCCCAGCGGCACGGAGCTATGGACCGGCCGTGGTGGCCGCCGGAATTCCGTTCATCCTCACGAGCGTCGGAGCTCTTGCCGATCGGCCGACCAGAAGGTCACTCCTGGCCGGGCCGGGCGATCTACACGTGACGAATGGGGCGATCGGCGGGCTCGACGTCCTCGAAGCCGCAGCTCAGGCCCAGGCTCTCAAGACGGTGACCATCACGACGGCAAAGGCCCCCAGCGGCCTGATCCAACCCTGGATGCCCGACGAGGAGGTCCGCCGCCTCGAGAGTCTGACCCCCGACGATGGCCCGCTGACCATCTTCACCGGCACCCCCGCCGAGGCGATCGTGAAGTTCCCCGCCAACGTCAACATCACCGTGGCCCTAGCCTGGGCGACACGTGGGCTCGGATTCGGGGCGAGCGCGGACGACGAACTCATGGCCGAGGCTCTGCATCGGACACGAGTGGTGATCCGCGCGGACCCGCGTCAGGAGGATTCGCACCATGAGATCACTGCCACCGGGCCGGCAGGAGATTTCGCGTTCTCCATCTCGTCCACGCCGAGCCCGGAGAACCCCGCGACCAGCGGACTGACCGCCCTGTCCGTCACTCGCACCCTACGGACATGTCTGGAGGGTATGGGACGAGGAAGAGCCCGGCACCTGCCCCTGTAGGGCAGACACCGGGCTCAATATGGCCGGCGACTGACTCAGACTGGCATCAGTCGCCGTGTGTGGTCAGTCGTCGTGGTTGGCGATGTTCTCCTGCAGCTGCAGGAACTCCACGTGGCGGGCGTACTTGTCGAGGACATCGTCGATGAGCTGTTCCTTCGAGTAGCCCATGACGTCGTAGCCCTGCCCGGTACCACCGTCGAGGTAGACCTCCATGCGGTAGTAGTCCTCGGTCCCGCGCGGCACGTGTCCGCCGAAGGAGGGCACACTGACCTTGTGCGGCCAGATCTGGTACCGGAAGGGATACTGGCCCTCGCCGTCGACCTCCAGCTGGATGAGCTCGCCGTCCTCAACGAACTGCCCCTCCGTATCGATGCGACCGCAACGGGCCGCGACTCCTCGTTCGGCCATCTCCGCGGCGACTTCCTCCAACGTGGGAGTGAGGACTTCGCGTTCGAAGTCGCGTGCCTTGTTGCCACTGGGGAAGGACAGAACCCGGCTCAGCTGACGCTGCCAGGGCTCATTCCCGTCGCCTGTGCGTGAGCGCCTGGCCAGCGAGCCCGGCAGGCTCTGGTCGACGCTGTCGACCCGGTTCGCTTCGACCCGCAGCGCCTTGTAGAGCCCGATCATCACGAGGATGACGACGAAAGCGAAGGGCAGCCCCATGACGACGGTCGCGTTCTGCAGCGCACCCACACCACCGACGATGAGCATTGCGATGGTCAGTGCGCCGGTGGCAATGGCCCAGAAGATGCGCAGTCCCGGACGGCCGTCGTCCTGCGCTGTCGGCAGATGCGAGGAGAGGTTGGCCATGACGAGTGCGGCGGAGTCTGCGGTGGTGACGTAGAACAGCAGTGCTGTGATCGTCGCGAGTGCGGCGATGATGACGAATCCCGGGTAGTTCGAGAGCAGCTCGTAGAACCCGCCCTCGGGGTTGAGCATCGTCTTCTCGCCGAACTCTTTGCCACCGTTGCGGATGAGGTCGAGTGCAGAGTTTCCGTAGATCGAGATCCACATGAAGATGTAGATGAACGGAATCGTCAGAGTCCCGAGAACGAACTGGCGGATCGTGCGTCCGCGGGAGATGCGGGCGAGGAAGAGTCCGACGAATGAGGCAAAGGCGATCCACCAGGCCCAGAAGAAGAGGGTCCAGTCGGTCATCCATGTGCCGGTGTCCTCGAAGGCGAAAGTCTGACCCGCCATGTCCGGGAACATTCTGATGAAGTCGAAGACGTTGAGGACGAAGGCGTTGAGCAGGAACTGGGTGTTGCCTGCAATGAGGACCCAGAGGCTCAGTGCGACTGCGAGGAAGACGTTGAGGATCGAGAGGAACTTGATGCCTTTGTCCACACCTGACACGGCTGAGAGCGTGGCCACGACAATGCCGACGACGACGATGCCGATCTGTGAGCCCACACCGATCGGGATGCCGAAGACTTGGTTGAGGCCGGTGTTGACCATGACCACGCCGATGCCCAAAGAGGTGGCCACACCGAAGACGGTGCCCAGCAGCGCAGCGAGGTCGACCGTGTCGCCTAATGCCCCGTGGACGCGTTTGCCGAAGATCGGGGCAAGCGCAGAGCGGATCGCCAATGGCATGTTCATCCGGTAGGCGAAGTACGCCAGGGAGATGCCCATGAGGGCATAGAGTCCCCAACCGCTGAGACCGTAGTGAAACAGTGTCCAGACCGTGGCTTCGCGCGCCGCGTCAACGGTTTCCGGCTGGGTGCTCGGCGGAGCCAGGTACTGAGTGACGGGCTCGGAGACGGCGAAGAACATGAGGTCGGTGCTGATGCCAGCGGCGAAGAGCATGGATGCCCATGCGAGCAGGCCGAACTCCGGTTTGGAGTGCTCGGGGCCGAGCTTGGTGTTCCCGTACTTCGAAGCCGCGAGATAGATGACGAAGATCAGGACCACGGCGACAAGGAGGACGTAGAACCAGCCGAACCAGTCCGAGGTCCAGCCGACGACGGCGCCGAGGACCCCCTCGGCGTTGGCAGGGGCGATGAGCGCCCAGATGGTGATGGCCAGGGTACCCAGTGCAGCTGCGATGAATACCGGCTTATTCACCGGAGGCAGCACGGCCTTCGCCCCCTTTTTCGACTTCTCCGCGGGTTTGTCCACTGCGGCTGACATCAGCTTGCTCCTTCATAGGACGAAATCTCGCCCGAATTGACTTGCTTCTTCTGCGTGCCGGCCGATTTCACGCCGGCTCACGGCACACCCACCTATTTCACACAGGATTCACCGGATGAGACCAACTATGCAGGCTACCATACCGTAACCGTCGGCAACCGAACCGAGCGCGTCGAGTGGATACGTGGCAATGGGCACGAAGTGACTGGGCACGAAGTGACCGGGCAATTGGTGGAGTATGCGGCGGCATTCGGCTCAGCCTCACAGGGAGACGAAGAACAACGCGGCGACCATGACGACGCCCGAACCGAGGAAGGTCACCGAGGTGTAGCCGAGGATGTCACGCATCTTCAGTCCCGCGATGGCCAGGACCGGAAGCGCCCAGAACGGCTGCAGCATGTTCGTCCACTGGTCGCCGTAGGAGACCGCCATGATCGCAATCGACGGATCGACGCCCAGCTGGTTGGCCGCATCGAGCATGATCGGGCCCTGCACCGCGAACTGGCCGCCGCCCGAGGGGACGAAGAAGTTGACGAGACCGGCCGAGAGGAAGGCGAGAACACCGAAGGACGTCGGATTCGCAATCGAGACAAGGGCATCGGAGAAGACCGCGATCAGGCCGGTCGTGGACATGATCCCGAGGATTCCTGCATACAGCGGGAATTGGAGCAGGATCTCACCGACGTTGGAGGCGGCTTCCTTCGTCAGGTGGATGAGTTCGAAGGGGTTCTTCACCAGCAGAAAGATGAGTGCGAGGAACGACCAGTTGACGATATCGAGAGTCAGTCCCCCGCCCTGGGCGAAGTGGACGGCGAGGTAGATGACGAGCGCCAGACCGACGATGAGAGTCAGGATCCGTGACGCGTCGATGCGGTCGGCCGGGGTCACGACCTCCTCGTCGACGGTGCTTTTTGCCTCGGAGGCGATCGACTCGGGGAGTTCGTAGACAGGGGCATCCTTCTTCGGTGCGACGAGGAAGAACAAGACGGCGCAGACGACGATGACTGCGAGGATGGCCAGCAGGTTCCAGGTCGAGAAGATGGTTTCGCTGACAGGAATGACTTCTCCGCCCAGGGATTCGGCGAGGAAGGAATCAGGGGTGGCTGCCGTCAGCGGTCCAGAACCGGAGTAGCCCATGTGCCAGACGACGAAACCGGAGTATCCGGCGGCGACGAGCAGCGGGAAGTGCACTTTGAGCCCGCGGCTGCGCGCCTGCACGGCGATCTCGCGAGCCAGGAGCGCGCCGACGACGAGCCCGAGCCCCCAGGTGATGAGGCTGGCGACCGCTGCGACGACGAAGACGAAGACGTAGGCGAACGTCGGGCTGCCGGGGACACGAGCCAGGCGGGTGAGCAACTTCTGCACCGGTCCCGTGTTGGCGAGGATGTGGCCGAGGAGCAGGATGAGGGACATCTGCGTCATGAACGCGAGCAGTCCGGCAAGTCCCTCGCCCCAGCCGGTGACGACATCGGTGGGGCTGGCTCCCGTGAGGATGAACGCCAGAACGGCGACGATGAGTGTGAGAACGATGGCGAACGTCAGCGCTGACGGAATCCACTGCTCGAGGAAACGATTGACCGGACGCATCAGCCCTTTTGACGCGGCCGCGTTCGTCTGGGTCGACGGCTTCTGTGCCGACATGAGATCCTCCTGCTGAGAAAAGACTGTATGGGGTCTCAGCATACAATCAGGGTGCTGACCGCCGGTGCGGTCAACACCCTGAGAGTGGGAAAGCGGCTCAGGCGACGCAGTGCGCCGGAAGCTCAGGCTCAGTTCTTCTTGAACACCATCTGCTTGTTGACGAACTCGTCCATGGCCAGCGGTCCCAGCTCACGGCCGACGCCGGAGCGCTTGACTCCACCGAAGGGCAGGTATTCACGAGTGCCTTCGGGCGTGTTGAGGAAGACCATGCCGGAGTCGATCTGAGAACCGACACGCTCGGCCCGCTCAAGGTCGTTGGAGAACACAGCGGCGCCCAGGCCGAACGGGGTGTCATTGGCCATCTCGACGGCCTCTTTCTCACTGCTGACGCGATAGACGATGACGGCGGGACCGAAGAGCTCTTCGTAGTAGCCGCGCATTCCCTTCTCCACATCGGCCAGGACGACCGGTTCGACATAGGCATTCCCACCGTCGTAGCGCTTGCCGCCGGCGAGCAGAGTCGCACCGTCCTTGACGGTGTCCTGGACCTGCTCGATGAAGCGATCAGCGGCCGCCACCGACGACAGCGGCGACAGGCGGGAGCCTTCGTCTCCGGGGGATTCGGGTGTGAACTTCTTCGCCGCCTCGGTGATCGAGGACAGGAATTCGTCGTAGACCTCGTCCATGACGATCATGCGCTTGGGCGAGTTGCAAGCCTGGCCCGTGTTGCCCATGCGGGACCTGAAGGCTGTCTTCGCCGACTTCGCGACATCGTCTGTGTCGAGGAGGACGTAGGGGTCGGACCCGCCGAGCTCGAGGACGACCTTCTTGAGGTTCTTGCCCGCCTCGGCCGCGACTGCCGAGCCTGCACGTTCGGACCCGGTCAGGGAGACCCCGTGGTTGCGCGGGTCGGGCAGGATGAGGTCGGCGACCTGTTCGTTGCTCGCATAGATGTTGATGTAGGCGCCCTCTGGCAGTCCCGCCTCGATGAAGATCTCTTCCATGATCTGAGCCGAGCGGGGGCACTGCGGGGCGTGCTTGAGCAGGATCGTGTTGCCCAATGCCAGGTTGGGGGCCGCGAAGCGCGCAACCTGGTAATAGGGGAAGTTCCAGGGCATGATGCCCAGCAGGGACCCGACCGGCTTGCGGCGGATCATCGCAGTGCCGTCCTCTGGCCCGCGCAGCGGTTCATCGGCCATGAATGCCTCGGCGTTGTCGGCGAAGTAGCGGTAGATGGCCGAGCTCAGCCCGACCTCGCCCTTGCCTTCGGGGACGGCCTTGCCCATCTCCAGCTGAATGACACCTGCGAGTTCCTCAGCCCGCTGGGCGTAGATCTCGGAGACCCGGGAGAGGATCGCGGCGCGATCAGCCACGGACGTCTGACTCCATTCGGTGAAGGTGGTCGCGGATCGATCGAGGGCGGCCAAGATCTCTGAGTCGGTGGCAGTGGCGAATTCCTCGGCGACTTCGCCGGTTGCCGGGTTGGTCACGCGATACATGGTGGACATGTCGAGCCTCATTTCTGGTGGGGTTGTTGACCTCGATCCAACGACGCAGCACCGAAGATCCGGCACCGGTCGACGAATGGATTCACCTCCCACGCTATGGCCCAATCACCTCGGCGGCAATTCCACGTCCCACCCCTTGAGCGGAACGTGAGATGTGATCGCTGTTACTGTGTTGCCATGGACAGTGTGACTGAACTCGTGAAGTGCTATTACTCCACCGTCGACGCCGGGGACCCGGGTGCCACCTCGGCGCTGTTTGCGGCCGATGGACACTACGATCGGCCCGGATACCCGACCATGGTCGGATCTCAGATCACCGATTTCTACCACGGTGAGCGCGTCATCGAATCGGGTTCGCACTCGTTGACGGAGATCCTCGTCGACGGCGATCGCGCCTCCAGCCGCGGGGTCTTCACCGGCCGGCTCAAGGACGGTACGGATACTTCCGTGGGCTTTGCCGATTTCTTCCTCTTCGACACCGATGGCCTCATCGCCGAACGCACCACGTACTTCTTCCAAGCGGCGGTCTGAGCAGTTCCGGCGCGGTCTGAGCAGTTCCGGCGCGGCCTGTTTCGGCACTCTGATCGGCGAGAGCGCGGGCAGCCGGCCCGGTGCCTCACTCCTGTGAGTGCGCAGGTGCCTCACTCCTGCGAGTGCGCACCACCCTGACCACGGATCTCGAGCACCGCACGCTGGGTGCGGTCCCGCGCCTCGGCGCCGGCTTCACTCGGTGTCTGTCCGTAGGCCTGCTCCACTTGGGCATAGACCTCGGCCATCCCCTCATCGCTGAGGTCGAGTGGAAGCTCACCGATTTGGGCGAACGACCTCCCGATGTGGTGCATGAACCCGCGGATCCCCGCGTCTCCCCCGCCGAGGTGCATCGCCTCGAACTGCCCCACCGCAGACCAGCGCAGGCCCAGGGAGTTCTTCATCACCGCGTCGAGGTCGGGCGCCGAGATGACACCGTTTTCCACCAGCGAGATCGCCTCCTTCATCAGCGCATTCTGCAGCCGGTTGCCGACGAACCCGCGCACTTCCCGATTGAGCGCCACGGGCTCACGGCCGCAGCTGCGGTAGAACTCAAGAGCCCGCTCGACTGTGTCAGGGCTGGTCGCCGGGGCCGGAACCACTTCGACGAGCGGCATCAGGTGAGGTGGGTTGAACGGATGGCCGACGATGACGCGCGCTGCGGCCTGCGCCGGCAGATGACGGGCGATCAATGATGCGGGGATGGTCGACGAGGAGGTCGCGAAGACCGCGTCCGCCGGGGCGGCAGCAGCGATCTGAGCAAACAGCTTCGGCTTCGTCTGCGGGTCCTCGGGTCCCGATTCCTGTACGAAGGAGACCTCAGCCACTGCGGCCTCGACGGATTCGGCGAGGCTGAGGGTCCCGAGCTCGGAGGCCAGCATGTTGTGTGCGGCAGCGTCGGCACTGACGTCGGCCTGCAACTCGGTGACCAGCTCGGCGAGGTCGCCTCTGGGGTCGAATACCTGCACCGAATAGCCCGCGCGGGCGAACAGCCAGGCGAAGGAACGGCCGATTGTCCCGGCCCCGATGACAGCAACACAGAAGCTCATACTCCCAGGCTATACCTCCACCGCGCCCTCAGATATGCGTGTTCCACCCCGTTGCGATGGGCAGTTCGGTGGCACAATGTCACCATGACACCGCGCGAAGGATTGACAACAGTGGACTCGGAGATCATCGCTCTGGCCGAGGACGAGTACGCAGCTGCAGCCGAGGCCGCTCGGATCGAGGTGCGTGAGATCCACACCGCCGCCGAGGCCGCCGAAGCCGCCCTCCTGCTCGACGAGGTCTGGAGCGTCGACGAGACGGGCACCAATGTGCTCGAACCCGGACTCATCGTCGCCTTCGCTCATGCGGGAAACTATGTGTCGGCGGCCTACAGCCTCGACGAGCCCGACGAGATGATCGGCGTGACGATCGGCTTCTTCGGTCAGCCGCTGGGCACGCTCATGCACTCGCATATCGCCGGAGTGAGGCATCAGGTCATCGGTCGCGGAGCGGGATCGGCGATGAAGCTGCATCAGCGCCTGTGGTGTCTCAACCTGGGCATCACGGAGATGACCTGGACCTTCGATCCGCTGGTGGCACGCAACGCATACTTCAACTTTCAGCGCCTGGGTGTGGGCATGGTCGAATACCTCGAGGACTTCTACGGGCAGATGCGCGACGGGGTCAACGCCGGGCAGGCCAGCGACCGCATGGTCGTGCAATGGCGGCTCGACAACTCCGCTCGATCCGCCCTCACCGAGGCGGAGGACGCCTTCGAGTGCCTGCGCAGCGACGACACCGGCGAGCCTGTGGTTGCCGAGGTGCCCAAGGAAGCCAGTCTGGTCTCCCTCGACTTCCCGTCCGATATCGAGGCGCTGCGCGGCCAGGACGCCGAGCTTGCCTCACGATGGCGGATGGCGCTGCGCGATTCGCTGACCGCACTGGTCGCCGACGGCTGGGTCATCGACACCTGCCTCAAAGGCGGAACATACCTGCTCCATCATCCCTGACTGAGACGCCCGTTCGCCGACACAACGGTGGAGCGTCGACGCCCCTGGGAGCACACAGCAGTTTCGGCCCTCCGCCGTTGTTTCGACACAAGCGACGCGGACGCCGCTGCCCTGCGGCCTGCCAGTTCCGAATCTGCGCGGTCAGGCTCCCTCAATACGAGACCTGCCAGACTGCGCAATTGCATCATCGCGCATTCCTTATAGTGGCATTTACTGCCATTTGATTGTCTTTGATGTCTCCAAGGTGCATAATCGTCACATGTTCCGGATCGTGACGAGGAATGACCTCGCCGAACTCGATATGCCTCGCACCGATCTCACTGCGGCGCTGAATTGCTGCCTGCGCAGAGTGCGACGCGGCTACTACATCCTCATGTCCGATTGTTCGCTCTCGCATTTCGACAGCATCCGGCGCCTGGCACAGGAGCCCGGGACCACGTTTCCCAAGCTCCGCGGCGACATCAGGGACGAAGTCGAGAAGCTGCGGATTCGCATCGCATCACGGCGGGAATCGGTGCTGCCAGGCGACGTCTTCTCACATGTCTCCGCAGCACTGATCCATGGCCTCGATCCTGTTGTCACAGGGACGAAAAGGGTCGAGATCTCTCGGAGCGCTTACTCTCGCAAGTACCCGGACCTGTCGCTCTATGATCGCGACATCGCCTGCGAAGACATCGCTCGCGACCTTGGCTATCCCGTGACCAGCCTGCCCAGAACGCTTGCCGACATCGCGCTTGATCACCCGCTGGAGGTCTCGGTGCCGCTGATCTCGGAAGCGCTGCGGAAAAGCCTCATCGTCCGAGAGTCGCTCGAACCATTCTTCGTCGTAGGAACTCGGGGTCTCAAGCGCGCCCGGTTGGCGCTCAAACTCTCCGATAACGTCTATGAATCCAGCGCGGAGGCCTTCTGCGCGGTCAAATTCCACCGACATGGCATTACTGGGATGAGGCCTCAAGTCACGACCTCTTCGTCGACCGGCAAGTTCATCGGCAGGAATGACTTTCGGCACGACAGCGCCCCGGTCATCGTCGAAGTCCATGGAATCGGCAAGTACTACATGCACCCGAGCGGACCGGATGACGCCGCACGTGAGAATCATCAGCGCAATATGAATCTCGTCAACGCCGGATTCCGGGTCTTCAATCTCACGTTCGGAGACCTCTTCCGACCGCAGATCTTCGCTCAGATCAAGTGGGCCATCACCTCGGCGCTCGAGAATCCCTAAAACAACCTCTCGTGACAACGATGGAGCGCCGAGACCACTGCGCGTGCACAGCTGTCCCGGCGCTCCACCGTTGCATCGAACTCTCAGCCCACTCTGGCGAGCCACCTCTGGACACCCCTCAGCCCATAGAGGGCCTGCTGGCGCCCATATCTCTATTTCTCATCCCAGTTCTTGCGCAGCAGCTTCTTGTCGAGTTTGCCGACCGAGGTGCGCGGCAGCTCCTCGACGACATTGACCTCATCGGGCATCTGCCACTTGGCGAAGCGCTCGCTGAGCGTTTCGACGATGGACTCCCGGGTCACCTCGGCGCCGTCATTGGCCACGACATAGGCCACCGGGCGCTCATCCCACTTCTCATCAGGGACTCCGATGATGGCAGCTTCCTTGACGTTGGGGTTGTCGAGGATCCCGTTCTCCATGTCGATCGAAGAGATCCACTCGCCGCCGGACTTGATGACGTCTTTGAGGCGGTCGGTGATCTTCAGGTACCCATTCTGATCAATGACGCCGACGTCACCCGAGCGCCACCAGCCATCGAGGAACCGATCGGCATTATCCGGCAGCTGGAAGTAGGACTCCGTGATCCACGGTCCACGCATCACGATCTCGCCCACGGACTTCCCGTCGCGAGGCATCTCCTCTCCTGTCGGGTCGACGATCTTGACTTCGACGCCGATGATCGGCAGACCCTGGTAGCGCTTGAGGTCCCACCTCTCGTCCTCACTGAGGTCCACACCGGGCTTGAGCCCCCAGTTCGTCGTCGCCAGCGGGGTGGTCTCGGTGGCACCGTAGCCGTGGATCACCTCGGCGCCGGTGACCTCCTTGAACCCGCGCATCATCGACAGCGGCGGCTCGGAGGACCCGGAGACGAGCCGAACTCCGGTCAGGTCGGGCGGGGTCGGCATATTCTTCATCATCGCGAGCATCGGAGTGAAGATCGCGGGCGCACCATTGGCCAGCGTCACCTTCTCCTCAATGAACGCCTGACCGATGGCACCGAACTCCTCGGCGGCGAACTTGCCGGGCAGGACGAGCTTGGCACCGGCGGCAACCGCGTTCTGCGGGAAGCCCCAGGACAAGACGTGGAACATCGGGGTGATCGGCATGACACAGTCGGTGAAGTCCGCGTGAAGTGCGGCCAGCCCGCCCATCGTGTGCAGGTAGATGGACCGATGGGAGTAATAGACACCCTTGGGGCGGCCGGTCGTACCGGTCGTGTAACCGGCATAGGCTGCAGTCTTCTCGTCAACGACGGGCCAGTCATAGGTCTCGGGCTTGTCAGCGATGAGGTCTTCATAGAACACGACATTCTCAAGCGTCGTCTCGATCTCTGAGGCGGACTTGTCGGTCATGACGACCCAGCCCTTGACGTCGAGCTTCGGGGCGAGTGCCTCGGCGACGTGGAGGAGGGACTCGTCGACGAAGATCCAGTCGGACTTCGAGTGGCTGACCACGTAGGCGAGATCTTCGGGCGCCAGGCGCAGGTTGAGCTGGAGCATGGTGGCGGCAACACCGGGAACCGAGAAGTAGAGTTCGAGGTGGCGACGCGAGTTCCAGTCGATGACGCCGACCATCGACCCCGCCCCGACGCCGAGCTCATCGAGACCGTGCGCCAGCTGAGCCATCCGTTTGAACTCACCTGCATAGTTCGATCGGCCCCAGGAACCGTCCGACCGGCGGTAGACGACCTCTGACTCGCCGAAGACAGTCGCGGCATGGCGGATCATATTCGTGGTGTTGAGCTGGTAGCTGTCACCGAGGGTGGACGGAATACCTGTGAGCATGAGACTCCTTTGGTCAGGGTGGTCGTACTGGGATGCTATGTTGCGCGGTCGGAGGGCGGTTCGATTCGGGTCAGCTGTCGCAGCCAGATCACGTCAGATCATGTGGGCGGCCGGGCCACCTTCAACGCCAGACTATCCCTCCTGGTGATAGCGGTCACAATTCTCGACGCAATGTTACCAATTAGAAATAAGCGGAAGTCGAGCTGCTGACCTCGAACTACTGCCCGGTGAAGTTCGGGCCGCGCTTTTCCATGAATGCTGTGACTCCTTCGGCGAAGTCCTTGCTGTCACGCAGGGCGGTCTGCCCCTTGAGTTCGCGGTCGAATGCCTCGTCGAGCTCGGTCAGCGCCGCCTTGTTGATGGCGTCCTTCGACGCGGCGAAGGCCAGAGGCGCGCCCTGCGCCCACTGCGTCGCGATCTCCCGTGCCCGGCCCAAGTGCTCGCCCGCCGGCGTAACCTCGCTGGCCAGCCCCCAGTCGAAGGCTTCCTTCGCCCACACCTTCTGTGCCGTCAGCGCCATCTTCATGGCTCGATGCCGACCCGCCGAGGCGGCGACCAGTGCCGTGGCTCCGCCGTCTGGCATGAGGCCGATCTTGGTGAACGCCAGCATCAGGTAGGACTCTTCGCTCATGATCGTGTAGTCGCAGGCCAGCGCCAGGGAGCAGCCGATGCCGGCGGCCGGGCCGGAGACTGCTGCGATGGTCGGAACCGGCAGGTCGACGATCGAGCGGATGATCGCGTTGGCTTTCTCCAGCCCGAGCCCTCCGCCCTGCACCGATCCCTGCAGGTCGGCTCCCGAGCTGAAGGACCGATCGTTGCCGGTGATGATGACCGCCCGCGCCGAGGTGGCCGCTTCGGCGACAGCGTCACCGATCGCCTCCATGGATTCCCGAGTCAGCGCATTGAGGCTGTCGGGGCGATTGATCGTGAC
The DNA here is from genome assembly GCA_030457025.1 of Brevibacterium sp. Taxonomy (GTDB): domain Bacteria; phylum Actinomycetota; class Actinomycetes; order Actinomycetales; family Brevibacteriaceae; genus Brevibacterium. The sequence continues at coordinate 2,999 of JAKDSA010000022.1, read as the reverse complement.
AGTCACGACCCCATCGTGCAGGTCGGTGAGAACACTCGAGGTCAAAGCGACTCCTCTGGTTGGCGCTGGATGACTGATCTTCCCCACCCACCTTAACGCACGATAAGTTGTTCTGGGTCACGCCCTGTGGCGTCGGTCGTGCTGGTCCGCCTCAGCCAGTGAAGCCAGATACGCGTTGTAGTCCTGCAGTGTTGCGTCACCGTCCCTGGCAGCTTGGCGGTCGAGACGGCGACTCAGGCGTTCATCCGATCTCTGCCATTTGAGCACCAGCACCCCGAGCATGATCAGCGTCGGGATCTCCGTGAAGGCCCACGCGATGCCGCCGCCGAGGAACTGGTCGTCCAATGGATCGATGCCCCACATCGGCATGCTGTAGAAGTTCGTGAGCAAGGTCGTCGACATCATCACGACGATGCCGAAGAACGCGTGGAACGGGACGGTGGCCACGATCTCGAAGACCTGAACTACGGTGGGATCGATGCGGACTCGCCGCTTGCTGCTCGTGCGCGGTGAGGGGTCGACTCCGAAGATGTTCCAGAAGTAGAGCATCCCGATGGCCACGAAGTGGATGAACATCAGGTTATGTCCCCACATCGTCGACATCAGCCAGTCGAAGGCGGGCGTGAAATACAGCCCGTACAAGCTCATCAGGAACAGCACGGTTGTCACGACCGGGTTGGTCAGCACGCGCATCGGCGGGCTGTGGACGATGGAGAGGATCACCCGGCGCGCATTCCACCGACCCGACCCGGCCGGCAGGACACGCAGCATCAGGGTGATCGGCGCGCCCAAGACCAACAGGATGGGGCTGAGCATCGACAGAATCATGTGCTGGATCATGTGCATGCTGAACAGTGCCATGCCATAGCCATTCAACGCCGTGCCATCGACGAGGATGACGGTGGCGATGCCCAACGTCCACCAGATGAGGCGTGTGATCGGCCACTTCACTCCGCGGCGGTGCAGCAGCCACACACAGAAGGCATACAGCACCAGGCCGAACGCCGCGAGAATGACGATGATGGGGATCGGCTGGAGGTGCCAGTCGATGACTCGCAGGAACGTCGGCGGAAGTGTCGGGTGCCACATCAGTCCGCTCATCCCGTGCTCATGCATGATCACTCCCTCCCACTTGTCTTCTACAGTCCGTAGAAGCGCGCTTCGGTCACCACCGTACGCCTGATGCGGCTCCGCGTCACCCGCTCAGTTCGGCAGCGTGCTCAGACCAGTGCGACGGCCAACTGGCTCGCGGTCAGTTTCCGGTCAGCGAAGATCAGTCGCATCGCCTGCGGGTCTGGATTGCCTGCGTCCGGGGCACGATGCTGCAGGCTCAGGCCGACCTTCTCCGCCACTTTCAGCGAGGCCGCATTGCGCTCAAGGAGATAGGCGATGACCGGCAGGCTGGGATTGAGTTCCTGGGCCCGAGAGATGGCCAGCCGAGAGATCTCGCTGGCGTAGCCGCGACCCTGAACCTCGGGTCGGAAGCGGTAGCCGAGGTTCCAAAAGGCTTCGATCCGGTCGGGGCTCCACTCATCGGCCATGGGCATGCGTCTCACGCCGCAGCCGCAGGTCCCCAGCACCGGGCCGCCCTCCGATTCGCGGACGATCCAGATCCCGAACCCATCGATCTCCCAATCGGCGATGCGTGTGAGGAGGAACGCCTCGGCTTCCTCCCGTTTCGTCATCCGACCGCTGGGAAAGTGCGTCCAGACGCGGGGGTCACTGTAGATCTCGAACACCTCGTCCAGGTCCCCAAGCCCTGGCCGGTCGAGCACGAACGGTTCCACCATCAGGCGACGTGGGCGGCACGGATCGCCGCGTCGAGGTCGTTCCACAGATCGTCGGCGTGTTCGATGCCCACGCTCAGGCGCAGCAATCCTTCGGGGACCGACGTCGGCTCCGAGGCGTGGCGGCGCCTGCGTTCGATGAGGGATTCGACGCCGCCCAGGGACGTGGCCGGGGTCCAGAGTCGGACCGCCTCGGCGATGGCTGTGGCCTGCTGCGCGGTCTCGACGCAGAACACGATGATCGCACCGAAGCCGCTCATCTGCCCAGCCGCACGGTCGTGCCCGGCGTCCCCAGGCAGACCCGGGTAGCGGGTCTCGACGACGTTCGGATGCGAGCTGAGGCGATCGGCGATCTGGGCGGCGTTGTCCTGGGCACGCTCCATGCGCACCGACAATGTCCGCAGACCTCGCAGCGCCAGCCAGACCTCGAAGGGCCCGGCGATGGCACCGCGCATCGACCGATCGGCATGGAGCCGAACGTGCAGATCGTCACTGCTGGTCAGCGCCGCCCCGAGCACCACATCCGAGTGCCCGGCCAGGTACTTTGTGACCGAGTGGACGACGACGTCGGCGCCCAGGTCGAGCGGCGTCTGCAGGAGCGGGGTCGCGAAGGTGTTGTCGACGGCGGTGAGGATGCCCCTGTCGCGGGCGGCGGCGATGAGCCTCGGCATGTCCGCGACCTCGAGCATCGGGTTGGTCGGGGATTCGATCCACAGCATCGCCGAGGCAACCCCTCGGTTGTCATCGGCAGTCGGATCCTCGTCGGCGACCGAGCGGTTCGCCTCGAGGGCGTCGAGTGCGTCGATGACCGCCTCGGTGTCAGCGATGTCGACGGTGACGAGGTCGAATCCGCAGCGTTCGGCGATCTCGCCGGCCGACTGCAGTGATCCTTGGTAGCTGTGGCGAGGCATAAACAGTGTGCCGCCGCGTGGGACAAGGCTGAGCGTCGAGGCGATCGCGGCCAGGCCCGATCCGTAGACCAGCCCGGGAAGCGCGGCATGTTCGAGTTTGCCCAGCGCCGCCTCGAAGGGGCCCCACGCGGGTGTGTCGAATCGCCCGTAGGCATATGGCGACGTGGCGATGTCTCCGCTGCCCACGAAGGTCGAGGACAGTTCGATGGGTGGGTTGACCGAGGCTCCGTCGCCGCGCTGCGGGCGGCCCGCATCGACGAGGACGGTTTCGGGAGCGTAGGAGGGTTCGCGGGAGGGTTCG
>JAKDSA010000158.1 GCA_030457025.1 Brevibacterium sp. | reverse complement strand
CTAGAGAGAATCGCCGAGGATGGTCGTCCAGGTACGTGTCCATGTTCGCTCCGTGAGTCGGATCGTATGTTCCGAGCAGTTCACCAGCTTCGCTATGGACCCTGTGGGGTCAACGAGCTTCTTGAGTAGCTTGAGTTCCGCTTGGATGACTGTGAGCTATTCGGACGTCTGGCACCAGTTCAGGCAGCGATACTGTCGACGCCGTACTTTCAACGGTTTCCTGACTCTCACAGTATAGTGACGCTGTTTGAATTAGACTCACAGACAAATTCAAAGGTGCTCAATCTCGCAATACGTGTACCTGAAACTTGGCTCGAATCACGACACAGTGGAAATATGAAAGGTGTCATGCCCAACCCACAAGAGAATCCGAATCTCAGCGCGACTGCCGCTTCAAACATAACCGGTGAATCTCAACCGGAGAGAATGGCCAAGACTCTCAAACCTCACTGGGTGTTCGCCATCGCTCTCGGCTCGGCCGTCGGGTGGGGTGCCTTCATCCTCCCTACCGACTGGCTGTCCACCGGGGGGGGCCCTTGGGCACGCTGAGCGGCTTCGCGATCGGAGCCGGTTTGATGATCATCATCGCAATCAGCTACGGCTTCCTCATCCGCACCTTCCCGGTCTCCGGCGGCGAGCTGGCCTATGCACTCATCGGATACGGGCGCATTCATTCGTTTTTTGCCGGGTGGTTTCTCACCCTCGGCTACATCTGCATCGTAGCGCTCAATGCCTCGGCCTTGGCACTGCTCTTCCGCAAAATCATGCCCTCAGTCATCGAACAGGGTTACCTTTACACGGTCGCCGGGTGGGACGTGTACCTTCCGGAGATCCTCATTTCGACAACTGCGCTCGTCGTATTCGCGTTCCTCAACATCCGAGGCACAGCTTTGTCTGGTCGAATTCAGTTCTGGGCCTGTGTTCTCATGATTCTGGCTGTCATCGCAATCTTCATCTCGGTCGTCGCCAGCCCGGACACTCACTTCACCAACATGTCACCGGCTCTGCCGGACGGTGTCAGCCCCGTCGCTGCAATTATTGCGATTGTCGCCATTGCACCCTGGGCATTCATCGGCTTCGACAACGTCCCCCAAGCTGCCGAAGAGTTCGACTTCTCCCCCAGCAAAGCACTTCGGCTGATCATCCTCGCGATTGTCGCAGCAACCGCACTCTACATGGCGATGCTCGTGTCCGTGTCCGTGGCTGAGCCTTGGCAGGCGCTGGCGAATTCGGGGTCGGCGTGGGGCACGGCCGACGCCGTCACCGGAGTCATCGGCGGCTCTGGGTTGCTCCTTCTTGCCATCGCAATCACCATGGGTGTGAGCACAGGTCTCAATGGCTTCTACGTCTCCGCCAGCCGTGTCCTAATGGCCATGGGGCGCGCGGAAATGATTCCCCCTGTCTTCTCTCGTCTGCACCACAAATACAAGACTCCATATGTTGGCATCATCGCCGTCCTCCTCGTCTGCCTCATCAGTCCGTGGTTCGGCCGCGCGGCGCTCACATGGGTCGTGGACATGTCATCAATCGGCGTCACAATCGCGTACCTCTACACGTGCTTGTGTGCATTCCGAATCTTCCGCCCTACCCACGAGGCCCGTGATCCCGAGGCGCTGCCGGGCATGTATTCGACATCGAAGAAGGTCCTCAGCGCTATCGGAGCAGTGGTCGCGTTGATCTTTATGCTCCTCCTGCTCGTCCCCGGATCGCCGGGCGCACTGGGCAAGGAATCCCTCATCGCTTTGGCCGCTTGGATCGTCATTGGAATCATCTTCTTCCTATCGCGCATCCGCCACAACCGAGAGCTCACCGACGTACAGGTCGATCGGCTCGTCCTCGGCGACGTTCGACCAGCCGTGACCAGATTTCACGAACGTGCACAGATGCGAAAGGACGGCCAAGTTCACCGTGAATGACGACGTTTACGGCTCAGTCGATGCAGACAGGCACTGACCGAAACACATCAGCTTTCGCCTGGTCAGGATGTTCCTGACCAGGCACAAAACCTGATTCCATGTGTCGACATCGTTTTCTCAACTCCGTCTCCCGCGCCCGCCCTCGTAGACTTCCGGCACAGCTTTCGCTTTCATCAGTGAAGGGTACAGACGAGACTTGGAGTTGAGCCGCAGGCAGCAAGAGCCAGTCCGGCGCACCGTTTGATCGTCAGTTCATTGAAGCTTAACTTTTGCTCATGATGAATACCGTGGCCGAACTACCAGCTAGGTCAATATTCAACTCATCTCCATTAGGACCCGAACTGGTTTTGATCTCCCTGTTCGTTCCCTTGAAGGGCACTTCCTGTGGCAACGGATTTGCCGGAATGACTCGAGTGGATCGCTTCGCATTATTGGACGGACCATGGATCTGCGATACTTTGTCCACAGCAAAGCCATCCGGCATTTTCAGAGTCGTCGGATTGCGGCCCACATCAGGAGCATCGTTGGCATTGATGACGGTCGTAACTAAAGTCGTCCCATCGTTCTTCGACACGGTGTAGGCACTCATATTGCCGCCCCCCTCGACCGCGGTCTTCGTGAATGCACCGCCGATGCTAGGAACAAGAAGTCGCATTCCGAGCATGTTCGGGCGCACAGCGAAGGATCTCGATCGTTCGCCTTTGTCGGCAGGATCACAGATCGGCGACATCGGGGCGCCGCCTCGGCAGGCGCCCAGCATCGAATGCATAGCCATTCGCTCCACGCCGAGGCGGGCAGCATTGAGCGAGTAGTCGACCGCCCAGAGCGCGGAGGCATTCGTCAGCGACGTGTCATTGGTACCCGGGCAGCTGGTCGGCCCCGTCTCCTCTAACCACAAAGGAAGGTCGGCTGCATCAGCTTTGGCTTTGCCGATCGATAGGTTCTTCTTCGCCGCTTCCTTCGCCAGTGGATTGATCAGGTTCTCCGCTTGCGGTCCGCGTCCCGGAATCTTACCTGAATCGCATTCATAGAGCTGGTACCAGTGTTGTGAGATCGCAGCCTTGTTCTTGACGTTGGATCCCGCGAATGCGTCCATCCATGCCCCGTCATAGACGTCGGGGCCTATGATGGGAGCATCAGGTTCCTTCTCATGGATGACCTTGGCATACGCTTCAAGCTGCTGAACGTATTTGTCCTTGGTCCACCCCTTGTCTCGAACTGCACCATCCGGCACGTCCTTGACTGTGTAGCCGTTCGGCTCGTTGCCGATAGCGAGCCCGACAAGGGAATCGTCGAGAATCTCCACCGCGTGCGCGGCCATATCGGCACCGCGTTTGGGGTCGTAGTTTCCGAGAGGAATGCCTATGGTGACCTTCGATCCAGTGTCGTCAACAAGCTTCTTCAGCCGCCGGAGATCTCCGGGTGTGACAACAGTCTGCTGAGACTCCTCAGCTTTTTCCCCCGTCGATGTCCAGAACGTACGGCGGTCAAGTCCGTTGCCGCCGAACCTCAGCGCCGGCGATCCCAACGAGGACAGCAGATCATCCAGGTTGGATTTCGCAGGGTCAAGCCTCTGGTCGGCGAGGTCGGTCGCCTCAAAGGAGATGCCCACGTTGGAGGCGCGGAACTTCCTCTTCTGCTTGGCAGTGTTGACTTCGACTATCGCTGCTTCACCGTCAGCATCACCCAAATACTTCTGCTTGAATACAGTAGGCGTCGGCGAAGGCTGTGAAGTGTAGGCAGTCTGACTCTTGTTCGGATCGGAATGATGTTGTTCATCGGTATCGGATGCCGAACATCCGGATCCAACGAGCGCTAAGGCCGCAATGGCTCCTATCGCGATTTTCCGGTTCGCCAAACTGCCTCGACTGCGCCGATTTTTTTCACTCAACCCCGGCCGCGAATTTG
>JAKDSA010000157.1 GCA_030457025.1 Brevibacterium sp. | reverse complement strand
AGCTTGGAGATATCCGCTTCGCTGCCGTCCCATCCTGGCTTGGGGCCGGATGTGGCATAGGTCAGCGGCTCACCGACACCATAGAAGACCAGGCCGATGCCCATACCGGCGGCGAAGAGCATGGCGAACCAGGAGAAGACTCCGAACTCGGGTTTCTCTCCGTCACGGCCGAGCGTGATCTTCCCGAACTTCGAGAATCCGATCACGATGGAGAAGATGACGAATCCTCCGACGACCAGCATGTAGTACCAACCGAGATCGGCGACGATCCAATCGTTGATGCTCGTCAGGACCGTGTTGGTGCCATCGGGCAGAAAGATCGCAAGCAGCGCAACGCCCAGAATGGCGATCAGGGAAGGCCAGAAGACGGCCGGAGCGATGAGCCCCTTGCCCAGGCGCACGCCCTGTGCTTTCAGCTTCGCGGTGATCTCGTCATCGGAGTCGGCATCTGCCAGCGACACCTCGCTCGGCAGATGCAACCGAATCGGATCGGGCGATTCGATGAGCAGATGCGGATTGTCAGCGTCGTTCTTCGGCGCCGAGGTGGTCGTCTCTCCCACCCCAGCGCTCTCCTTCTCGTCGGAGGTATCCATGAGGCCTTTCGGATCGAGTGGTAATGAACGTCTACCAACTTTGCCGCAATGAACCACAGCTATCAAGCTGTTTCTCAGGAAACATGTGGGAACTCACCATAATCGCGGCATATTCCACTCTCCGCACGGGCAGCCGAGCAGCTTCGGCGAGATCGTGACGCCGGCGACGGATCCCCGTCCGAACAGTCGCGTCACCACACCCGCGAGCGAAGATTCAGTAGAGTTCAAGCATGGAGACGCACGCGAGCACCCGATTGAGCCCCCGCTCTCGCATCCTCGGCTGGGCCCTCTGGGATTGGGGTTCGGCATCGTTCAACGCCGTCATCATCACCTTCGTCTTCGCCCCGTATCTGACGAAGAGCGTGGCCGCGAGCGAGGAGGCCGGTTCCACGGCGCTGGGCTGGTCGACGGCAGCGGCCGGACTCGTGATCGCTCTGGTGGCACCGGCTGCCGGTACTCGGGCCGACTCCGGCGGTCGCCACAAGCTCTGGCTCGGCGTCCATACGAGCATCGTCATCGTCACGATGTTCGGCCTCTTCTTCGTCCGCGACTCCCCCGAATACCTGTGGCTGGGTCTCCTCCTCATCGCCATAGGCAGCGTGTTCTTCGAATTCGCCGAGGTGTCCTACAACGGCATCATGGTTCGCATCACCCAGCCTGACAACGTCGGAAAGGTCTCGGGCTTCGGCTGGGGCATGGGCTACGCCGGGGGCCTCGTCCTTCTCGTCATCCTCCTCGTCCTCGTCATCCAGCCCGAGGTGGGGCTCTTCGGAGCCGGCGATGAGGGTGGCATGAGATTCCGGGTCGTCGCCGCACTGTCTGCGGTCTGGTTCGCGATCTTCGCCCTGCCGGTGCTGTTCACCGCACCGAGTGCCAAACCCGCAAAACCCTCGGGTGGGCATCCGATCCGGGCGTTCATCGCCGACTACGGCGCACTCGTCCGTCGTCTCGTGCGGATGTGGAAGGAGGAGCACCAGACGCTGCGCTTCTTCATCGCCTCGGCGGTGTTCCGCGATGGGCTGGCTGCGATCTTCGCCTTCGCCGGAGTCCTCGCTGCGGGCAGCTACGGCTTCTCTGCCTCGGAGATCATCATCCTCGGTGTCGCGGCCAATGTTGCCGCCGGAGCAGGGGCCATGATCGCCGGATACTTCGATGACCGGCTCGGTCCGAAGCCTGTCATCATCGCCGGACTCATCATCATCCTCGTCGGTGGCATGCCGATCCTGATCAGCGACGATCCTGTCGTCTTCTGGATCTGCGCTCTCGTCCTCAGCTTCTGCGTCGGACCGGTGCAGGCCTCGAGTCGGTCATTCCTGGCCAGGATCACCCCACCTGAGCGCGCCGGGGAGAACTTCGGACTCTACGCCACGACCGGTCGCGCAGTGAGCTTTCTGGGCCCGGCCATGTTCGCGGTCTTCATCTCGCTCCTCGGCTTCCAGCGAGCCGGCACGCTGGGGATCCTTCTCGTGCTCTTCGTCGGCCTGCTCCTCATCATCCCGGTCAAGCCCGAGGCCCCCCGCCATTCGATGCAGGCGCAAGTGGAGAGCTGAGACGCGGGCCCCTCCACCAGAAGGCCAACGGTTGGTAAGTTCTCTTCGATCCAAGGCACGTTTATCGAAGAGAACTTACCAACCGTTTTCAGATCCGCACCGGGCGAGGGCTACTCCTCTGCGAGCAGATCGTCGATCTGGCTCATCGCGCTTGTGGCGCCTTCGACCATGCCCATATCGAGTACTGTCTTGAGTCCTTCAAGGGAGTCGAAGGTCGATTCGTAGGTGACTTGAGTTCCGCCCTCTACCCCTCTAAACGTGTAGACGCTGCTGCTGCCGGGCATCGACTCATCGGCGTTGAAGTCCTCATCGGCGAAGTAGTCGCGGAAGACGAATCGTGAAGGCGCCTCGACCTCGGAGACTTCCCAGAGGCCGTGGAACTTCTCCCCCTCCGGGCTGGTCATGTAATAGGTGACCCGTCCCCCGGGTACCAACGAGTGGTCGACGACGGTAGCCGGGTAGGTCGGCGGCCCCCAGACCTTCTCCAGCTGCCGCGGGTCCGCGTAGACCTCCCAGACCCGTTCCGGCGGCGCCGCGAATTCGGCGACCATCGTCAGCGTCAGATCTTGTTCGTTGTGACTGGTTTCAATGACTGGCATGACTGCTCCTCGAATGTCTCACCGCCCGTCCTTTCGACGGGCCGGTTCGTCTCATTGACCTTCGGCCTCATCTGCAGCCAACAGGTCATCAATGCGTTCGACCCGTGCCCGCCACACTTCCTCAAGTTCGTTCAACAGTGAGGACACGGTGCGGATCGCGCCCATCTCGACGTGTGCGATCTGCGCACGTCCGACCCGCCGCTTCGACACGAGTCCCGCGCGCTCGAGCACAGCAACGTGCTTCTGCACCCCGGCGAAGCTCATCTCATAGGAATCAGCCAGTTCGGATACCGAAAGCTCTTCGAGCATGACTCGCCGCACGATATCGCGACGCGTGCGATCGGCCAATGCCTGGAACATCGCATCCACCTGATCGTCGAGAAGTGCTTCCATACACCGAATCATACAACCATATAGTTGTACGTCAAGGATTTTCCGGCCACCCATTGACTCTACGATTGAACACGCGTTTAATATTAAACGTGCGTTCAACACATGACGATTCGACCTCGAAGAAGCAGGGAACGACGAGGAAACAGGACGCGGCTGGAGCCGAGCCCGCTCGTTCCCCCCACGCCTCGCCCGAGACCGCGGACAGGATTCTCAGGGCGGCGGTCCGAGAGTTCTCCGAGCACGGGTTCACGAAATCCACGATCCGCAGCATCGCCTCGGCGGCTGAGGTCTCCCCCGGGCTCGTCATCCACCATTTCGGGTCGAAGGAGAAGCTGCGCACGGCCTGCGACAACTACGTCTTCGAGGCCATCGCCGAGGCCAAAGCCGCAAATGCCGAATACGCCACTCGCGTCATGCAGATGATCTTCGACGACCCGGAGATGAGCACGAACATCGATTACCTCATGAAGTCCCTGCTTGACCCCAGCGAGCACGGCCAACGCTATTTCGAGCACTATGTCGACCTCGTCGAGGACTACATCACCCACGGCTTCGCCGGATACACGTTCCGACAGAGCGATGATCCCCGTGGCCAGGCGGCGACGATTGCCACGCTCGCCCTCTCTCCCTCAATACTCTCCCAGCGATTGCAGACGTCGCTGGGCACGGACAACACGACAGAGACGATGACGCGCCTCGCGCCGCA
>JAKDSA010000096.1 GCA_030457025.1 Brevibacterium sp. | reverse complement strand
CACCTGGCAGCAGCGGCTTCCACATCGTCGGCGGCGAGGTCGAGATGGAACTGTTTGTGACCGTCATCGGGCCAGTCGGGTTGCTTGTAATCGGAAATCGTACCGATTCCCAGGGCATGGCTGGGACCGGTGAGCATAGCGTAGTTCTCGTCCGAATATGCCACCGGCCAACCCAGAACCTTCGACCAGAAGTCGCCGAGTGCGGCGGCGTCCTGGGCATCGAGCGTGACCATGGCCAGTTTCGCGACGGGTGTCGCATCGGCGGTGGAAGGGGCTTCGTCCATCTGTGTGTCAGTCATGTCTGTCATTCTTGTTCCATGGACGATGTCGTCGATAGGAAAAACCCGCCACGAGGGACTGCTCCTCCCGAGCATTTCTTCGGCCGCGTGCTCAAACCAGCGGAGTTGCTCGAACACGCACGCTATTCGGTGCCGATGGCCGTGGCCGAAGGGCTGCGTCCCTGGGTGAAGCGCTATTGGTCGGTGAACTGGGATCTGCCGGACGGCGAGCACTTTCACACGGCGACCGTGTCGGAACCGGGAATCAACCTCACCGTTGAGTTCGGCGACATCTATCGGGCGAACACGAGCGGCGCCGGGACGTGGCTGACCGGCCCGGTGACCACTCGTCGATTCGACGTGGGGCTGTACGGTCGGGGCGGCGTCATCGGGGTCAATTTCCACCTCGGCGGCACACTGGCGTTCGCGCACGAACCGCCGGCGCTGATTCGAGACACAACCGTGCCGGCCAGTGGCTGGTTTTCGGGGATCGATGAGGAGTTGGGCCTCAACGAGCAGCTTGCTGTCGACGAGGTCCGGGAGACTGACGTGCGATCGGCCGCCGAGGTGCTCGAGTCCTGGCTGCTCTCCCGGCAACCGAGGATGACCGAGGGCTATGCCCGATTCACACAGGTGCTGGACCTCCTTGATGACCCGAGCATCATCAGCCTCGGCGAACTGTCATCGCGCTGCGAAACGAGCGAACGATCCCTGCAGCGGATGTTCCGCGAATACTGCGGTGTGGGGGTCAAGAGGATCCTCACCCGTGCGCGGGTCCGCGATGCGGTGGCGGCAATCGATCAGGGATGGGATCGGTCGTTTGCCGAGCTCGCAGCGTTGTTCGGGTGGTTCGATCAATCGCACTTCACAGCCGATTTCCACCGCGTCACCGGATACACCCCGACCGAATACCTCGGCTCCCACGAGGGGAGCAGCCCACCGTAGCCGTGAAACCGCATGAGGCGCTTGGTCAGCAACATGACACGCTCGGTCAGCGGCGCTTGACGATGCCGATTCCGGTGTAGCCGAGGATGATCGCGAAGGCGAAGCCGACGTAGCAGAACACTGCCCATGGGGCGTAGTCGAGGACGGAGACGCCCAGAACTCCGGCCATGTAGACGCCTGCCGAGGACCAGGGGACGAGCGGAACGACGACGGTGCCGGAGTCCTCCAGCGTGCGTGAGAGGTTCTTGGCATCCAGGCCACGATCGGCGTAGGCCTTCTTGAACAGTTCGCCCGGGACGATGATCGACAGATAGGAGTTGCCGGTCACGACCGCCATCGTGATGCATGAGAGCACCGTGGAGAGGACGAGATCTCCCGTGCGCTTCACGAACTTCAGCAGCGATCGGATGATGGTCTCGAGAGCACCGGACTTGGACATGATGCCGGCGAATGCGAAGGCACTGAACGCAATGAGGATGACACCGGTCATCGACGCCATCCCGCCCTGCGTGACCAGTTCCGTGACGTCGGGATCGAGACCGTCGATGGTTTCCTGACCGACCTCGAGCATGTCAGGGGTGAACCCGTCGACGGTCGAGGCGAAGATCGATTCGACACTGACTTTCTGGAAGATCGCAGCGAGGATCCCCGCTGCCAGGGACGAGCCGATGATCGTCGGCAGGGTTGGGAGCTTGAGGATCGCTCCGCCCAAGATGATGAGCATCGGCAGCAGCAGAAGCACGTTGAAGTCGAAGAGGCTGCTCAGCGTCCCCGTGACAGCATCGATCCGCTCCGAATCGGTCCCACCCGAGGACTGGTTGACGCCGACGAACAGGTAGATCGCCAGCGCCACGATCGTGGCCGGGATCGTGGTGTAGAGCATGTGCCGAATGTGCTCCCACAGGGTGGTGCCGGCCGCGATCGGTGCCAGGTTCGTCGTATCCGACAGCGGCGAGAGTTTGTCCCCGAAATAGGCGCCGGCGACGATGGCGCCGGCCGTGGCAGCCAGCGGTGCGTCGAGTCCGGTGGCGATTCCCATGAGGGCGACTCCCACGGTTCCGGCCGAGCCCCACGACGTTCCGGTGATGACCGAGACGATCGCGGAGATGACGAAGGCGATGAGGACGATGAACTGTGCGCTGATGAGCCCGAGTCCGTAGTAGATCATCATCGGAATGGTGCCGGCGATCATCCATGTGCCGATGAGGATGCCGATCGAGATGAGCACGAGCAGAGCCGGCATCGCCGTGTCGAGCTTCTCTCTGATCCCCAGCAGCATCTCCTCCCAGGTCAGCCCCATCCGCAGGGCCACCAGGCCGGCGATGATCGCCGAGAGGATCAGCAGCGGTTCGGGTGCGAGACCGAGGGCACCGTAGCCCACCGCCAGCAGGACGAGCATCGCGGCCAGTGGGACGAGTGACCAGCCCAACGGCGGGCGCCTCTGCTCGACGTCGTCAGTGAGAGTGCTTCCGTCGTGAATGTCGCTCATTCGAAAGTGCCTCGGATCTGTGGTTCGCCGTTGCGGACGATTTCGCGTCCCTGGGCAAAGGCAAGCTGAATGGTGTGCTGGTCATCGGTGAGGAGGATGTCGGCATCGGCACCGGGGCGGAGGCGTCCCTTGTGCCCGAGGCCGAGAGCGTCTGCCGTATTGGACGTGACGAGCGAGATGGCCTGTGACAGGTCGAGACCAGGCAGATCGGCACACGCCCACACCTGTTCGTAAAGAGTCGTCTGCGTGGCCACTTCCATGCCGACGAGCCGACCTTCTACGTCGAACTCCGGCAGGCTGCCGTTGGCATCGGAGGAGAGAGTGAGATGACTGAGATCCCCGCCGAGGTCGATGTAGCGTTGCAGCGATTTCGTGGTCGTGGACCCGGCGGTCATGTCGACCGTGGCGCCCTTGGCGGCCAGGTCCACCGCGTCGGCCAGGAGCTCGGAGCTCCTGGTGATGTGGGTGGCGTAGATGGCCTGCGGTGCGATCGGGTACTCGTCGAGGAGCCGATGCAGCGGGACGAGGCGAGTCGAGTACGGTCCGACGTGGAAGTGGGTGATGCCGGCCTTGCCGGACAGCAGCCCGCCGACATGCGCCTGGCTGACGAGCTCGGCCAGGGACTCGACGGTGGGTTGGAATGAACGCCTGTCGGAGATCGCGACCTCTCCGACGCCGATGACCTTGTCGATGAGGACGACATCGTCGACGACAGCGCCGGTCAGGGTGCGTGCCGGGACCTGATAACTGCCCGTGTAGATGTAGGTGGTGATGCCCTCCGCCTCGAGCCCTCTCGCCTTGGCGAGGAGATCGGCATGACTGCGGGTCACTCCGTCGGTTCCCAGGCAGCCGATGACAGTGGTCACACCGGAGCGCACGATATCGCTGACCAGGATCTCGGGGGTGCGATTGGCGTAGCCGCCTTCGCCTCCGCCACCGGCGATGTGGACATGGGGGTCGATGAACCCCGGAGTCGCCGTCAGCCCCTCGGCATCGATGACGGCGGCGTGGGGAAGTCCGTGGATCGCCTCGGCGGGTATGTCACCGATGAAGGTGATCTGCTGCCCCTCGATGAGGATGTCCTGCTTCCCGAGCCGTTCCGGAGCGCAGATATCGGCCCCGCGCAGCAATGCCACCATGGTCTGTCTCCTCCTTGCGACGCTCCTTGCAGCAATTACCCCGGAATGATCCCCTTGCCATCGACTCGAGGGATGGCGCTCAGCAGCTTCTTCGTGTACGGATGCTGGGGATCGTTCCAGATCTGTTCGGTCGAGCCGACTTCGACGACCCCACCGGCTTCCATGACTGCCACCCGATCAGCGATCTCATGAACGATGGAGAGATCGTGACTGATGAAGATCATCGACGCACCCGATTCGATGGCCAGGTCCCTCATCATCTTGGCGATTCTGGCCTGGAGGAACGCATCGAGCGAGGCGATCGGCTCGTCTCCCACGAGCACCTTGGGCCCGGCGGCGAGCGCGCGGGCGATGGCGATGCGCTGTCGTTGGCCGCCGGAGAACGAATGGGAGAACCTCTGGGCGGCGTCGAGGGGCAGGTCGACCGCTTCGAGGAGGGAGTCCACCGTCCACGTCTGGTCGGAGTCGAGGGCGAGAGCATCGGTGAGTTGGTCTCTGATGCGCCTGCGTGGGTTCAGGGATGCGTAGGGGTTCTGGAACACCATCTGGATCCCCAGCAGGTGATTGGGGCGGCGGCCCAGACCGAGTGGCTTCACCGGGTGCGAATCGAAGGTGATGCGTCCAGCGGCAGGTTTCTCGAGGCCGCAGATGAGTTTGGCCAGCGTCGACTTTCCGCAGCCTGATTCGCCGACGAGCCCGAGCACCTCGGACCGGCCCAGCTGCAGTGATACGTCGCTGACGGCACGGAAGCGTCCGCCTCCGTCGAGCTTGTACTCGCAGGCGACGTTGTCGAGTTCGAGCAGCGGCTGCGCGGGCGTTCGGGTGTCGTCCTTCGTTGTGGTCATCGGGGTGAGACCTCCGCTCCGGGCAGTGATTCGATGAGCGATCGGGTGTATTCGTGCTGGGGTGCTGTGATCAGCGGCTCCCGATCACCGGTCTCGACCACCAGCCCGCTCTCCATCACGACGATGGTGTCGGCCACCGAGGACAGAACCCCGAAGTCGTGAGTGACCAGCAGGACGGCGAGGTTGAGATCATCGCAGAGCTCACGCAGCAGGCGCAGGATCCCTGCCTGCACAGTGACGTCGAGGGCCGTCGTCGGTTCGTCGGCGATGAGGACCTTCGGTTCGCAGATGATCGCCGAGGCGAAGGCGATGCGCTGCAGCTGCCCACCCGAGAACTGGTGAGGGTACTTCGAGACCGCTTCCTCCGGGTAGGGCACCTTCGTCTGCCCGAGGATCCTGATCGCCTGACGAAGGGCCTCCTTCTTCGAGACCTTCCTGTGGTGTCGGAGGTGGTCGGTGATCTGGTCGCCGATCGAGAGCATGGGGTGGAAGGCCGAGGACGGGTCCTGGAACACCATCGCCAGCTGCCGACCGCGCAGTCGATTGTGCTTCTTCGACGGCAGCCCGACGAGTTCGGTGCCGGCGAAGTCGATGCTGCCCGACAATGTCGACCGATCCGGTGACAGACCCATGATGGCCAATCCGGTCTGGGTCTTGCCGGAACCCGACGCTCCGGCGACACCGGTGATCTTCCCGGCTTCGAGATCGAAGGAGACGTCGCGAAGAATGTGCTTCTCCGCAGACCCTGTCGTCACTGTCAGGTTGAGATCGCGAATGCTGATGACGCTCATTTCGTTGTCTCTCCCACTTCCTGCGCGGTGTGCGGATCGAGGGTGTCCCGCAGACTGTCTCCGATGAAATTGAATGCCACGACGATTGTGAGGATGCACAGGCCGGGGAAGAACGCGATCCACCATGCGGAGAACTGGGAGACGCCTTCACTGATCATGGCGCCCCAATCGGGAGTCGGAGGAACCACGCCCAGGGACAGGAACGACAGTCCGGCCATCGTCAGGATCGCGGTGCCCACGTCCAAGGTGGCCAGGACGACGATGGGCGAGACTACGTTGGGGGCGATCTCACGCAGCAGCGACTTGCCGGCGCTGAAGCCGAGCAGGCGACCGGCGATGACGTATTCGCTGCTCCGGGCCGTCATCACCAGTGACCTGGTGACGCGTGCATAGGAGGGCCACGACACGAGGAGGATGGCGATGATCGCATTCTTCAGCCCGGGGCCCAACGCTGCTGCGATCACCATGGCGAGGATGATCGTGGGGAAGGCGAAGACGAGATCGGCGATGCGCATGATGATCTCATCGACGAACCGTCCGAAGTAGCCGGCGATGGCACCGAGCACGGACCCCATCACCGCGGAGCAGAGGACGACGAAGACGGCCGCCGGGAGAGTCGTGCGCGCGGCCACGACGATGCGGGAGAAGACATCGCGTCCGAGGGTGTCGGTGCCGAGTATGTTCTGGCCATCGGGGGCAACCAGGCGGCCGAAGTTCTGGGCCAGCGGGTCGAAGGGCGCCAGCAGCGGGGCGAAGAGGGCCACGAGCAGCCAGATGAGCAGGATGGCGGCCCCGACGAAGCCGAGTGGCGTGCGCAGTGCCTTCGGGAATCTCAGTCTCCACCGTTTGATACCGGCGTCGACGGGATTGCGATCGAGAGCCTCGGCGCCGGTGGAATCGGGATTCGTCGGTGGCTGTTTGGGCGAACTGATGCTCATCGCACCCTCACTCTCGGATCCACGAAGCCGTAGATCAGGTCGACGACGAAATTGACGATGATGTACACGATTCCGATGACCAGACCGACACCCATGATGACGGGCAGGTCGAGAGTCGTCGCGCCGCGGTAGGCATACTGCCCGAGGCCGTTCCAGGCGAAGACGGTCTCCGTGAGCACCGCCCCGGACAACAGCGACCCGAAGGCCAGACCCACGACCGTGATGATCGGAACCAGAGCGCCGCGGAAGATGTACTTGAACACGACCGTCCGTGGGGCCAGCCCCTTCGCCCTGGCCGCCGTGACGTAGTCGAGTTTGATGATGTCGAGCACGCTCGAGCGGCTGAACCTCGTCAGCAGTCCGATCGTGAACAGCGCCAGGACACAGGAGGGGAGGATCAGATGTCCGAGCGCATTGGTGAAGGTGGCCATCTGACCTGCCAGGAGGGAATCGACCGTGTACAGGCCCGTCACCCTGGGAGGCGGCGTCATCCAGGGGTCGAGCCGACCGGCCCCGCCGACGACTCTGAGTTTGAAGAAGAAGACGAAGTAGCCGACCGCCGCGATCCAGAACGTCGGTGCCGAGATGCCGATCAGGCTCAGTGTCCGGATGGCGTGGTCGACGATCGTGTTCTGCTTGAGCGCACTGAGCAGTCCCAGCAGCAGGCCGATGATCACGGACAGGAGGATCGCTCCGATGCCGAGTTCGATCGATGCGGGGAAGACCTGACCGATCGACTCCAGTACCGGAACCCGCGTCTGGTTGGACACACCCAGGTCACCCTGGAGCAGATTGCCCAGATAGGTGAAGTATTGGACGATCAGCGGCTGATCCAATCCGAGTCGCTCACGTGTCTGGGCGACGATTTCAGGGTCCGCGGCGGCACGATCTCCCAGGATGGCGGCGACCGGGTCTGTCGGAACCAGGTTCGTCATCAGGAACGTCACGACGGTCACGCCCCAGATCAGGAGGATGCTGATTCCGATCCGCACCAGGACGAAGCGCAGGAGCGGGTGGATCTTCGGTGGCCTGAGGTTCTTCTGCTGATCGGTGGCCGAAACCGACATCCTCACTCAGCTTTCGCGAAGTCGAATGTGACGTCGGCATTGGAGACATACGATTCGATGCGATTGCTCACGACCACCGTGCTCACCGGCTGGACCAGGGGCACCCAGATGCCGGTCTCCGTGGTCGCCTGGAACAGCTTCGCGTAGGCGGGACTGCGGTCATCGCCTTCGGCCTTGGTGGCGGCCGCGGCCAGTTCGTCGATCTCGGTATTGTCTCCCTCGGCCCAATTGACACGCTCGGCGACGCTGCCTCCGGGAACGAAGACGTTGTAGTTCGATGGGTCCGGGTAGTCGGCGCCCCAGGTGCCGATTCCCATGGGCTGCTCTGCAGCGCGGAAGCCGTCGAGCTGTGTGGCGCTCGGTGCCGGTTTCAGTGAGAGCTTGATGCCTGCCTCTTTGAGCTGGGCCTGAATCGTCTGCGCCAACTGTGCGATGTCCATGCCGTTGACCGCCTGATCGCTGGCGTAGTGGAAGGGCACGGCCTCACCGTCGTAGCCGGCCTTGTCCAACAGCTTCTTCGTCTTGTCCAGGTCACGGTCCGGTGCTTGGTCCTTGGGCACGGCGCCGTTGAACTCATTCGGAACCGGGCTGGCCATGCGCTGGCCGTTCTCACCGGCCAGGTCGAGGATCTTGTCGTAGTCCAGTGCCGAGGCGACGGCCTTCCTGAAGTTGGGATCGGCCGTGGGACCGCCGATCTCCTCATCGGTGTTGTTGAAGATGTAGATGCTGCGCGTCGACGGCAGGGACGAGATCTGGACCGCGTTCTTGTCGAGGGTCTCCACCTGGTCCGAGCTGAGATCGAAGGACACGTCTGCCTGGCCCGATTGGATGTCGGTCACCTGAGTTTCGGCGGAGACATTGCGCAGGACGACCTTGGAGAACTTCGGCGCCGGGCCGTTGTAGTGCTCGTTGGCCGTAAGCACAACCTTGCTGTCGGCGTCGTAGGTCTCGACCTTGTACGGGCCCGATCCCTGTGAGTTCTGGTTGAGGAACTGCTCGGCGCCGTCGTTCTCATCGGTGGTGCCCTCGTTGTCCTTGACGACCTTGGAGTTCACGATGCCGATCGAGGAGTTGGGCAGAATGTAGGGGAGCGCAGGGTTGGGGTTTTTGCTGATCAGTTCGATGGTCTCATCGTCGACCTTCTTCACCGTGACGCCGTCGAGGAAGAAGGACGGGTTGCCTTCGATGCCCTGCAGGCGTTTGAAGGAGAAGACGATGTCGTCGACGGTGACGGGATCTCCATTGGAGAACTTCGCGTCCTTCTGCTTGAGCGTCAGGGTCATCTTCTTGTCGTTGTCCGACATCTCGTACGAGCACAGGCCGTCGGTGGGTTTGGTCAGGTCGCCGTCTTCGAATTCGAGGGCCGTCTGATAGATCGCATTGTCGATCGTCGAGCCGGTGAACTCGAACTGGCGGTGGGGATCGATCGTCTTGAGGTTGAAGGCGGTCTCAGCGACGATTGCGTCACCCGCCGCTCCGCCTTCCGAGTCTCCTCCGCTGCATGCGGCCAGACCGAATGTGAGAGCAAGGGCAGAACCGATCGCGAGCGCTCGGCGGGGGAGGCGGATCTTCATGTGATCGTCCTTACAGTAGGTGTTGCAGATCACACTAAGTCCCAATCAGCGTCCGTTCAATCAGCCATGCCACAACGCTGAGTGTTTTCCGGTGTGGCATTCTGCCAATGTCTCACCAGGTGGGAGCCTTGCCTCTGGTGGGAGCGACCCCGAGTCCGCCGCAGCCACTATTGAGGCAACTGGCAATTCCCGTTGGGGAACCCTGCGGAGCGCCTTGAGGTATTCGCGTGCCAAACATGCACAGGTGCGTCATGTGTGCTCTACTCCCACACGTTTGGCAAGCGGATGCCGGCAAGCGCACCGCCGCACCGCCCCCTGCCACTCAGGCGCGCGAGCGGGCCAGCAGGTATACGAAGTACGGGGCGCCGATGAGCGCGACGATGAGGCCGGCAGGGATCTGCGCAGGTGCGATGATCGTGCGGCCCGCGGCATCGGCGACGACGAGACCCAGGGCGCCGAGGAGCATGGCCGTCGGGATCACCCGGGCATGTTGGCTGCCGACCAGCGCCCGGGCGGCGTGTGGGGCGACAAGGCCGATGAATCCGACTACGCCGACCGCGGAGACACTGACTGCGGCGAGCACTGCGGCGGTGATGAGCACACCCAGACGGACAGGCTCACGCGGGACTCCGACCAGCCTCGGCGTATCGTCGTCGAGGGCCAGCAGATCCAGCTCACGCGTCCACACGATGGCCAGTGGGATCGCGGCCAGCAGGACGAGGGTCACGGGTGCGACATCGGCCCAGACTCGGCCGTAGGTGGAACCGGAGAGCCAAGTGAACAGGGCCGGTGTGTCCCACGGGTTCGCGCGGATGAGGAACAGAGTGGTCAGTGCGGTGAATCCGAACCACATGCCGATGCCGATGAGCACGAGACGGTCGGTGTTCATCCCACCGCGCCACGAGAGACCGTAGACGATGGCGAAGGCGAGGAGAGCACCGAGGACCCCGACGCTCGAGATCAGGACGACGGTGGCTCCTGGAACCAGGGTGACGACGATGACTGCGCCCAGCCCGGCACCGCCGGTGATGCCCAGCAGGCCCGGTTCGGCCAGCGGGTTGCGGGCGCTGGCTTGGACGAACGTTCCCGACAACCCGAGTGCAGCACCAGCCGCCAGCGCTGCGGCCACACGCGGGGCCCGGGAGTCGAAGGCGAAGGAGATGACAGGTGCCGCCTGGTCCTGGACCCACAGCACGACATCGCCGAGGAGGTAGAACCGTTCACCCGTGAGCAGGCCGAGGATCGCCACGACGATCAGCAGCACCGAGGCGAACGCGATGATGAGCGCGGCGCGACGAGGTCCGTGCGCACGCGACCGAGCAGCCGAAGTCGCCTGCGTGGGCCCCGAAGACCGCATGGACCGCGCCAGCAGAACCAGGACGACTGCACCGAGGACCGTCGTCGTCACACCCGAGGGCAGGGTGATCGCCTCGTTGGCTCCGACGATGGCACGCAGCAGCGCATCGGCGAGGATGACGATGATCGCGCCGATGAGGGCCGTGGCCGGAATCAGCACCGCATGCTTGCCCAGCACCGGGATCAGGCGGGCGAGCAGTCGGGCGATGACCGGAGCGCAGAGTCCCACGAACCCGATCGGCCCCGCCAGGGCCACGGCCGTGGCGGTGAGGATGACAGCGAGCAGAATCCCGACTGCCCGGGTGGAGCGGATCGGCACACCGAGGACAGAAGCGGCATCATCGCCGAGGCTGAGCAGATCCAGTCGTCGTGAGAGGGCGATGGCGGCGGCGATGATGACGACGATGACGGGAATGCTGCGGACTGCCGCTGTCCCATCGAGTTGGTTGAGGGTGCCCGATCCCCAGGAATAGAGACTCGTCGTCTCCTCGGCGAAGAGAATGAGCAGCGTCGAAGTACCGGCCTGCAGGGCCAGGGCCGTCGCGGTTCCTGCGAGCACGAGGCGGGTCGTCGACGACGCCGCACCACCGGCCAGCCCGAGGACGAGAGCCGCAGCGAGGAGACCGCCGATGAAGGCGACGCCTCCGGAGGCCCACATCGGAATCGCAAGCCCGAAGGCCGTGACCACGGTGACCGCGAAGTACGAACCGCCCGTGACGGCAAGGGTGTCCGGGGAGGCCAGCGGATTGCGGGCCAAGGACTGGAACAGCGCTCCGGCCACGCCGAGGGCGACGCCGACGAGTATCCCCGCACCCACGCGCGGAAGCCGGGATCCGAGGAGGATGTCACGCGCACTCGGACCCACCTCGGCGGGAGAGCCGGCGGTCCCGGTCAGGACCGCGAACAGGTCCTTGAAACCGGTCCCCGAGGTGCCCTGTGTGATGTGCCAGGCCGAGAGCAGCGCGAGGACGAGGACCAGGCCGAGGAGGACACCGGTGGCCGAGAGGGCGCCGATGGCCCCGACTCCTCGCGCGGGGGCAGCTCCTGTCCGTTCGGTGGGGCCATCCGCCGAGGTGGTGGGCAGCGTCGTGGGCGCGGTCATGGACTACTTGGTCAGTGCGTCGACGTAGGCGTCGAGGGCCTGCTCGGAGGATTTGGGTCCGCCGAAGGTCCAGATGCCTGAGGGGAACGCATGGGTGCGCTCGTCCTTGACGGCGGGGATGTTCGACCAGATGTCGTTCTTCTTCAGCAGGTCGACGAAGTCCTCGGACTCGGGATCGTCGGTTCCGGTGTAGAAGAAGTTCGCGTCGCCGACCTTCGAGATGCCTTCGATGTCGGTCTGTCCCAAACCGTAGGCCGGATCGACTTCACCGGTCCA
>JAKDSA010000095.1 GCA_030457025.1 Brevibacterium sp. | reverse complement strand
GGCCCAGGACGGACGCTTCTCACCACGGCTGTAGGACTGGTCTGCATGAGTACGCCGGCGGTCCGCACAGGGACGCGACGCGTGCGGGAATCGTGGCGCGTGCAAGAATATTCGCATGACCGCTCGAGACCACCCCGCCTCCCCGACAGCGACCGATCGACCACGGCTGACCAGTCAGCTGGCCCGTCGCAAGTCGATCGCCAGCATGGTCGAAGACACGCAGGCGGCGTCCACGGGCGGGCTGCGCAGAACCTTCGGTGTCTTCCAGCTGACGATGATCAGCGTCGGCGCCACCTTGGGCACGGGCATCCTCGTCATCCTCGGCGAGGCCGTGCCGATTGCCGGTCCGGCCGTCTGGCTGGCCTTCATCCTGGCCGGAATCACCGCGCTGCTCTCTGCCGTCAGCTATGCGGAGATGGCGGGCATGGTGCCGGTGTCGGGATCGAGCTATTCGTATTCCTATGCGACCCTCGGCGAGGGCGTGGCGTGGGTCTGCGGATGGTGCCTCGTCCTCGAGTATGCGGTCTCCGTGGCGGCAGTGGCCGTCGGTGCCGCCGACTACGTCAATGAGACGCTGCGGATATTCGGCCTGTCTCTGCCGCTGTCGCTGTCGGCCGGCCCCGAGGGCGAGGGCGGAGTCATCAATCTCTCGGCCCTCATCGTCGTCCTCCTCGCCACGGTCCTGCTGATGCGCGGGGCCAAGGAATCCGGCATCGTCAACACGATCATCGTGTTCGTCAAGCTCGGCATCCTCGTGTTCTTCGCCGTCGTCGCGTTCACCGCGTTCAAGGCCGGGAATTTCGCTCCGATGCTGCCGATGGGCGCCGCTGGAGTCACCGCAGCAGCCTCGAGCGTGTTCTTCTCCTACATCGGCTTCGACGCAGCCTCGACCGCCGGCGAAGAGGCGAAGAATCCGAGGCGGGACCTGCCCCGGGCGATCATCCTCTCGATGGTCATCGTGACGACGATGTACGTCCTGGTGGCCGTCGCTGCGATCGGTGCCAGGCAGTGGCAGTGGTTCGAGACCGCGAAGGCTCCCCTGGTCCAGATCGTCCACGAGCTCACTCACTCGAACCTCGCGGTATTCATCTTCGCCGTCTCCGCGGTGCTCGCGATCCTCTCCGTCGTCATCACCGTCCTCTACGGACAGTCCCGCATCCTGCTCACCATGTCCCGCGACGGCATGGTTCCGCGAGTCTTCGGCATCGTCTCCCCGCGCACAGGCACTCCCCTGGTGGGAACCCTGGTCACAGGCGTCCTCGTGGCGATCACCGCAGCACTGATTCCACTCGGCGAACTCGCGAATGCCACGAGCATCGGCACTCTCTTCGCCTTCTGCCTCGTCAACATCGCCGTCATCTACCTGCGCGTCAAGCGTCCGGACCTGCCGCGCTCGTTCAAGGTGCCCTTCGGCCCGGTCATCCCGATCCTCGGCTCCCTGGCATGTGCGTTCCTCATGATCAACCTCGGCGGAACCACCTGGGTGGTCTTCGGCCTCTGGATGCTCATCGGCTTCGTCGTCTACCTCACCTACAGCCGCCGCCACTCCCGCGTCGGGGCACTGAGCGAAAGCGACTACCGCGCCAGCACGGAGGCCTGAGCGGCAGACGCGGCGGCACCGTGGCACACCAAGGGGTTGCACATAAAAGTCAGCAACCTTCCGGGCGCTGAGCAACCCCGCCAAAGGTTGCTCAGCCGCCCGGAGGGTTGCTCAGACTTCATGTACGTGCACCCACTCGCGGAATCGACACCTCGCCAGGTGCTCAGCCGCGGCGGGTGCGGGCGACTTCGTAGAGGGAGACGGCCGCGGCGATTCCCGCGTTGAGGGATTCCGTGGTCGCAGCGATCGGAATCGAGACGATCTGGTCGCATTTCTCAGCGATGAGGCGCGAGATGCCCTTACCCTCGGAGCCGACGACGATGCACACCGGGTCGCGGCTGAAGGTCAGCTCCGGCAGCTCGACGTCGCCGTCCATGTCGAGACCGACGACGAAGACGTTCTGCTTCTTGAGTTCGTCGATGGCGCGTGCCAGGTTGACGACCTGTGCAACCCTGATGCGGGCCGCGGCACCGGCGGACGTCTTCCACGCGGCTGCGGTCATCGATGCGGCACGGCGTTCGGGGATGATGACACCGTGACCGCCGAAGGCAGCGGCAGAGCGGACGATCGCACCGAGGTTCCTGGGATCCGTGATGCCGTCGAGCGCGACGAGCAGTGGCGCCTCGCCCTTGTCGGCCGCGACCTCGAGCAGGTCACGGGGCTCGGCGTAATCGTAGGGAGGAATCTGGAGCGCAATGCCCTGGTGGATCGCATCGTCGGTGAGCCGGTCGAGGTCGGGCTTGCTCGCCTCGAGCATCGAGATGCCGCGCTTGGTGGCCAAGGTGATGGCCTCCCGGACTCGATCGTCCGAATCGATCCGACCAACGACGTACAGAGTCGTTGCCGGAACGTCCTCACGCAGAACCTCGAGCACCGAGTTGCGCCCGGCGACCATGTTCGGGCCGTTCTCCTTCTTGCGGCGCTTGGCCTGCGCCGAGGCGTTCGCAGCCTTCTTGTTCGCCGTCGTCTTGTGTGCCTTGTGGTAGACACGGTCCTCAGCCTTGGGCGTGGGGCCGCGGCCGGCGAGGCTGCGCTTGTTCTTGCCGCCGGAGCCCTTGGTCGGGCCCTTCTTCGAACCGCCGGAGCGTGGGTTGGAAGCCATGTGAATCCTTAAGAGTCGTCAGTGGTGATGAACCGAAGCTCGTCACCGGGAGAGATTTTCTGAGAAGAGTGCAGTGGGTCAGCTGTCTTCGACGTGGTAGCGGTAGCCGTCCGCCGTGTCCTCGATGACGATCCCGGCAGATGACAGATTGTCCCGGATCGCATCGGCGGTGGCGAAGTCCTTCTCCGCCTTCGCCTCCGCCCTTTGTGCGGCGAGCGCATCGACGAGGGAGTCCAGCGCCGATTCCACCGTCGCATTCGCTCCTGAGCCAGCCCACGCCTCGGCGCTGGGATTGACTCCCAGGATATCGAGCATCAGCTCCACCTCGGCGACGATCTGTGCGAGTGCGTTCCGGTTCTGGCCGGAATCGAGGAGCTTCGCTCCCTCGGTGACCGTCGCGAAGACCACAGACAGAGCACGAGGCACGCCGAGATCATCATCGAGTGCCGCGGCGAACTCATCCGGCACATCGACGCTGCGACCGGCGTAGGAATTGCTGACGTCGGGGAGCGCGGGTGCCTCGTCTCCGAGTGCCTGCCGGGCCCGCTGGAGGAAGTTCGCCAAACGGTCGAGCGAGGCGGTCTGCCGGTCCATGGCCTCGGGTGAGAACTCGAGGATCGACCGGTAGCTGGCGCCGGTGAGGAAGTAGCGCACGGCCAGCGGGCTGTAGCGGTCGAAGAGTTCGGAGGCGAAGACGGAGTTGCCCAGGGACTTCGACATCTTGTCCCCGCCTACGTTGAGCAGACCCGAATGCATCCAGATGTTGGCGAACCGGTCACCGGCCGCACGCGACTGAGCCAGCTCGTTCTCATGATGAGGGAAGCGCAGATCCAGTCCGCCGCCGTGGATGTCGAAATTCTCGCCGAGGTACTTCGTCGACATGGCCGAGCACTCGATGTGCCAGCCCGGTCGGCCTCGGCCCCAGGGTGCCGGCCACGAGGCGGTTCCGGGTTCGCCGGGCTTGTGCGCCTTCCACAGCGCGAAGTCCCGGGCGTCCTTCTTGCCCCGCATGTCCGCATCGTTCGCGGGCTCCATGTCCTCGAGGCGCTGGTTGGTCAGTTCGCCGTAGTCCGCCCACGAGGCGGCTGCGAAGTACACATCTCCGCTGTCGTCGAGAGCCGGGTAGGCATGCCCCGCCGCGATGAGTCGATCAATGAGCTCGATCATCTCGGTGATGTGCCCGGTGGCGCGGGGCTCATAGCTGGGAGGCAGCACATCGAGAGCGGCATAGGCCTGGGTGAAGGCCCGCTCGTACTTGAAGGCGTGGGCGAACCAGTCTCGACCCACCTCGGCGGACTTCGCCAGGATCTTGTCATCGATGTCGGTGACGTTGCGAACCACGGTGACGCTGTAGCCGCGATACATCAGCCAGCGCCGAAGCTGATCGAAGACAGAGGCGGAGCGCAGGTGGCCGATGTGGGGCTCACCCTGCACCGTGGCACCACAGACGTAGATGCCCACGTGCCCGGCATTGACGGGGCGCAGTTCTTCGGTGGTGCGGCTGGCGGTGTTGTACAGAGCGATAGTCACGCACACAAGTCTACCGGGCGCAGCCTGCCTCATGCCGTCTGTGCGGACATCATGACATTGGGGGACTATGAGGTGTCCAACATTTGATACGAGACTGTTACTCAGCTCACGTGATTTGCGGCACGTTTCACAGAAAACTCCCAGTATGCTGGGGGCACATCAAAGATACCGCGCCTGCTCTACCACGAGGAGCCTCCTCGTCAGCGGTACGCTCACCTGCCGGCGGCGTCGTCACAGCAGACCGTCAACCGGCATCAGCCTCACAACACTGTGGTTGGACAGAAAGGACCATCATGTCTTCCACCAAAACACCCCAGAGGGAGGTCTTCGTCTCCCGGTCCGCGTTCATCTTCGCGGCCATCGGATCGGCAGTCGGCCTCGGCAACATCTGGCGCTTCCCGTACGTGACCTACGAAAACGGCGGCGGGGCCTTCATCATCCCCTACCTGGTTGCACTGCTCACCGCAGGGATCCCCCTGCTCTTCTTCTACTACGCGATGGGTCACCGTTCCCGGGGATCGGCTCCGTTGGCCTACCGTATGGCGCACAAGTCGGCGGAGCCGATCGGCTGGTTCGCCACCGGCATCGCAATCGTCATCG
Source organism: Brevibacterium sp. (assembly GCA_030457025.1). GTDB lineage: Bacteria > Actinomycetota > Actinomycetes > Actinomycetales > Brevibacteriaceae > Brevibacterium. The sequence continues at coordinate 7,104 of JAKDSA010000095.1, read as the reverse complement.
GCATCTACTATGCCGCGATCATCGGCTGGGCCGCCTCCTACATGTTCTTCTCACTAGGGGACTCCTGGGGCGACGATGCGGAGAGCTTCTTCTTCACCGATTACCTCAAGATGGGCGACCCGGGCATCTCATTCGAGTTCGTGCCCAGCGTGCTCATTCCGATGATCATCATCTGGGTCATCATCTTGGGCATCCTCCTCATGGGTGTGCAGAAAGGCATCGCCCGCTTCTCGAAGGTCTTCATTCCGCTGCTCATCGTCCTGTTCCTCGCCTTGGTCATCCGGGCGCTGTTCCTCCCGGGAGCCATCGACGGCCTCAACGCTCTGTTCACTCCCGATTTCGCCGCGCTGGCGGATCCCAAGGTGTGGATCGCGGCCTACGGGCAGATCTTCTTCTCCCTGTCGATCGCCTTCGGCATCATGATCACCTATGCCTCGTACCTGAAGAAGAAGACGAACCTCACGGGAGCCGGCCTCGTCGTCGGCTTCTCGAACTCCGCATTCGAGATCCTCGCAGGCATCGGCATCTTCGCCGCACTCGGCTTCATGGCCTCAGCACAGGGCGTCGCAGTGGGAGATGTGGCCACCGACGGCATCGGCCTCGCCTTCGTCGGCTTCCCGACCCTGATCTCGCAGATGCCCGGCGGTCCGATCTTCGGCTTCGTGTTCTTCGCCTGCCTGGTCTTCGCCGGACTGACCTCCCTCATCTCCATCGTCCAGGTGCCGATCCAGGCTCTGCGCGAGAAGTTCGGACTCGCCAACACGACTTCGACGATCGTCGTCGGCGGCGGTATGGCGATCATCTCACTGCTGCTCATGCCCACGATCACCGGGCTCTACGCTCTCGACACCATGGATGCCTGGGCGAACAACATCGGCATCGTCGGCTCGGCTGTGCTCGCAATCGTCGTTGTCGGCTGGGCGGCGCGCAAGCTGCCGATTCTCAGCCGCCACCTCAACGCGGTCTCCAGCTTCAAGCTCGGCGCCATCTGGATGATCCTCATCTCGATCACCGGAGTCGTGCTCATCTACATGCTCATCACGCAGATCGTCGCATTCCTCACAGAAGGTTATGGGGACTATCCAGCGCTGATCACCGGCACCTGGGGATGGGGCATGATCGCTGTGCTCGCAGTTGCCTCGGTCGTCCTCTCCTTCCTCAAATGGCCGAAGAAGACACTGGAGGACATGAACGCTGCGATCGCCGACTCGGTCGCTGAAGAGAACCACTCCAACAAGAACAAGGGAGCCTGAAAATGGGTACCTCGGCAATCGTCATGATGATCATCGCCATCGTCACCGTCTGGGGCGGCCTCGGCGCCGCGATCGTGCACCTGCGCAAGCATCCTGACGAGGAGTGAGCGCCGCCGAAAGGCTGTGATCTCACGCCGCAGATCCGTTCCGATGAAGGCGGTTAGACACCTGTCGCCAGGTGTCGAACCGCCTTCGTCTTATCGTCTGTCGGCTGATGTGAATTCTCATTCGGCGGGCGTACTGGTCGCGAGCGCCCTGCCTGGTTAGGGTGGGAGGTTGTACAAACTTTTCGGTGGGCGCACATGGCCTTTGCCAATGCACAGAGCACGACGCCCAAAGCACTAGGAGACGCAATGCCACAGACCGTCAAAGGTGTCATCTCCCGCAGCAAGGGGGCGCCGGTCGAACTCACCGACATCGTCATCCCCGATCCGGGTCCCGGCGAGGTCATCGTCGATGTGAAGTCGTGCGGCGTCTGCCACACGGACTTCCACTATCGTGAGGGCGGAATCAGCGACGACTACCCGTTCCTCCTCGGCCACGAATCGGCCGGCACAGTCTCAGAGATCGGCGAAGGCGTCACCGATGTCGAGGTGGGCGACTTCGTCATCCTCAACTGGCGTGCGATCTGCGGTGAGTGCCGAGCCTGCAAGCGCGGCGAGCCATGGTACTGCTTCGACACCCACAACGCCTCACAGAAGATGACGCTGCCCGATGGCACCGAGCTCGAGCCTGCGCTGGGCATCGGCTCCTTCGCAGAGAAGACCCTGGTCGCGGCCGGCCAGTGCACGAAGGCCCCCGAGGCTGATCCCGCTGTCGTGGGGCTGCTGGGCTGCGGCGTCATGGCCGGAATCGGTGCCGCCATCAACACCGGCGAAGTCACCCGTGGCAAGTCCGTAGCCGTCATCGGCTGCGGCGGCGTCGGCTGCGCGTCCGTGGCGGGCTCTGTTCTGGCCGGTGCGGGCACGATCATCGCGCTCGACCTCGATGACACGAAACTCGAATGGGCGAAGGAACTCGGTGCCACCCACACGGTCAACACACGCGGCAAGAGCGAAGACGAGGTCGTTGCGGCGATCCAGGAACTGACCGGAGGCTTCGGCGTCGATGTCGCCATCGACGCTGTGGGGCGTCCCGAGACGTGGCGCCAGGCCTTCTACGGCCGTGATCTTGCGGGCACCGTCGTGCTCGTGGGCGTGCCGACTCCAGAGATGGAGCTGAGCGTTCCGCTGCTCGACGTCTTCGGCCGCGGTGGCCGGCTGAAGTCCTCCTGGTACGGCGACTGCCTGCCCGAACGAGACTTCCCGATGCTCGTCGACCTCTACCAGCAGGGACGCGTACCGTTGGAGAAGTTCGTCTCCGAACGAATCGGAATCAGCGACGTCGAAGAGGCGTTTGAAAAGATGAGTCAAGGCAAAGTACTGCGATCGGTGGTGGAAATCTGATGACGGCAATCGAACATCTGGTCACATCTGGAACATTCTCGCTCGACGGTGGAACCTGGGACGTCGACAACAACGTCTGGATCATCGGAGACGACACCGAGGTCATCGTCATCGACCCTGCACACGACAGCAACGCCATCGCGGAGAGGGTCGGTGCTCGTGACGTCAAGGCGATCCTGCTCACCCACGGTCATGATGACCATGTCGGAGCCGTGCGCGACTTCGCACACCGGGTGGGCAACCCGCCCGTCCATCTCAACCCCGAGGACCACGTCCTGTGGGACATGACCTACGACAGTTACCGCCCTGATGCGGAGATCTCCGACGGCGACACCTGGAACGTCGGCGGGGTGAGGGTGAAGGCCCTGCACACACCCGGCCACTCCCCCGGTTCGACCTGCTTCTTCATCGAAACCGGGCTGCCGGTTCCGGTCTCGGCCGGCGCCGGTCGCGCCGTCGGTCCCGTGCTCTTCTCCGGAGACACGCTCTTCAACGGCGGCCCCGGAGCCACCGGACGCTCACATTCGAGCTTCGAGACGATCATCGAATCGATCAGGAACGTTCTGTTCAAGCTCCCCGACGCCACTGTCGTCCTCACCGGACACGGCGAGCCGACATCGATCGGTGCCGAAGCGCCGTCGTTGGAGGACTGGATCAAACGCGGAGAGTGAGCTGCTCAATCTGAGTCGCTGAGGTTCGGATGGACTGAGGCGCTGAGGGGCGCAGGTGCTGAGACACCACGGTGCCGAGCGAGGACACTGCGGCGCCGCGGTTGCCTCGGCGATGACGAGGAACAGCCTTGTGAGAGGACGAGGACACTGTGATGTCCTCGTCCTCTGCGCATCTCGCCGAGGTTTCCCATCCACTCTTCCCTCGGCTCGGTTCACGGCGCACACTGGTGACCATGACCAAGACCAGCCGGATCATCAGCGTCTCCGTCCCCGTCACCGATCTCGACGAGGCACTGCCCTTCTACACCGAGACTCTCGGCTGCACGATCAACTACGACGCCGAACCGATGCCGGGTTCGCGCATCGTCGAGGTCGTCCCACCGGGCTCCGAGGTCGCGATCGTCCTGATCCCACAGGGCAGCAAGATCCCCAATGCGATTCGGCTGGGGATCAGCGACGCGGAGGAAGCCCATGCCCGTATCGCTGCATCCGGCGTCACCGTCCACAACCCGGAGGTGCTGCGCTGGGAGAGCGTCCCTCCGATGTTCTCCTTCACCGATCCCGACGGCAACGGCCTGGTCTACCTCGAAGACGAATGACGACATGACCTGGATCGCGCACCTCGGCGCGCGTCTCCCTTGTCAGCGCCGGCCTGGCCAGCGTCTACCCGGTGACTGCTCATTTCCCGTTTCACAGCTAAACTGCTCGGGTGCCTGAATCTCACTCTCAGCAGTCGCCTGTGCCCGCCGACTCATCATCGAACTCTCTGACACCTGACGCATCGCAGACCGGCCTCAAGGTCGGAATGAAGCCGCGTCACCTGGTCATGATGAGCCTTGGGTCAGCGATCGGGGCCGGCCTGTTCGTCGGCTCGGGTGCCGGTGTCCAGGCCGCCGGCCCAGCCGTCCTCATCTCCTATGTGGTGGCCGGGCTCATCGTCATCTTCGTCATGCGTGCCCTCGGAGAACTCGTGGCCGCCGACCCGAATCCGGGAGCCTTCTCCCACTATGCCGGCCGAGCCATGGGCCCGGCCGCAGCATTCGCCGTCGGGGCCCTGTGGTGGGTTCAGCTCTGCCTCGTCGTCGCCGCAGAGGCCACCGCCGCCGCGCAGATCGCAGCCAACTACGTCCCGGCGATCCCGCAATGGGTCATCGCCCTGGCCATCATGGTCATCTTCACAGCCATCAACCTCACGACCTCGGGCAGCTTCGGTGAGTTCGAGTTCTGGTTCTCCCTCATCAAGGTCGCCTTCGTCACCCTGTTCCTCGCCCTCGGTGCCGCCTACCTGTTCGGCTGGACTCCCGCAGAACCACCCGCGGCCGTCTTCACCGACGGATTCATGCCCACTGGGCTGCCCGGGGTCGCTGCCGGGCTCCTCGTCGTGGCCTTCGCCTTCGGCGGCATCGAGATCGTGGCGGTCGCCGCTGCCGAGACCGCGAACCCGAGCCGCAGCGTGACCCAGGCGATCAAGACCATCGTGTGGCGCATCCTGTTCCTCTACATCGGCTCCGTGGCGATCATCGTCTTAGTCCTTGACTGGAACGATGAGCGCCTCACTGAATCCCCCTTCGTCGCGGTCCTCAACACTGCCGGTCTCCCGTTCGTCGCCTCGCTTCTGGCCGCGGTCATCGTCATCGCACTGCTGTCATCGATGAATGCGAACATCTACGGTGCCTCCAGAATGGCGTTCTCCATGTCCGAGCGGAAGATGCTGCCGGCAGGACTGGGCAGCACGACCAAACGCGGCGTTCCGATGGCAGCGGTGCTGGCCACCTCGGCGTTCGGATTCGTGGCAGTGGCCCTGAACTACTTCTGGGCCGCCGAGGTGCTCGGGGTGCTGCTCAACATCGTCGGGTCGACGCTCATCGTCACCTGGGTCGTGACCCTGGTGTCCCAGATCATCATCCGTCGCCGCGCCGAGGCCGCCGGTGAAGAACTGCCCTTGAAGATGTGGCTCTTCCCCTGGCTGTCCTATGCGACGCTGGCGGGGATCGCTATGATCATCATCCTCGGCCTGACAGTGGAGTCAGTGCGCATCCAGATACTCGGCACCCTGGTCTTCTCTGCCGCGCTCTACGGAATCGGCTACCTCGTCACACGCAAGCGCAGGGCCTGAGCCAATTCGCGCAGGGCAGGCGCGGGTGCCTGTGGCTGTTCCGTCGCAAGTGGCTGTTCGGTCGCCGGTCGCTGCGCCGTCGCCGGTTGCGGCTCTCGTCCGATTTCTCGCCTGATCCAGCCGTCGACCATGTCGCGGGTCTGGCCCTCATGGCGACCGAAATGTCGACCCGCGTACTCACCGAAGTCGATGGGCACGAAACGGTCCAAGGCCTCGAGGACGAGCCCGGCTACCCGCGCCGACATCGGCATGCGGATGCCGGTAACGGCATGGACAGCCTCGGTGGCGGCCCGTGTGGGTCGTCGCAGGTGTGTCCTCAGCGCCGCCCAGCTTCCATCGCGAATACTCAGTTCAGCGACGTAGGGAATGAACATCGCGGGCGGCCCGGAAACCATGGCGGTCGGAACGCCGACGATGAGGCCGCCGAGCTCGCGTCGCAGTTCTCGCACGGTCTCCCGGCGGCCGCTGGCCATGAACACGGGCATCCCGGGCGGCCGCCAGCAGCGGACGCTGCGGCCCGTGGTCCGCTCGGACAGGAGTGCAGGCGAGAAGACCAGGATCTCGGAATCAGGGAACATCGATGCCGCAATTTCCCGGTCCCCGTCAACTTGGCTGGTGATCGCGATCATGCCCGGGCGCAGAGCGACGATCGAGGCGGAAACTGTGTCCTCGAGGTCGGCGGGCCGAGTCGTGAGCACCAGGAGGTCCCACGAGTCCGCAACCACCGCCGCCCAATCGACTACGGGCACCCGTCGTCGCACAGATCCCCGTCCGAAGAAGCCCACCTGTCGCGGGTACGCGGCACCTGGGGAGTGCACGGACTCTGGGGAATGCACTGCGTCTGGAGTCGAACAGGCGGAGCGTGAGACCACGACCGCGTCGTGTCGTTTCCCGAACAGCGCGGCAGCTGCGATGCCGATCGCCCCGGCACCTTGGAACACGACCTTCATGCGAAGCTCACTGCTGTGTCGGCGCAGCCACCGACCCATCGCTGCGCGAAACGGGATAGACGAGAGCATTCGCGATGGCTGCGACACCTTCGCCGCGTCCTGTCAGACCGAGCGCGTCGGTCGTCGTCCCGGACACCGATACGTCGGCACCAGCGGCCCGGGACAGCGCCTTTTGGGCTTCGACGCGCCTGGTGCCGATCTTCGGGCGGTTGCCGATGACCTGGACGGATACATTGCCGATCTCGAAACCTGCAGCGCGGACCTGCCGTGCCGCCTCGGTCAGCAGAGCGGCACCGGAGGCACCGGCGAACTCGGGACGGTCGACGCCGAAATGCTCGCCCAGATCGCCGATCCCGGCGGCGGAGAACAGCGCGTCGCAGCACGCATGGGCGGCGACGTCGGAATCGGAGTGGCCTTCGAGCCCGCGTTCACTCACCCACTGCAGTCCCGCGACCCAGAGTTCACGGTCGGGATCGTCGGAGTAGGAATGGACGTCCACTCCGATCCCGGTGCGCGGAATCACCATGGTCATCGTCGCTCTCCTTCATCATTCGCTGCATCCCCGATCGTGTCATCACGGCTCGTCGCGTCACGGTTCGCCGCGTCACGGTTCATCGCGTCACGGTTCGCCGCAATGTGCTCACCGAGCACGAGATCGAGAGGGTAGGT
>JAKDSA010000021.1 GCA_030457025.1 Brevibacterium sp. | reverse complement strand
CGGCACCGGCAGCAACCCCCGGGGCGACACGGGTCTCATCATTCGATGCCGTGACAGGCATCGCCTTGGTCGTGGGCACGGGGTCAGGGTTGTTGAAGACCTGAGTCAGCGCCTCGGAAGCGGCACTGCCCAGACGCATCTGCGGCAGGATCTCCTCGGCGCGGGCGACATCGCCTCCGGCCAGAGCATCGGCTGCCCGGGAGACGGCCATGGCGTCCGAGGGCCTGCGTTCGGGCTTCTTCTCCAGCAGGCAGTCGACGAAGCGGCGCAGCGGTTCGGACACCGTGTCCGGCAGCGGCGGATGCTGCTGATTGACCTGGGCGATGGCGATCGCGACCTGCGAGTCACCGGTGAACGGACGCTGCCCGGCCAGTGCCTCATAGGCGATGATGCCCAGGGCATAGAGGTCGGAGCCGGGACCTGAGCCCTTGCCGGTGGCCTGTTCCGGTGCCAGGTACTGGGCCGTGCCCATGACCTGACCGGTCTTCGTCAGAGGGGCCTGATCGGTGACGCGGGCGATGCCGAAGTCCGTGATCTTGACCCGGAAGTCCGGGGTCATGAGGATGTTGCCGGGTTTGACGTCGCGGTGGATGACGCCGGCCTTGTGCGCGGCGCCCAGTGCCTGCGCGGACTGGGCGACGATGCTCAGCGTATCCGTCTCGGACAGGGGTGCGCTGCGTTCGATGATCGCGGACAGGGCCTCACCGGGGACGTACTCCATGACGAGATACGGAGAACCGTCCTCGTCGCCGTAGTCGAAGACGCCGGCGATCCCTGGGTCGGAGACGCGGCCCATGTTCTGCGCCTCGGCCTGGAACCGGGCGAGGAAGGTGGAGTCGGAGAGATATTCGTCCTTGAGGATCTTGGCCGCGACCTCACGGCCGAGCACTGAGTCCACGCCTTTCCAGACCTCACCCATGCCGCCGACGGCGATGCGAGAGGTGAGTTTGTATCGGTTTCCCAACAGGGTGCCTTCGACGGGTCTCATTCTTCGACCACCGCTTCCATCATGTTCTTGGCGATCGGTCCTGCAACCGTCGCCCCATAAGCTTCGTTGCCCGCATTTCCGCCGTTCTCCACGACGACCGCAACTGCGATCTTCGGATCATCGGCAGGGGCGAATGAAATGAACCAGGCGTGCGGAGCCGCACCCGGGCCGTGCTGTGCGGTACCGGTCTTTGCGGCGACCTTCGTGCCGTCCATCTGTGCCACCGAGGCGGTTCCGTTCTCCACCACGCCTTCCATCATCGTGGTCAGCTGATCGGCGGTCTTGCCCGAGACGGGGCGGGACTTCTCCTTCGGGCGGTTCTCCTTGATGGGTTCGAGGGTGTTCGCGTTCAGAATCCGGTCGACGAGCTGCGGCTTCATCATTGTGCCGCCATTGGCGATTCCGGCTGTCATCATCGCCATCTGCATCGGGGTGGACCTGACCTCGTACTGGCCCAGCGAGGACTGCGCCAGCTGGGGCGGATTGAGGTCATCGGGGAACGTGGACGGGCTGACGTGGAGCGGAATCTCCATGTCCTGGCCGAACCCGAACTTCTCCGCCTGTTCCTTGATCGCGTCCTCGCCCAGGTCCATGCCGAGTGAGGCGAAGGAGGTGTTGCAGGATTCGGCGAGCGAGTCGGCCAGGGAAGGATGTCCGCCGTTGCGGCAGGCACCCGGGTGGGAGTTGCCGATCGTGGAGGTGGTCTGCGGCAGGTCGAGCTCAGCCGGACCATTCAGGGTCGAATCGGGCTTGTAGTCGCCGGATTCCAGTGCGGCCGCGGCCACGAGGACCTTGAATGTCGAGCCCGGTGGGTAGAGGTTACCGCCGATGGCTCGGTTGTAGGCGGGCTTGTCCTCGGCGTTGTTGAGCTTCTCAAAAGCGGCCTGCGCCTTCTGAGGATCGTGGGTGGCGATGGGGTTGGGATCCCAGCCCGGCGTCGAGGCCAGGGCGAGGACCTTTCCGGTCTTCGGGTCGATTGCCACGGCGGCACCGTTCTGGTTGCCCAATCCGTCCCACGCGGCCTGCTGCACCTTCGGGTCGATCGTGAGCTCCACGGCTGCTCCGCGAGGCTGCTCGCCCGTGACGAGGCTGCCGACCTTGTCGTAGAAGAGTGCGTCGGAGTCGCCGGAGAGGTAGTCCCCGGTCGCGCGCTCCAGACCCGAGGCCCCCGAAACGATGGAATAGTACCCGGTCATCGAGGCATAGGCCCGGGGGTCAAGCCCCTCCGAACCGTACTTGCGCTGGTACTTGTATTTGTCGTCGACGGGTTCGGAGTAGGCGATCTTCTTGCCGTCGACGAGGATCGGCCCGCGATCACGAGACAGCTGGTCGAGGACCCGACGGTTATTGAGCGGGTTGTTGTTCAACGAGTCGGCGGTGACGAACTGCACCCAGCTGGTGGAGCCGAACAGGAGCGCGAACATGACGAACCCGACGACCAAGATGTGTGTCAGTGATTTCTTCATCGTTCACCTCCTGTCGTGCCCAGATTGGTTGTGGGAGCCTCATCGGGCCCGGTGGCGAGATCGCCTGTTCCCTCGACACGTTTCGTGTCGTTCCGGTTCCCCGCTTCCCGCGCCGAGGCGGTGCGGTCGTCCGAGTCCTCCGTGATCTTGAGGACACCGGTGTGGAACTCCTCCACCGGTCGCCTCGCATTGTCGGAGATGCGCAGGAGCAGGGCGATGATCATCCAGTTCGCGATCAGTGATGACCCGCCTTGGGCAAGGAACGGTGTGGTCAGCCCCGTGAGCGGGATGAGGCGGGTGACGCCGCCGACGACGACAAAGACCTGCAGGGCGATCGTGAAGCTCAGGCCGGTGGCCAGCAGGGTGCCGAAGCCGTCGCGCAGCTGCTGGGCGGTCTTGATGCCGCGCTGGAAGATGAACAGGTAGCAGAGCAGGATGACGAACAGCCCCGCCATGCCCAGCTCCTCGCCGAGGCTGGCGTAGATGAAGTCGGACTCCGCGTAGGGGACCATATTGGGTCGGCCCTCGCCGAACCCGGTTCCGGTCAGGCCGCCGTTGGACATGCCGAACAGGCCTTGAACCAGCTGGTATGAACCACCAGGGGTCTTGTTGTACTCCTCAGCAGTGAGCGCATTGAGCCAACCGGACACACGCTGTTGGACGTGGTTGAAGAAGAAGGTCGCGGCGACGGCGCCGACGGCGAAGAAGCCGAGGCCGAGGATGATCCATGAGACCTTGCTGGTCGCAACGTAGAGCATGGCGACGAACAGGCCGAAGAACAGCAGGGACGTGCCCAGGTCCTTCTCGAAGACGAGGATTCCGACGCTGGCCACCCAGGCGATGACGATGGGACCGAAGTCACGCAGGCGCGGGAAGCGGATGCCGAGGATCTTCGGACCGGCCAGAACCAACTGGTCACGGTAGGACACGAGGTAGCCGGCGAAGAAGATGGCCAGCAGGATCTTCGCGATCTCACCGGGCTGAAAGGACATCGGGCCGACACCGATCCAGATGCGCGCGCCGTTGACCGTCTTGCCCAGACCGGGGATCAGCGGGAGCATGAGGAAGATGAGCGCCGCGAATCCGGAGAGGAACGTGTAGCGGCGCAGCCACCTGTGGTCGGCCAGGAAGATGATGATGCCGACGGCCAGGCCCACGCCCAGCGTCATCCAGATCAGCTGTGACATTCCGCTGTTCTGATACTCGTCCCGGCCGAGGTCGACCCGGTAGATCATTGCCAGGCCCAGGCCGTTGAGCAGAACCGCGATCGGGACGAGGACAGGGTCGGCGTACTTGGCCTTCCACCACACGACGATGTGGATGATGAGGCCGAGCGCGGCCAACCACGCCGCATACTGGTAGACATTCGCCGGGATCGTGTCCTCGACGCCGAGGCCGACGAGGGCATAGGCACTCGTGGCCACGGCGACAGCGAGGATGAGAAGGCCGAGTTCAGCCAAGCGATAAGGCCGTGGCCGCGCGACTTGGTTGGGGTTGCCGGACATTACTGTGACTCCTCAGTGATGGCATCACTGGGATCGACCGCTTGGGAACTCGGTGGTGAGGGTGCGGGATCGCTGGGTTTCGTGGAGTCCTCGACATTGCCCGAGACGCTGCCTGACTTGCCGGCCTCTTCGCGCAGATTCTTCAGGATGCGATCGGCCTCATCACGGGAATCGGCCTGGATGGAGCTGCGCAGACGATCCTGCGAGAAGCTGTTGAGGGCGCCGACTTCGATGTCGGTGGTGTCCTCGAGCTGGCTGAGTTCGATGGGTCCCAGAGTCGTGTCGAGGCCCCGGTAGAGGGTGACTTTCCCGTCGAGGTTGGTCAGGTAGTAGTGGTTGTTCATGTAGTTGTAGGCGAACAACCCGCCCACGATGAGAGCGACGATGACGATGGCGGCGATGATCCATCCCAGGTAGGACCGCTTTTCGACCTCGTCGTCGTCAGCGTCGAGGTCATCCTCCTCTGTGGGTTCGTCCCTGTCGGACGTCTCCGTGTCGGTGCGCTGGGAGGGTGGAATCACCTCGGCGGTGGGCTCCTGCTTATCGGAGTCGGACACTCCCTGCAGGGGCACGGTGTCGGTGGCGATGTCACCATTGCCGTAGTGGGGCTGCGCTTCGGTGGGGGCTTCGTCGGCGTCGGGTTTCGTGCCGATCGAGGCGTACTGGGGGTTGACGTGGACGGAGCCGACGGAGCTGCCCTGCACGGTGTCGACGGTGCCTTCGAGCACGTCGCCGATGACGACGGTGACGTTGTCCGCGCCGCCTCCGGCCAGGGCCAGGTCGATGAGCTGGCGGCAGCACTCGTCGGGATCGGAGACCTCGGTGAGGATGCGGGCGATGTCGTCGACGTCGGCGAAGCCGGTCAGCCCGTCCGAGCACAGCATCCAGCGGTCGCCGACGTGGGCTTCGCGCAGAGTGAGGTCGAGGTCAGGGGAGGCACCGACGTCGCCGAGGACCTTCATGACGACAGAGCGCTGCGGGTGGGTCTCTGCCTCATCGGCGGTGATGCGGCCTTCGTCGACGAGCATCTGGACGAAGGTGTGGTCGTGGGTGACGGTCTGCAGTTCGCCGTCGCGCAGCACGTAGCCGCGGGAGTCGCCGATGTGAGCCAATGCGAAACGATTGCCGGGAGCTCGCAGGAGAGCGGTGACCGTGGTGCCCATGCCGGCGAGCTCCGGCTGTTCGGCGACGCCGCGGCAGATGCGGTCGTTGGCCTCGAGGATCGAGGTGCGCAGGATCTCCAGTGCGTCCTCGCCACTGGGTTCGCGATCGAGGTCGGCCAGACGGGAGACGGTGATCGCCGAGGCGACGTCACCGCCTGCGTGACCTCCCATTCCGTCAGCGATGAGCAAGAAGTTCGGACCCGCATAGCCGGAATCCTGGTTGTTCTTACGCACCAGCCCGGTGTGAGACCGGGCTGCTGAGCGGAGGGTGATCGTACCGTCGGTCGTCACGATTGGGTCTCCAGCGTCGTATGTCCGATGGTGATCTGCGTGCCGATCCGCAGGCTGATGGGCGAATGCATGGGCGAACCGTCGACGATCGTGCCGTTGGTCGAGCCGAGGTCTTCGAGGACCCAGGCGCCGTTGGCGGCCACGATTCGCGCATGGTGGCTGGAGGCGAAGTCGTCGCTGATGACGATCGTGTTGTCCGGTGCGCGCCCGAAGGTCACCGGTGCCCCGGAGAGTGTGATCAGAGTCCCGGCCAAGGGTCCGGCGGTGACCCGGACGGAGCCCGGATGCGCCTGCGATCTCACAGGGGCGGGTGCCGGCGCGGGTCTGCTCGGTGCAGGCTTCGGAGTCGCATTGCGGGAGGCCTTGCCGCCTCGGCGGGATTTCTTAGGGCCCTTTTTGGCGCCGAAGATGTCGCGCTTGAGGACACCGGCGACGCCGAGGACGAAGAGCCAGAGGATGATGAAGAAGGCGAACCGGAAGACGGTGACGGTGAACTCGCTCACTGGGCGTCCTGTTCGATCTCGTGGTAGCGCACCTCTGCGTCTCCGGCCATGAGGACATCACCGTCGGAGAGGTTCGCCGAGGTGAGCTTGCGTCCGCGCAGAAGGGTCCCGTTGGTCGATCCGAGGTCGTTGGCGACCGCGTGATCGCCTTCGACCGTGATCTCGAAGTGCCGGCGGGAGACACCGGGGTCGTCGATGACGTAGTCGGAGCTGGACGAGGAACGACCGAAGACGTTCGTGCCCTGGTGAAGTTCGTGGGTCTGTCCGTGGATGATCACGCTCGCAGCGATCGTGCGTGCTCGCGACGGGGCGGCCTGTCTGGTGGACGCCGATGCCGGTCGGCTTGTGGCGGCCGGTCTGACCGGGGCGGGTTCTGGGCTGCGTCTGGCTGGGGTCGGACGTGAGCCGGAGTTGGCCTGTCCTTCGCCCACGATGTTGTGTGAGCGGGAGATTGGGTCGTAGCCGCCGCGGTTGGCCGGTTGGGCTGCGGGCGAGCCGTCGGGTCGCTGGGTGCTGGAGACGACTCGGTACATTCCGGTGTCGAGGTCATCGGCTTCGACGAACTCGACGGAGACGGGACCGACGAAGCTGTAGGCCTGTTCGACCGCGTGGTCGCCGATGACCTGTCGCAGGTCGGAGCGGAGTTCGTTCTCGAGGCCTGAGAGCCGGTCGAAGTCTGTGGGAGACAGCTCGATGCTGTAGTGGTTGGCGGTCAGTGTCCGACCACGGGAGACTACTGCGGCCTTGTTATCGGCTTCACGTCGCAGAGCGCCGGCCAGTTCGACCGGTTCCACCTGTGAGCGGAACGCTTTGGCGAAGGCGCCGTTGACGACATTCTCCAGTCCCTTCTCGAAACGATCGAGAATCCCCATGGCACCTCCTCATCCAGGTGTCGTACGCGTGACGAACCGTTCGCCACCAGCCCGGACCTATGCGTCCGAGCGGGTCTGTCTCGGTGTATCCGACCTTGGAAAAGGTCACCGAGACGGAGACACCAACACCCAATCCTAACGCGGTGAAGCTCTCAACTCACGTCACCAGGTATTTCGGGGTCGAGGTCTGTCCGGATTCCCGGCGGTCATCCAGCTTAGAGTTTGTCGCTGAGTAGTCCATGAGCCTCTCACGAGTGTCGATGTCATGGGAATTGAGTGCTGCATCACGAAAGAGGGGTGGTGGCAAAGGGCGGGGATGTGAACGTCGACACGTTTCGGGTGTTTCCGGGGACGTCGGTTTTATGATCCCCGGCCGCGATGCTAGAGTTTTGTCTTGTCCGCGCGAGTGGCGGAATTGGTAGACGCGCTGGCTTCAGGTGCCAGTGATCGCAAGGTCGTGGGGGTTCAAGTCCCCCCTCGCGCACCAGCGGACAACAGCCCTTCACCGGGACCCTTCGGGGCCGAGGTGGAGGGCTGTTTCGTGTTTGGACGCACTTGGGGGCAGTGGGGCCCGTGGGGCGCGTGGGTGCGTGAGTGCGGGTCTTGGGCCGATCTGTTCCGGCGCCGGGGACAAGGGATCGATCGAAGTTTCAGGGCCCAGGTTTAAAGCAGGGCCCTGAAACTTCGATCGATCCCCAGCGGGGCCGAGGGCATGGGTGCTCTGGCTGGCCTCAGTGCTGACAGCAGTCGTCGGCACAGGCGTCAGTCTCGCGCTCGCCGGTGAGTGCGGAGACAGGGGTGGCGCAGCAGGCATCTCCGCGCCAGGCCTCGATTCCCTCTCTGATTGCGAAGACCGCGATCACGAGAGCGGCAACGGAGTCCGCCCATGCCCACCCGAGGAGGGTGTTGAGCAGCAAGCCGGCCAGCAGGGCGGCAGAGAGATACGTGCAGATGAGGGTCTGTTTGGAGTCGGCGATCGCCGAGGCGGATCCGAGTTCGCGACCCGTGCGACGTTCGAACCAGCTGAGGAAGGGCATGACGAGAAGGCTCAGCGCGGCGATGATGATTCCGACGGTGGAGTGCTGTGGATCGCGTAGCCCGGTCAGGGAGGTGATCGCATCGACGCTGACGTAGAGCGCGAGAGCGAAGAAGGACACTGCGATCACGCGCAGGGCTGTCTTCTCCCGACGCTCGGGGTCCGGCGCCGCGAACTGCCAGGCCACGGCCGCAGCGGAGAGGACTTCGACGATCGAGTCGAGTCCGAACCCGATGAGAGCCGCCGACGAGGCTGCTCCGCCTGCAGCCAGTGCCACGATGGCTTCGATGACATTCCAGGTGATGGTGATCGCCACGACGATCCTGATGCGCCGGCGCAGAACCAGGGCCCGGGCAGATGCGGTCGCAGTGCTCATGCGTGTGCCGTTCTGTCATCGTCGCCGGTGACCTCTGTGCCGCAGCATCCGGGTACGTCACAAGCGGGGTCGAGGCAGGGGGCACTCTCGTCGACGGCGAGAGTGACGTCGAGCAGCGAATTCAGGGCGAAGCTGATGTGGGGATCGGCGATCTCGTATCTGGTCTGTCGCCCCTCAGGTTCGGCCACGACGATTCCGCATCCGCGCAGGCAGGCAAGGTGGTTCGAGACGTTCGTCCTGGTCAGGTCCAAGTCGCGGGCGAGTTGAGCTGGGTATCCGGGAGTGTCCAACAGCGAGAGCAGGATTCTGGACCGGGTCGAATCGCCCATGGCTCGACCCAGACGATTCATCACGTCGACACGAGAAGCAATAGTCAGCATATGCTGACTATACATTGAATACTGACCTATGACCAAAAGTCTCATTCACTGCGGGCGTCCTCTGATCACAAGATTCGCCGGTCATCATGAGATTCGCCGGTCACTCCTCTGGGAATGCCGGCCCGGAAGCTTCCCCGAGAGCGCTGGCCCGCAAGCTTCCCTCGCACCCGAACTGCGGCTCGAACCGGAGAGGGCTCCGTTCAGCGAGTGCTGTTCTGCGAACGCTGGGACAGGGCCTGGACGTCGATTCCGCGCAGCCGACAGAACTCGCCCAACCGTCCGCGCGTGAGCAGGTCAGTACGGGCCAGGTCATCGGCGCGCTCGGCTCCGAGCAGGGCGAACAGCGCCCGCGTCTGAGCCTGCCACGTGTTCACGACCTCGACGAGGCCCTGCGCGCCGCCGTCGATCACAGCCTGCAGGAACGTCCCAGCGACGCCGACGGCCCTGGCTCCGCAGGCGAGTGCCTTGACGACGTCATAGGGGTGTCGCACCCCGCCGGAGGCGAGAAGCACAGGTGAGGGCGAGGGCGCATCGAGCAGGCAGGCGAGTGCCGACTGCCCGAATCCCGAGAGCATCGAGAAGTCGCTGCCGGTGCTGCGGGCGTTCTCGATGCGCAGGAAGTCGGTGCCTCCGGCGCCGCTGACGTCAGCGACGCGCACGCCGATCGCATCGAGCAGCTCGAGAGTGCGTCTGCTCAGCCCGAATCCGACCTCCTTGACGACGACGGGCACCGGGCATGCCTCGACGATGAGTTCGAGGCCGTGTGCCCATTCGGAGAAATCGCGTGTGCCCTCGGGCATCGCGGTCTCCTGCACGGGGTTGATGTGGATCTGCAGTGCATCAGCGCCCAGCAGCTCGACGGCCCGCCGGGCGTCCTCGGTGCTGCGGCCCGCGCCGAGGTTGCCCATGACGAAGCCGTTCGGATTCTCTTCGCGGATGACCGTGAATCCCTTCGCGGCGACAGCGTCGTCGAGGGCGACGCTCATCGAGCCGCAGGCCATCGGCATCCCGGTCTCGGCCGCGGCGATCGCGAGGTCGCGGTTGATCCGGGCCGTCGTCTCGGTGCCCCCGGTCATGCCATTGACGTAGAAGGGTGTCGGCCAGGTCCAATCGCCGACGGTCACCGCGAGGTCGACGCGTTCGGGACTCGTACCGCCGAGTGCGTGGTGGACGAATTCGAGGTCGTCGAAATCGGTGCGGATCGGCGTCTCGCTGCGCTGCGCGGACGCTAGGCGCACATGGTCGTCCTTGCGTCCGGCGCGGAAGGAGCGACCGTCCGGTGTCTCAGAATTCATCGATGCCGCCTTCTGCTCGGTGTGGG
This sequence comes from Brevibacterium sp., assembly GCA_030457025.1. GTDB lineage: Bacteria > Actinomycetota > Actinomycetes > Actinomycetales > Brevibacteriaceae > Brevibacterium. The sequence continues at coordinate 35,279 of JAKDSA010000021.1, read as the reverse complement.
GACAGACTGAGTCGTTGGATGCCGTGGCGTTCCCATTCGCGGAGGATGTCGATCGTCGGCAGGTCTGCCTCGGAGAGCGCGATTCCGCAATCTCCACCGCCGGCACCCGAGGGCTTGGCCGCTGCACCGTAGGTCTCGGCGATATCGCACAGCGAACGCAGCTGCTCGGTCTCGATCTGACTCCCCGAGGCGGTGCCGAGACGCTGAAGAAGTCGACGTGCCCGGCGGATGCACTCGAGTGCGCTGCCGTCGTCGGCCTCGAAGGAGGCGACGAGGGCGTCGACGCAGGCGCGGCTGTCGGCGGTGAAGGATTCGTAGGGCTGCGGTGCCGCGGTCCCGGGAATGCGCACCCGCTTCACGAGACGTTCGGTCGAGGCCGGGGAACCTGTCCAGCCGACGAGCAGCTGGAGGGAGTCGGGTGGGGTGAGCCGGTTGGCTCCCGATCCCTCCCACTCTCTGCAGGCCAGCGCCGAGGCGACTCCGTGGACCTGCCGATGCAGCCCGAGGGCCTCTCGATCAGGTGAGGTGAAGCGGATCCATCCGCCGAAGGTGCTCGCCGCGATATCCCCGCACGAGGCGTTGGGTGCCACAGCGATCGTCGCCAGCAGCGCGAGCTTGAAACGTTCGGTGCGGGTCAGTCCCAGGGTGTAGAACTCGTCGAGGGCGGCGATCGTGGCCGTGGTCACCGCGCCCGAGGAGCCCAGGCCGAACTTCCGTCCGCTCGCATCGTCGAGTTCGCTGGAGATGTCGAGGTCGAAGTAGCGAGGCGGTGTGCCGATCTCGGCCCGGAGCTCTTCGACGACATCGATCGCGGAGAGCACATAGTCCGTCGGCCGGTGATCGACGACGATGCTGTTGCCTTCCGCCTCGCGGACCCAGACGAGCGGGGCCTTCCCGTACTCGCTCGAGTGGATGCGGCCGACGTCGCAGCTCTCCGACAGCCGGACGGTGATGTAGCGGTCGACGGCAACGAGCACGGCGGGTTGGCCGGGTTCGACGACTGCGTATTCGCCGGCGACGAAGAGTTTGCCGGGCGCTCGGGTCTCGATCATGCCGGTCCCTCCTGCGTGATGCCCTCCTGTGCCGTGCCTCCCTGTGCCGTGCCCTTGTGCGCGGTGGCCGCCGGAACCTCGAGGCCCTCGGGCAGCAGCTGCGCTCCGGGGCCGGGACCGACGATGCGGACCTGACCGAGGTCGTCGAGTTCTCCGGCCAGGGCTGCGGCGTCATCTGGCCGCACGAGGACCGCGACATTGGGCCCCGCATCCGCCGTGGCATAGGCCTCAAGACCGTTCGATCGCAGCTCGGCGACCGTGTCGAATATGGCGACGCTGGCCGGGCGCAGGAACCGGATGGGAGGGGTCGTCGACTGGATGAGGGCGTGCATCCTCAGCGCATGGGATTCCGTGATCTCGCCGATGCGTGTGAAGTCACCCGTCTGGCAGGCTTCGACCATCTCAGACAGGCTCTGTTCGGTCGAGGACACCCAGGCGGGGTAGAAGGGTGAGGTGGCGGCGGTCAGACGCATCGCTGTGCGGCTCGACACCGGTTTCCGACCCCGATCGACGGTGACGATGACCATCCGCATGTCCGGGGCTCTCACCGGCTCGGCGAAAGAGGACTCGTCATCGCCGGCATGCCAGACGGCCATTCCCGGTACGACGGAGCGGCAGGCCGATCCCGAACCCAGACGTGCGAGGCGGCTGAGGGCGGGGTTGTCGAGGTCGAGGTCGAAGGCCGTGGCGGCGGCGGTCGCGAGTGCGGCGAACCCGGAGGCCGAAGACGCGAGTCCGGCACCCGTCGGCACGGAGTTGTGCGAGCGCACGATCACCCGCTGCGCGGATCCGGCGAGGGCGCGCACATGGTCGAGGAAGCGAGCGATCCGCTCGGTCTGCTCCGCGTCGGCGGCGCGGCCATTGAGTTCGAGGACGTCTGCCGAACGATCGCCGTCCGGCACGACCGTCGTCGTGGTCTCGAAGGCGTCGAGGGTCATCGAGAGGCTCCCTGCAGCGGGGAGGATGCGCTCTTCGTCGCGTTTTCCCCAGTACTTGACCAAGGCGATGTTCGGGTGGGCCCGTGCAGTCGTCGTTCTCATGTCGCCTTGACCTCCGTCGTCCAGGTGCGGGGCGCTCCCGCCGCGCGCAGTGAGTCTGCCAGGCATTGGGCCTGGTCGTCGGAGTCGGCGAGGGCGAGCACACAGCCGCCGAGACCGCCTCCGGTGAGTTTGGCGCCGCAGGCTCCGGCGGCTGTGGCCGCGTCGACGAGAGCATCGAGGGCCGGGGTGCTGACGCCGATGTCCGCCAGCAGGCTGTGTGCCTCGAGCATGCGCGCACCGATGGAGTCGCGCTCGCCCGTTCGCATCTCGTCGACCGCGCCCTCAGTGAGCTCGGCGAGTCGGGAGATCGCCGCGTTGATCCGGGCTGGTTGGGCCTCGTGCAGTGCCCGGACGCCGGACACAGCCTCGGCGGTGGAGCCGTGATGGCCGGAGTCGGCGAGCACGAAGATCAGTCTGCGGCCGACCTCGATCCGCGTGGCACGTCCGCCCTGGAACCGAATGGGTGCGGGTGTGGCCACGGCCCAGGCATCGATGCCGCTGGGACGGCCGTGGGCGACGGTCTCGGCCTTCTGGACGATGGTGTGCAGGGCGGTCGCGTCTATGACCTGCCCGCGGAGAGCGGCCACTGCACGTGCCACCGAGGTGGCGACCGCTGCGCTCGAACCGAGGCCGCGGCTGTGGGGGATCGCGCTGCGGATGCGCAGCTCCACCTCGGCGGAGGGCCCACCGGTGGCCTCGAGGGCTGCCTGCAGTCCGGCCACCACCGGCCCCATCGTCTCGGGTGCACTGTGTGCGGTGCCGGAGAATAGCTGACTCTCGATGCGCGTCTCAGCGCCCGGCGAGTTCCGGATGTCTGTCTGAACTCCGAGTCCGTGCAGCGGGACGGCGAGTGCGGGGGATCCGTAGACCACGGCGTGTTCGCCGAAGAGGATCGCCTTCGCATGGGCGAGGCCATGTGCGGTGCCGGCCGCTGGTTCGCGTCTCAAGGCTGCGCTCGGGTCGGTCAAAGCGGGAGTGCGCGTGCGAATGGACACATGGGCATGGCTCGGTGGTAGTTCGGCTGTTCGGTCATGATGGAACCATCATATGCCGTACCTTCGATCACCCAGAAGACGAGGGCCTGGATCATCGGTCCGTCTCCCGTCCCCGGGCTTGGGCGGTCCTGTTCGTGAGGTACTCGCGCTCGCCGATGTCGGTGGTCAGCTCGATCGCGCGGTGGTAGGCGGCGACAGAGTCGGCTGCGCGGTCGAGGTGGGCCAGCAGGTGGCCGCGCAGCGCCCACGCCGGTTGGAAGGAGCCGACGCGGGTGTCGTCGGCGATCAGGGAGTCGAGCACCGCCAGCCCGGCTCATCGGTGCGCCCGCTGCGCACACCTGCCATGTGGAGGATCTGGATCGCCGTCTGGAGATCGAAGCGACCGATCTGCGCGGGTCCTGGTCGCCGGAACCCTCCGTCCTCGCTGCGGCGAGCTGGGAAGCGGGCGCGGGAGGGGCCTGTGGAATCGGCACCGTCATGCATCTCGGGATCCCAGACCGCCGAGGTGCGGGCCGCCGCCGATTTCCACACGTCCTTTCGCGCATTGAGCGCGACACGGTAGAGCCACCCCTCGGGATTGGCCGGCACTCCCTGTTCGCGCCACACGCTTACCGCGTGTTCGAGAGCCGAACCAAGAGCGTCCTCCGCTCCGGCGAGATCTCCGTCGGACGATGCGATGAGCGCGATGATCCGCCCCCAGCCGTCCTGGGAGAGGACCATCAGGGCTGCTCCCAGCGCCCGTCGATATATGACACGGCCGCCGCCCTGACTTCGAGGACCCCGTAGTTCGTGCCGGGGAACTTCTCTGCCCAGGCCAGGGCCGCGTCGCAGCTCTCGACGTCGATGACGAAGACCCCCGCGGAGTAGAGAGCATCGGCGTAGTCAGGCATGAGTTTCTGCATCTCCTCCATCACCTCGGGGGAGGGCTGGGGGCCACCGGCCTGGGGTTCGGGTGCGTGGAAGACCAGTGAAGAACGCATTGTTTCGCTCCATTCATCTCCTGTGCGACCGCATTTCGGCCGCTCATCATCGAGACGACCGAGTCCATGTCGATTCGACACCTGCCGACGATGATCGCCGGAAATGTTTCCTGGGGGGAAAAACGGGCGAAACGGGCGATACTGCTGGGGTGATCCGGCGGTCCGGCGATTCAGTGATTCAGCGATTCGCAATCGTTCGCCTCAGCAGTGGAGTCACGCGGTATTCCACCATCTGCTTCATCGACACGAGCGTACGTGTGCGCTTGACGCCGGGGATGGAGAGGATCCGCCCGGCGATGCGGTACAGATCGTCGGTGTCTTTGGCGACGACCTGGATGAGGGTGTCCGCCGTGCCCGAGACTCCGATGACCTCGAGGACCTCCGGGATTCGGCCGAGTTCGGCTCCCACCTGGTCGAGTCTGCGCTGCTTGAGGTTCGCCAGGACGTGCGCCCTGAGGGGGTAGCCGAGGGCCGCGGTGTCGACTCGGTGGTCGAAGGAATGCAGCCCTTCGTCCTCTAAACGTGTCAGCCGCGCCTGAGCGGTGTTCCGGGCGACCTGCAGCCGTTGGGCGAGGCCGGCGACCGTGGATCGCGGCTGCCGCACGAGCTCGAGAAGGATGCGCGCATCGAGGGCATCGGCGATCCTGCGTATCTTCTCGGTCATCTGTGATCCCCATCGCATGCTCGAAACGTTCAACTCAGTCTACCGACGAGACGCTGTAAATGAGCAATATGCTCAATATGAAAACTGACTATTGAGCATTCCGTTCAAGCAGGTTGGAATGGCTTCACCGTCGATCATCATCCTGAATGACGTCACGTTCGACATATCCCGTCGGCGACTCATTGGGCGAACCCGCCCGGCGGTGCAGATGCCCTGAACCAATCGGTTCAAGACACTTGCACTGAATTCGGATCTGCGGGCAATCTCCATGCACGTACACCTCGGGAGGGCAATCGTGAGCAACGATACAGACACAGCAGTCAACACAGGCACAGGCACAGCCGTCAACACAGGCACAGGCCCGACAGCGGGCGCCTCGACAGTGGGTGTCTCGACGCTCGGGGCCGCGGCAGCTGAAGCCTCGACGTTCGAAGCCCTTGACGAGATCCATGATCGGATACTGTGGCTGTCGACCTCGATCATCCACCATGCCAATCGCGTCCGTCCCAACCTCAGCGGGCTCAAGGTCGGCGGACACCAGGCCTCATGTGCCTCGATCGCTACGATTATGACCGCACTGTGGTTCCATGAGCTGCGGGCCGAGGACCGAGTGAGCATCAAACCGCACGCCAGCCCCGTCTGGCACGCCATCAACTACCTCTTCGGTGAACTCGACGAGGCCGACATGACCTCGCTGCGTGCCTTCGGCGGGCTGCAGAGCTACCCGAGCCGCACGAAGGACCCGGTGCCGGCCGACTACTCCACGGGCTCCGTCGGCATCGGCGCCACGGCACCCATCTGGGGCTCGATCGCCAGACGCTACGTCGACTCGACCCTGGCGCCCATCGGCCTCGGGCGACAGTACTCCCTGGTCGGGGATGCGGAACTCGACGAAGGGGCCGTGTGGGAGGCCGTCATCGACCCCGACGTCAAACACCTCGGCGAGATCGTCTGGATCGTCGACCTCAACCGACAGTCATTGGACCGTGTGATCCCCGACATCGCCGCCGGGCGCATCGAAGCGATGTTCGACGCCGCCGGCTGGCAGGTGATCACCGTGAAGTTCGGGCGCCTGCTCGAAAGCCTCTTCGAGCGTGTCGGAGGGCCCGAGCTGAGACAGCGGATACTGACGATGTCGAACCCCGAATACCAGCGCCTGCTGCGCTGCACCGCAGCTGACCTGCGCGAGCGACTGCCCGGTGAGGGCGACGATGCACAGGTCCTGCGTGATCTGGTGGGCAGCCTCGATGACGCAACGCTTCAGGATGCGACCAGGAACCTCGGCGGGCATGACATTCCGGCCCTCCTCGACGCCTTCGCGCGGATCGACGATTCGAAGCCGACAGCGGTCATCGCGTATACGATCAAGGGCTTCGGGCTGCCGAGCTCGGGGCATCCGCAGAACCACTCCGCGCTGATCAGCGATGAGGAGTACGCCGCTCTGGCCCGGCGCAGCAATCAGGACACGCAGGCACCGTGGGCCCGGTTCGACCAGGATTCCGGCGCCGGACGGATCATCGACGCGAGCGCGAAGCGGCTGGCGCGTCCGGAGTTCCCTCCGGCTGCCGAGACCGAGCTGCCACGTGACCTCGAGAGGGCGCACAAGGGCGCTTCGTCATCGCAGGCGGCACTGGGTCGCGTACTCATGGATCTCAGCCGGCAGTCACCGGAGACGGCCCGCCGGGTGGTGACGGTCAGTCCCGACGTGTCCTCGACGACCAACCTCGGCGGGTGGGTCAACAAAGTCGGCGTGTGGAGTTCCGAGGCCGGCCGCAACTGGTTCGCCGATGATGCCGAGACTATCCTGCAGTGGAACGAATCGGCCAGCGGACAGCACATGGAACTGGGAATCGCCGAGACGAACCTGGTCGGACTGCTCGGAGAGCTCGGGGCGACGTGGAGCAGGTGGGGCGAGCCGCTCTTTCCGATCGGCGTGATGTACGACCCCTTCGTCAACCGTGCCCTCGAGCCGTGGACATTCGGCATGTACGCCGGCGGACAGTCGATCCTCGTCGGGACTCCCTCCGGTGTCACGCTGGCACCCGAAGGTGGGGCACATCAGTCGATCACGACCCCTTCGACGGGCATGGAAGTGCCGGGACTGGTGACCTACGAACCCGCGTTCGCCCAGGACGTCGAGTGGACGCTGCTCCATTCGCTGACCCGTCTGGGCAGGCCCGATGGGGAGTCGGCGTATCTGCGTCTGTCGACGCGGGCCGTTGACCAGTCACTGGCCGAGGTTCCGACCGACCCGGTCGCCCGTCGCCGTCGTCGGGAGCAGGTCATCGCCGGTGGATTCCGGCTCAGAGTCACCGACCAACCCCGAGTCCAGCTCGTGGGCATGGGCGCCATGATGACGGAGACCCTGGCCGCCGCCGACCGCCTCGAGGCTATGGGCATCGACGCGGACGTCGTGTGTGTGACCAGCCCCGGTCTGCTCTACCGGGCGCTGCGGGCGAAACAGGGGGCCGGGCCTGCTGCTGCCGGACAGTCACCTGCTGCCGGTCCGGGATCTGCATGGATCCTCGACCAGGTCTTCCCCTCTGACCGTGCGGTTCCGATGGTCACCGTCCTCGATGGGCACCCGCATACGCTGTCGTTCCTCGCCACGATCAACAGGGTCGACCATGTCGCCCTCGGGGTGAGCAGTTTCGGACAGTCCGGCGACATCGACGACGTCTATCGCTATCACGGGATCGACACCGACTCGATCGTGCGCGCCGCCCTCGACACGATACGAGTGTGACCTCGACGCGAGTCGAGTGTGAGCTCGCGGCCACGTCCATCCCTCGCAGTAGTGTGGGGGTATGACCAACCCACCCGCCGCCATGCCAGTGTGGTGCGTGATCGGGCGTGCTCCCGACGCTGACCTCGGCGGTGTACGGGGCATGGGATCCAAGATCGCCGTCGTCGACCTCGACGGTGCCCAAGCACGGATCGGCAGCCACCACCTCGGCGCCGATGAACTGCCCGGGTTCGTGCGCGAACGTGAAGCACAGGGCCGGCCGAGGTGGGTCTTCAGCGACACCCCGAACTGGTACCCGGCCCTGCTGGCCGCCGGTGTGCAGATCGAACGCTGCCATGACCTGCGGCTGACTCATGCGATCCTCATGCGCTCGGAGCTCGTCACCGACCGCAGCGCCGTGGCCGAGGCTGATCAGTGGGACGCGGATCCTGTGAGTGCACCGACAGCGCCCGAGGCGGAGGCCCTGTTCGAGGTCAGCGAACGACGCAGCCACATCAAGCAGGTCCCACACGACATCGAGTCTGTGCTCGCCGAATTCGCACGCCAGGCCACGGCCCTGCAGACGGCCTCCGATCCGGGGCGGCTGCGTCTCCTGCTCGCCGCGGAATCCGCCGGTGGGCTCGTCGCCGCTGAGATGCAGGCGGCAGGGGTGCCCTGGGACGTGGCCGAACACGACCGGATCCTTAACGAGGAACTCGGGCCCCGGCCGGCGGGGGACGCGAAGCCTGCCAAGATGCTCGCCGTCGCCGAGGAGGTGCGGGCCGCTCTCGACGATCCGCGGGCGAATCTTGACTCCCACGTCAAACTCCTCCATTCCCTGCACGCCGCGGGAATCAACGTCGCATCGACCTCGAAATGGGAGCTCGAGCAGAGCGACCACCCTGCCGTCGCACCCCTGCTGCAGTATAAGAAGCAGTCCCGTCTGCTCTCGGCCAACGGCTGGGCCTGGCTCGACGAATGGGTCAGTCAGGGCCGGTACCGTCCCGTCTACGTCCCCGGGGGAGTCGTCACCGGACGCTGGGCGGCCAGCGGCGGCGGCGCCCTCCAGATTCCCCGTCAGCTGCGACCGGCCCTGCGCGCGGACCCCGGCTGGCGGCTGGTCTCGGCCGATGTCGCCCAGCTGGAACCGCGGGCGCTCGCCGCCATGTCCGGCGACCGGGCCATGGCCGAGGCCGGACGCGGCCGTGACCTCTACTCCGGCCTCGTCGACGAAGGCATCGTCGCGACCAGGCAGGAAGCGAAGATCGCCGTGCTCGGCGCTATGTACGGTTCGACGACCGGTGACAGCGGTCGGCTGGTGCCCCGTCTGCGCACGAGCTTTCCCGCCGCCATGGGCCTGGTCGATTCGGCCGCCGAGGTGGGGGCCGCCGGAGGCGTCGTGTCCACCTGGTTGGGCCGGACGTCTCCGGTGCCAGGCGTTGGCTGGCGCCGTGCCCAGTCCGCGGCGAACCAGTTCGACGCCACGCCGGCGGACGAGAACCGGGCCCGTCGTGCCGCCGGTGATCAGGGCCGCTTCACCCGCAACTTCGTCGTCCAAGGCACCGCCGCCGAATGGGCTCTGGCCTGGTTGGCCGACCTGAGGCTGCGGTTGTCACAGCTGCCGGGCGTCGATGACGGGAACCCGGTCACGGCTTCCGGTCCGGTTTTCTCCCGACGGGCTCACCTGGTGTTCTTCCTCCACGATGAGGTCATCGTGCACGCCCCGGCCCAGCAGGCCGAAGCCGCGGCGGAAGCGATCAGGGAAGCGGCCGCCTCGGCGGGGAAGCTCCTGTTCGGCAACGCACCTGTCGATTTCCCCCTCGATCTCACGATCTCCGAGCGGGCAGCAAAGGATTGAAGGGCAGCGAAGGACCAGCGGGCCGTGCGGGATCACTACCTGTCGCAGAGATCACGGGTGGGTCCGGAATACGCGACAGATGAGAAGTGCTGACTGTAAGGCATCCGCGGCCCCACAACGGAGTCGCCGCACCACCCGGAGTCGTCACAGCACAGAGGAGTTTTCATGACTTTCACCGTCAAAGCACTGCAGAAGACCGGCCCCGACCAGCCCTTCCGCGTCGCGAACATCGAACGCCGTGACCCTCGGCCCGATGACGTGGTCATCGACATCAAGGCCGCGGGAATCTGCCACAGTGATATCCACACCATCCGCAATGAGTGGGGCGAGGCGAGCTTCCCCCTCACCGTCGGCCACGAGATCGCCGGCGTCGTCGAAGCCGTGGGCAGCGATGTCACCGACTGGAAGGTCGGCGATCGAGTAGGCGTAGGCTGCATGGTCGATTCCTGCGGCGAATGTGAAGAGTGCCGCGCCGGACAGGAGCAGAACTGCCTCAACGGCAGCGTCGGCACCTACAACGCCACCGACGTCGACGGCACCATCACCCAGGGCGGCTACGCCGAGAAGGTCGTCGTCAACGAGCGCTTCGTGTGCCGCATTCCCGATGCCCTCGACTTCGACGTCGCAGCCCCGCTGCTGTGCGCGGGAATCACCACCTACGCTCCGCTCAACCGTTGGGGCGCAGGCGAGAGCAAGGACGGCGCGCCTAAGAAGGTCGCCGTTCTGGGGCTCGGCGGACTCGGCCACATGGGCGTTCAGATCGCCGTCGCCATGGGCGCCGAGGTCACTGTCCTCTCTCGTACCCTGAATAAGGAGAAGGCGGCGCTCGAGCTCGGCGCGAAGCAGATGCTCGCCACGACAGAAGACGACTTCTTCAGCCAGCACCGCGGAGAGTTCGACCTCATCCTCAACACGATCAGCGCCGGCATTCCCGTCGACAAGTACCTGAGCCTGCTCAAGGCCCGTGGAGTCATGACCGTCGTCGGCCTGCCTCCGGAGAAGCAGCAGCTGTCCTTCGCCTCCGTCATCGGCGGCGCCAAGGTGCTGGCCGGATCGATGATCGGCGGCATTGCCGAGACCCAGGAGATGCTCGATTTCTGCGCCGAGCATGACATCGCGGCAAAGATCGAGACCGTCGGCATCGACGAGGCGGATGCGACCTACGACCGCGTTGTCGCCGGCGACGTGTACTTCCGTGCCGTCATCGACACCTCGACCTTTGACGGCGCCGAGGTGGCCGCGAACGCCTGAGAGTTGGACTGACCGAGAGTTGATCTGACCGACGGTCAACGTTGCCGTCGGGCGAGGTGCAGGGGTCGTTTCGCTGATTCAGCGAGGCGGCCCCTCGTCGTTGTCTTGAGGTGTGAACCTGATTCTCGCGCTCGGTTCAAAGCACCGTGGCAGCGGTCGCGGTGAGAACGAACGCCGTGGTGATGATCGCCAAGCGGAGGTAATGCAGCCTGTCCCAGCGCCGGAGCTGCTCACACCAGTCCTGGGGATGGTCATCTGCTGTCCAGGTGCGTAAGAGGTTGTTGATCGGGACCAGCAGCAGAACCGACATGATCACGCTGATGGTCAGCAGCCCGGCGGCGATGAGTGCTGGGACAGTGGTGGGCGTGCCCCATGCCATTACGGCCAGGCCGACTGTGAGGATGAGTGAACCGAAGTACCAGAAGGGCATTGTCCGTCCGAGCATGCGTCCACCCTCTGCACGAGAGGTCAAAGAGGCTGCGGCAGGCAGGCGAAGTGTGATCGGATTGATGACGAAGGCGACGGCGACTTCGACTCCGACCATGAGGCCGACGACTGTCGTGGTGATGACGGCGAGAACGGGTTCCACGGTGATTCTCTCGATCGATGAGTGGAGGCGAGCGGAAATAGAAGAACCTAGCAACGCTAGATTATCTAGCACTGCTAGAGTATGCTCTGATGCGACGGTGCGCAAGAGGGGAAATATGAGCGGACAGCAGGGGCAGATGTCACGCAGAGCCGCCCGACGTCAGAGCATTCTTGCGGCCGCTCGAGAGCGGGCAGACAAGGACGGGTGGGCCAAGGTGACTACCCGCCATCTGGCCGAGGCCATCGGCTTCTCCCAACCGGTGCTCTATGGGCATTTTCCCGGCGGCAAGTCGGAGATCATGCTGGCAGTCGCATTGGAGGGATTTACCGACTTGGCGCAGCGATGCCGGTCCGCAGCCAGTTCTGCGACGGGAACCCGTGCCGCGGCGGCTGTCGCAGCCTCATACTTGGAATTCGCCGATGCGCATCCCGCCATCTATGAGGCTATGTTCCGCCAGTCGATCGATGCTCGTTTCGCCGAAGAGGGCAATGAGTCCGAACTGCGCGATGCCTTCGATGCTCTCGCGGATACCATCGGTGACGACACCAGCACCGAGGTGTTCTGGGGCGCACTGCACGGCATCAGTCTGCTCGAGCGAGCCGGTCGTATGCGCCCCGAGGACAGGGAGATGAGAATCGATGAGCTCAGCTCCCGATTCGCGACCTGAATCGTGATTGGCCCGGGTTGCGGGAGACCGCAGATGGGGCGTCGGCTCAAGAGATCAGCGGTAGTCTGAGCCGCATGACACGTCAGCCGCCTCGCATGGGCAATGCTCCCCTGGCACTGCTGATCTTCTACACGCTGTTCATCGCGTTCATGACGCTCACACCGCAGCAGCTCGACGTCAGTCCCGGGAGCCCGATCGGACGCATGCTTGAATTCTTTGCCTCCCACCGGTGGACCGAGTGGCTGACCTATGGGCGCGTCGAGAAGCTTGCCAACGTCGCCATGTTCGTTCCATTCGGATTCCTGCTTGCGCTGCACTTGGGGCGCCGCCGTTGGTGGATCGGTTGGGCGGTCGGCGTCGCCTTCACTCTCCTGATCGAAGGAGCTCAGGTGACTCTGCTCTCACCGACGAGATTCGGCACCATCAGTGACCTGGTCACCAATTCGATCGGCGCCGGCATCGGCGCCATCTGCGCACTGATCCTGATGCTGTTGCTGCCTCGTGAGGATCCGGAGCCCATCGACCGCGTTGTGAGGTAGCGTCCGTCCTCAGGGTGCAGGCGCGTCGAGGGCCTGGATGCACAGATCCAGGGATTCGCCGAGGTTGTTTTTCTGCGTCTCATCAAGTGACGAGACCATGAGTGCTGAGATCGGCTCGACCCGCAGCATCGCCTGGTCGAGCGCGTCTTCACCGTCCGGGGTCAGGGTCGTGGGCAGGGCCCTTCCTGTTGACGCCTTCGCCGGTCTGGTCACAAATCCGCGATCCTGGAGTCCGCGCAGCAGTGTGCTCATCGTCTGCCTGGTGACGAATGCGCCGCGAGCGAGCTCAGAATTCGAGGCGCCGGGTTCGCGTCTCAGCAGCTCAAGGCACGCATACTGCGGTGTGGACAGGCCGATCGGCCGCAGGGCCTCGTCCATGTGCGAACGCAGGGCTGACTGCAGGTGTTTGAGCTGGTAGCCGATCATCGCATCCAGTGCCTGTGGTGATGCGGATTCTCGGCGCGCGATTGATTCTTGACTCATGTAAGCATTCTGACATACATTATTTATGTCAGGACACTGACATAGAAAGCAGAACCAAGAGATGGGAACGATCATGACTGTGACAGGACCGGATTTCCTCGCGCTGCAGGTGCGAGATCTTGAGAAGGCGGCCGAATTCTACGAAACTCGGATCGGGCTCAAACGGGCACCGACGGCTCCTCCCGGCGCGGTGCTCTTCGCCACCTCTCCGATTCCATTCGCCGTCCGTGAGCCGCTGCCGGGTGTCGATCTCGATTCGATTGAGCGGCCAGGCGCCGGGGTTGCGCTGTGGTTCGGCTGCGATGACTCACAGGCACTCCATGACAGCCTCGCCGAGGCGGGTGTCGAGATTCTGCGCGCTCCCGCGCCGAGCCCCTTCGGTCTGACCTTCACGTTCATCGACCTCGACGGCTATGCGGTGACGGTTCACGACGCCAGCTGAGGTCTCGGTCTCGCGGTCGGCTCAGCGCTGCTGTTCGTCGCTGGCCTCTGCACCGGTATCGACCTCACCGGTTTCGACAGCACTGGCCTCATCGACGGCACTGGCCTCATCGGCGTCGTTCTCGTCTTCGTCGTCCTCTGGTGCAGAGAAGTTCGGAATCCAGCAGGAGACCCGCCGTGCGTACTCATCGTACTCAGAGCCGAAACGTCGCTTCAGGTCGGCCTCTTCGTGGGGGCGTATCAGCCAGTTCCACAGGAGGGAACCGGCGATGGCGTAGGCGATGACCATCCACGAACCGATGAAGAGTCCGATCGCCACGCCCTGGACGATGCCGGCGATGGCCATGGGATTGCGAACGAAGGCGTACGGCCCCCGTTTGACCAGGTGGTTGGCCATCGCGGCGGGCAGGGGAGTGCCGGAGCCGAAGTTCGCGATCGCACGTGCAGACCACACGCCGAGGACGGTGCCGAAGGCGAGCAGGGCGAAGCCGGCCACGATCACGAGGATCGGGAACTTCACGGTCAGGTTCCAGCGTTCCTCGAAGGAATTGATGATCGCGGGAACGATGATGAGGAACACTCCCCAGAAGACCATGATCTGGATCGTGGTTCTGATCAGGAGCTGATTCCGCACACGCGTGTGAGAGCTGTTGAAGACGAAAGGGCCTGTGAGGAGGCGGCCGGACGGAATCGTGCCGAGGAGGATGAGCGCCCCGGCGATGACGCTGCCCACCGTGGCCGCGATCATCAGGACGGCACCGAGACCGCCTGTGGTTGTGACAGTGGCGTAGATGACCATGGCGACCGCGACAAGGGTGGTCCAGGCAACCGCTATCCAGACGGCCCAGCGAAAGTTGAGCGCCGCCAACGCGGAGCCGATGACGAAGAGCGGGATGTCGACAGCGGAGACGAGCAGCGGATCGAGGCCGCCCAGCGTTGCCTCGCGCAGGCCGGGGAGTTTGATGATGCCGAGCCACCAGGCAGCCCCGGCAAGGGCCTGGAGAGCGAAGTACATCCGTCCGTGGAAGATTCGCAGAGGGGCGTTGCGCTTGTTGTGCCGAATTCCAGAGACCGGCTTTTTGTCTGTTTGGCTCATGCGAACACCGTCCCTCGTATGCACACGGTCGTCGGTCCGCCGACCCAGACCTCGTCGTCTTCTTGTGAAATTTCGATGACACCGGCCCGCCCGAGCGCTGTGCCCTGGGTGACGGTGTACTTCGCCGGTGCGAGACCGGAGCCGATGAGCCATTGGGCGACCGAGGCATTGAGACTGCCCGTCACAGGATCTTCGGCGACGCCGACGCCGGGAACGAAGGCCCGGATCTCATACTCATGATCGTTGTCCTCGGGGTGTGAGCCGAGGACTCCGAGCTTGGAGTCCGGGATCTGTGAGAAGTCCGGCTCGAGAGCCAGAACCTGCTCTGCACTCGCCAGCCTCACCGCAGCCCACCCGGGACCGTTGTCGACCCATTGATGTCCGAGGATCTCATTGCGGTCGACGTTCAGGGCAGCGGCGATCTGTTCGACGAAACTCTCGTCGAGGTCACCGGACCGGATGCAGTCTGGGGCGGCGAAGGATAAGGTCGAGCCACCTCGGCGAAGGTGGACGAGTCCGGCACCGCACTCCTGGACCACGGTGTCCTGGCTGTGGGGGACACCGCCGGCCTCCAGCCAGGCGGCCGCCGAGCCGAGAGTGGGGTGGCCGGCGAAGGGGAGCTCCCTGGAAGGGGTGAAGATACGCAGCCGGTAATCGGCGCGCGAGTCGCTGGGAGGAAGGATGAAGGTCGTCTCCGACAGATTCGTCCAATTCGCGATGCGAGCCAGCTCCTCATCGCTCAGGCCCTCGGCATCGAGGACCACGGCCACAGGGTTGCCGCGATAGGGCTCGCTGGCGAAGACATCGACCTGGGCGAATGCTCGATTATGGGTCAAGGCGGGGGACTCCTATGTGAAAGGGCGCTGTTTGCGGGGGTGCGCACTTCCCATGGTAATGGGGTGAAGCTTCAGCTCTGGGATCAGGCCCCGACACGTCGGGATCTGAGCAGGGGACGAGTCATGTGAGGAAGCCGCTTCAGCCGCTGGTCTACCGGCTGAGCGCGGCAGCGATCCGGTCGGGGGACAGGGCCGCATCGATGGCCAGATGTGCCGCGCCCAGGATGGCGGCATCTCCGGCTGCCTGCGAAGGGGCGATCGTCAGGTGCTCGGTCGACAAAGGGATGGAGCGGGCATAGACGACCTCGCGAACACCGGCCACGAGATGTTCGGCCGCCTGTGCCATGGTCCCGCCGATGAGGATGAGCGAGGGGTTCATCAGGCTCACGCAGGTGGTCAGGACCTCGCCGAGGTCGCGGCCGGCTTGGCGGACTGCCTGTATCGCCTGCAGGTCACCTGCCTTGACGAGCCCCACCACGTGGGTCGGAGTTGTCGTCTCCAATCCTGATCGTGCGAGCTCGCGAGCAATCGCCCGCCCCGAGGCGACCGCTTCCAGGCAACCGCGATTGCCGCAGGCGCAGGGAATGTCGGCTGCCCGGGACAGGGCGACATGGCCGATGTCTCCTGCGGCCCCGTGCGAGCCGCGTCGCAGCGAACCGCCGGAGATGATGCCAGCGCCGATGCCGGTCGCGACCTTGACGAAGATGAGGTCGGTGGTCTCTGGCCAGGCGAAGCTGCGCTCGCCGAGTGCCATGATGTTGACGTCATTGTCGACGAGAACTGGGGCGGAGAACGTCTTTCTGAGAGCACCCGGCAGATCGAACCGGTCCCAGCCGGGCATGATCGGCGGATTGATCGGGCGGCCGGTGGAGAATTCGACCGGCCCTGGAAGTCCGATCCCGATGCCAGCCACGTCGGCCGTGCCGCGATCGGCTTGCGCAAGCAGGCGCAGTGCTGCAGCAGTCAGCCAGTCGATGGCGTCGTCGGGCCCAGCGGATATTTCGCGTTCCTCGCCGAGTTCCGCCAGAACGGTCCCAGTCAGGTCCGTGACTGCAATACGCGCATGGCAGGCACCGAAGTCCGCGGCGACGACCACGCTGGCCTGAGGGTTGAAAGCGAACTGCGAGCTCGGTCGACCACCTGTGGAAGCGGCGTCGCTGACGGGGGTGATGAGTCCGAGTCCAAGCAGCTGGTCGATTCTCTGCGCGACGGTGGGGCGCGAGAGGCCCGTCGACTTCGCCAGATCGGCCCGAGTCCGCGGCTGTCCGTCCCGCAGAAGCTGAAACAGCCCGCCGGCATGCGACAGGTCTGGGGTTTGCGAAACGGTCACCTGACTCATTCCTTCAGTAAAGCACATCGGTAAAGCGGGTCACTAAAAGATGACGATCAAGTATCTACTTTTTAAAAGGTATTGACAAAAGCGGTTAGGTCGACATCAGAATGGTTCATGGACACTGTCGCCCAGGCTTCTGCACCACCGCCACCTCGAATCGGGATGGTCGGTGGCGGCTTCATGGCTCGCACACATACTCATGCCGCCCGCGCCGCAGGAGGTCACCTCGATCTGATCACAACCTCGAGTGCCGCAGGCGGTCGGCGTGCGGCAGCGGAGCTTGGCTACCGGGCAGCCGCGACCGGTGAGGACTTCTTCGACCATGACCTTGATGTCGTCCATATCTGCACCCCGAACAGCACCCACGCCGAACACTCACTGCGTGCCCTTGACGCGGGCTTCCACATCATCTGCGAGAAGCCTTTGGCCGTTGATGCTGCCAGTGCGCGCTCCATCAGCGACCGTGCGCAATCACTCGGACTGAGCGGAACCGTGCCGTTCGTCTACCGCTATCACCCGATGGTGCGCGAGGCCCGCGCCCGGATCCGGCGCGGAGATGCCGGAACCCTGCTGACCATAGATGCCAGCTATCTTCAGGATTGGCTGCTCAGCGCCGAGGACGACAACTGGCGCGTCGACGCCGGCTCCGGCGGGCCCTCCCGCGCCTTCGCGGACATCGGCTCCCACCTCGTCGACCTGCTTGAGTTCATCACTGACGAGGCCATCGTGTCCGTATCCGCCACCACACGAACCGTCCATCCTCGCCGAGGTGGAGCCGCGGTGACCACGGAAGACACAGTGGCGATGACGGTCGAATTGAGCGGAGGCGGAATCGGTTCGGTGCTCATCTCCCAGCTGGCGCCGGGTCATAAGAACGGCCTCGTCATCGATATCGCGGGATCGCAGGAGAGCCTGCGGTTCGCCCAAGAGCGGCCGGAGGAGCTGTGGGTGGGCAGGCGGGCCGGCAGTCAGCTCCTCGTGCGCGACCCCGATACCCTGTCGCCCGATGCCGCCCGGCTGTGTTCGGTCCCGGCAGGGCACCCGCAGGGCTATCAGGATGCGTTCAATGCCTTCGTCGCCGACTCCTACGCTGTCTTCGCCGGTGAATCTCGTGAGGGAGTGCCGACATTGGCCGACGGTGTCCGTGCGGCCCTCATCACCGAGGCAGTGCTCAAATCGGCCGCCGAGCGCACCTGGGTCGAGGTCGAAGCGTGATGACCACGACACCGGTGCTGCGTGCCACGGGAATCCGCAAACAGTTCTTCGGAGTCGAAGTGCTGCACGACATCTCGATCGAGGTGCGAGCCGGCACGGTCCACGGTCTCGTCGGAGAGAACGGTGCCGGCAAATCCACGCTGATGAAGATCATCGCCGGTGTCCACCGCAGGGACGGCGGTCAGCTGCGCATCGATGGTCAGGTCGTCGACTTCTCTCATCCCGTCGACGCCGGCCGGGCGGGAGTGGCCACGGTCTTCCAGGAGTTCAATCTGCTGCCCGATCGCACCGTTGCGCAGAACGTCTTCCTCGGCCGTGAACCTCGGAAGCGCGGACTCGTCGATGTGGCCACGATGCGCACCAGGACTCAGGCCCTCCTCGATGATCTCGACGTGGAGGGCATCACCCCCGATGCGAAGGTCGGGTGGCTGACGGTGGCCGAACAGCAGATCGTCGAGATCATCAAGGCACTCTCGGTCGATGCCCACGTGATCTCCATGGACGAACCCACCGCCGCACTGTCCGAGAAGGAAGTGGCTGTGCTCTACCGGATCATCGAGACACTCAAGTCCAAGGGCGTGGCGATCATCTACGTTTCGCACCGGCTGCAGGAGGTCTTCGACCTCTGCGACACGATCACAGTGCTGAAGGACGGTGCACTCGTCACCAGCCAGCCGACCGACGAGATGGACCAGGCGGGACTTGTGCGCGCCATGGTCGGGCGGCCCATCAGCACGTTCTTCCCCGAACGCGAGGCGGGAACCCAGATCGGTGCCACCGTGCTCTCGGTGACCGGTGGAGGAAATGAGCAGCTCGATGACATTGGCCTCGACCTCCGTGCCGGTGAGATCCTCGGTCTGGCGGGGCTGCAGGGTTCCGGTCGCTCGGAGCTTCTGTCAGCCGTCTTCGGCGCCGAGCCCTTCACCCGCGGTGCGGTGCGCCTCGACGATGAGCCGGTGAGGATCACCACCGCCCGACACGGCGTCCGGCGCGGCCTGGCCCTGGTCACAGAAGATCGGAAGGGCACCGGATTGGTGCTCGCGCAATCCGTGATCGACAACGCGCTGCTGGCGATCCGCTCGGTATTCCCCTCCCGCACCTCGGGCATGCGCGCCAAAATTCCGGAGATCCTTCAGTCCCTCGAGGTCATCAGTCGCGATGCGGACCAAGAGGTCAGAGCCCTGTCGGGCGGCAATCAGCAGAAGGTCGTTCTGGCCAAATGGCTGGCCACGTCCCCGCGGGTGGTGCTGCTCGACGAACCGACGCGAGGAATCGACGTCGGTGCGAAGGTCGCCGTCTACAAGCTGATCCGCAGCCTTGCCCGCCGAGGTGTGGCGATCATTCTCGTCTCCAGTGAACTTCCCGAGGTCCTGGGAATGTCCGACCGGGTCCTCGTCATGTCCGATGGCCGCATTGCCGGGGAACTTCCTCCGAGCTCGACGGAGGAAGAGGTCCTGGCCCTGGCCACCGGAACCGAGAATCAGGTGGTCGGCGACGATGCTCGGGCGGTGGGGGACCGATGAAGACTCACCTGCGCCGACTCGACACCACTGCCCTCGTCTACCTCGCGCTCGTCGGAGTGCTCATCATCAGTGCGGTCCTCGTCGCCACGACCGGTCGCAGCTTCTTCAGTCCGGGCAACATCCGCGACATTCTCACCGGGATGAGCGTATTGGGATTCGTCGCCATCGGACAGACTCTCGTCATCCTCGGCGCATCCTTGGATCTCTCGGTTCCCTATGTCATGAGCTTGGCCAGTCTGGTCGCGGCGCAGACGATGAATGGAAACGACGCGATGGTGCTCCCCGCGGTGCTGCTGACTCTGGTGGTCACCGCCTGCATCGGTCTGGCCAATGGCCTCATCGTCACCGTTCTCGGAGTGCACGGATTCGTTGCGACCCTCGGTGTCGGGCTGATGCTCAAGGGCTATCTGGACACGAACTATCAGGGCACCGAAGGCAGCGTTCCCTGGTCGTTCCAGCTCTTCGGCGCCACCGGCATCGGCCCGGTGCCGATCTCGACGATCGTCATGCTCGCCCTTGCCGGGCTCGTGGGGTTCATCCTGGTCCGGACCAGGTTCGGACATCATCTGTTCGCCGTCGGCGGCAACTCGGAGGTCGCTCGGCTTTCCGGAGTCCGGCAGCGTCTGCCGCTCATCGGTGCCCACATCGGCAGTTCCGTCTGTGCCGGACTGGCGGGTCTGCTGCTGGCGAGTCGCCTGGGTGTCGGCAGCCCGACCGTCGGCTCCCAGGGCAGCTACGACCTGCTCTCGATCGCGGCGGTCGTTCTGGGCGGAACGGTGCTGATGGGCGGTCGTGGCTCGATCTGGGGAACAATCGGCGGTGTCGCGATCTTCGCGGTCCTCGACAACCTCATGAGCGTCATGCAGTTCAACCCCTTCCTCAAAGACGTCATCCGCGGACTCGTCATCATCATCGCCGTGGCACTCTACGCTCGCCGCCGAGTCATCGCCCGCAGAATCCGCTTCATCCGCTCACCCACCGGCCCGATCATCGCAGCCGGATCCGAACCCAACGGCCTCGAACCCAACGGCCTCGAACCCAACCGATCCGAGGCCGACATATCTGAGGCCGCCGGAGCACACAACGGCACAGGTCCCGTTCTCGACCAGGAGTCCGCGCCTGACCAAGAATCCGCGTCCGGCCATAGGTCTGCGCCCGACCATGAGCGGAGCCAAGGATGAATCCGAGAATTCCCGAGACACACCTCGGCGATGGGGGACTTCGACAACTGCTTAGGCGTGCTGCAGATCCGCGCGGAGCCGTCGTCATCCTTCTCATCGTCATTCTCATCGCCATCGTCGTCCTCAATCCGGGTTTCGCAGAGCCCGGCGCGCTCATGCGCTTCATCCAGCGAGTCTCGCCCGTGGCCATCGTCGCCATCGGCCAGTACTTCGTCATCGTCAGCGGTGAATTCGACCTGTCGATGGGAGCAGTGGTCACCGCGCAGGTGATGACCGCGGGGTATCTCATCGGCGAGGACGACTCGAAGACCGTGCCGGTGCTCATCATCATGCTGGTCATCGGCGTCGTCGTCGGTCTCGTCAACGGTTTGGTCACGACGCTGCTCAAGGTCCCCTCGTTCATCGTCACCCTCGGCACAATGCTCGTCATCCACGGCGGCGTCATGTGGTGGACGGGCGGAGCGGCGACAGGCAACCCCGCCGAATCCTTCCGGCAGCTGGGCCGCGGCGGCATCGAAGGACTGCCGATTCTCGACCTGCTGCCCTATGCCGTGCTCATTCTGCTCGCGGTGACCGTGTTCGCCGTCTGGATCTCACGCAGACCATTCGGCAGGACCGTAGTCGCCATCGGTGACAACGCGCAGGCCGTGTCCTTCGCCGGTGCGAACGTATGGCGGACGAAGACTCTCGCCTTCGTTCTTTCGTCCCTTGCTGCCACGGTGGCCGGTGTTCTTCTCGCCGGTTATGCCGGGGTCCATCCCTCGGTCGGTCAGGGCTACGAATTCACCGCGATCACAGCCGTGGTTCTGGGCGGAGTGGTCCTCGGCGGCGGACGAGGCACGGTCCTCGGGGCGTTGATCGGAGCCTTCACACTCGAGTCACTCTTCACCCTGCTCAACTTCACTGCAGTGCCGGCGACCATGCGTGACGCGATCCAGGGAGCGATCATCATCGCAGCGGTCGCGTACTCCGGTGTGGTCTTCGCGAAGAAACACAAGCGACCTACCACCTCGGCGAACGAGCCGAGAGATCCAGGCACAACCTCGGCGGGGGCACCTTCGCCGATCCAACTCACCGGCGGCGACGGAGCCGCACGGAAATGACAAGGGAGAGTACATCATGAGAACAGGACTGAGGAGCGCGATCGGCATTGCCGGTGCCGCCGCTCTCATCGCACTGGCCGGGTGCACAACCGATCCGTCGGTGGAGCCGGCGGAAGCAGAAGGCGGTGCGCAGGAGGAGGCCCCGGCCGAGGAATGGTTCGACCAGGAGGTCTACGATCAGCAGTTCAAGCAGCGTGAAGTCGTGCCGGAGGGCCCTGAGGACAAGCCCTACCTGCAGATGATCAACCCGGAGATGGGCGACACCTCGGAGTTCAAGTCCGATGGTGGGAAGAAGATGTGCTTCGCGAACGCCTCGATCTCCAATCCGTGGAGGCAGACGGGGTGGATCACGATGAACGAGCAGCTGAAAGAGCTCAAGAAGGACGGTGTCATCACTGAGATGGAGACCCGCGACGCCCAGGACAACGACGACACGCAGATCGCCGACATCGACTACTTCATCTCCGAAGGCAACTGCGACGGCTTCATCATCTCCCCCAACTCGACGGCCGCGATCACACCGGCGGTCGAGCGGGCATGCAAGACCGACAAACCCGTGATCGTCTTCGACCGCGGAGTCGAGACGGACTGTGCCGTGACGTTCATCCACCCCATCGGAGGCTTCGCCTGGGGCATCGACACCGCCCAGTTCCTCATCGACAACCTCAGCGAGGGCGACAAGGTCGTGGCTCTGCGGATCCTGCCCGGCGTCGACGTGCTCGAACAGCGCTGGGCCGCCGCCGACAAACTCTTCGACGAGGCCGGGATCGAGGTCGTCGACTACTTCACCGAAGGCGACCCGGCCGAGATCAAGAAGGTCGTCTCCGATGAGCTCGCCAAGGGCGACGTCCAGGGCATCTGGATGGATGCGGGCGACGGTGCCGTCTCCGCCGTCGAAGCTTTCGAGGACGCCGGCAAGGATTATCCGGTGATGACCGGCGAGGACGAGCTGAGCTTCCTGCGCAAGTGGAAGGACACCGAGATGACCGCTCTGGCTCCCGTCTACACGAACTTCCAGTGGCGGACCCCTCTGCTGGCGGCGGAGAAGATCTTCAAGGGCGAAGAGGTTCCGACCGAATGGGTCCTGCCCCAGAGCCCGATCACGGCCGCGGACCTCGATGAGTACCTCGACCGCAACGAGGGAATGCCCGATGGCCACTACGCGAAGTTCGGCGGCGAGGACATGGCCGGATTCCCGCAGGTGTGGCAGGACCGAGTCATCCCCTGAGCGGGGATTTCGAATGATTCTTAGGTGCCGATGATCGGGGTGAGGACATGACCGCAGACGGCGGGAACGAGTTCAGCGTTCGTGAGATCGGGGTCAACACCTGGGTGTGGGTCTCCCCGCTGACGACGGAGGAGCTCGGTGATCTGGCGGACCGAGCCCGAAGGTTCGGGTTCGGTCTGCTGGAGCTGCCCGTGGAGAGCCCCGGTGACTGGGATCCGGACACCGCCGCCGAGGTGCTGGCCGGGCATGGCATGGGTGCGCGGATCGTCGGTGCGATGGGCCCCGGTCGTGACCTCATCGATCCGCGTTTCCGTGCGGATACCCAGGACTATCTGCGCCATTGCGTGGACGTGGCTGACCAGGTGGGCTCGCCCACCGTGGCTGGGCCGTTCACGGCCGCGACCGGTCGGGTCTGGCGGATGGACTCGGGTGAGCGGAGACGAGTCGTGGAAACCCTTCGGGAAGCGCTGCGCCCCGCTGCCGACTATGCCGGCGAGCGTGGCGTGACCCTGGCCGTGGAACCGCTCAACAGGTATGAGACCAGCCTCATCAATACGGTCGACCAGGCCCTTGATGCCCTCGAACCCCTGTTGGGGAGTGGAATCGGACTGGCGCTGGACAGCTATCACCTGAACATCGAGGAGCGCTCGCCGGCGACCGCGATCCGAGCCGCCGGACAGCATTGTCGGGTCGTGCAGGTGTGCGGCAACGACCGTGGGCCCGTGGGCGGAGACCGCACCGATTGGGACTCCTTCTTCGACGCTCTCGACGACATCGCCTATGCGGGACCGCTGACGCTGGAGAGCTTCACCGCAGACAACGACACCATCGCTGTTGCCGCCTCGATCTGGCGGCCACTGGCCGAGAGCCAGGACGAACTCGCTCGGGTCAGCGCCGAGTTCCTCGCCGAACACCAGCGCCGCCGGCTGTCCGAAGCCGAGCGGACGGGCCCCAGCGATCACACTGAAGAAGCCGAACACTCTGCAGAGGAGCAGCGATGACCGATACTTCGCACCCTGTCACCTTATTCACGGGCCAATGGGCCGATCTGCCGTTCGAGGAGGTCGCCCGGTTGGCGGCGTCATGGGGCTATGACGGACTGGAGATCGCATGTTCCGGCGACCATCTGGACCTCGCCAAGGCCGATGAGGACCCGGCGTACCTGCAGTCGCGCCTCGACATTCTGGACAGGCACGGTCTCAGAGTGTGGGCGATCTCGAACCACCTGGCGGGCCAGGCCGTGTGCGATGATCCGATCGACTTCCGACATCAGGCGATCGTGCGTGACTATGTCTGGGGCGATGGCGATGCTGAGGGTGTGCGGCAGCGAGCCGCCGAGGATATGAAGCGGGCAGCTCGGGTGGCCCGAAAACTCGGCGTGGACACAGTCGTCGGGTTCACCGGATCGAAGATCTGGCCATACGTGGCGATGTTCCCACCTGTCTCTGCCGAAGTCATCGATGCCGGTTACGAGGACTTCGCTGACAGATGGAATCCGATCCTCGATGTCTTCGACGGCGAGGGGGTGCGCTTCGCTCACGAGGTCCATCCGTCTGAGATCGCCTACGACTACTGGACGACAGTGCGGGCGTTGGAGAGCATCGATCACCGGGAAGCATTCGGCCTCAACTGGGATCCGAGCCACCTGCTGTGGCAGGGTCTCGACACCATCGGCTTCATCACCGACTTCGCCGATCGCATCTACCACGTCGACTGCAAAGACACACGACTTCGGCCGGCGAGCGGACGAAGCGGCATCCTCGGTTCCCACCTGCCCTGGGGCGAACCTCGGCGAGGGTGGGATTTCGTGTCGACAGGGCATGGAGATATGCATTGGGAGGATGCGTTCCGAGCGTTGAACTCGATCGGCTACAGCGGACCGATCTCAATCGAATGGGAGGATGCCGGAATGGATCGTCTCCACGGGGCCGCCGAGGCGGTCGTGCGCATCCGTGAACTGCTGTGGAAGAGGCCCGAGACGTCTTTTGATGCCGCGTTCTCCAACCAGTGAGCCGAGCTCGGTCTACTGGCTGGCGAAGGCCAGCGTTCCGCCCAGGCCGATGAGCATGCCGCCGCCGATTCCACGGATGCGTGACATCCGCCTCGGCGAGCGGGCGAACCAGTTGCGCGCCGTGCCGGCGATGAAGGCCCAGGATCCGTCCGATAACAGGGCCAGGGCTTGAAAGAGGAGGCCGAGGACGATCATCTGCAGCGGCACGTGCCCGGCCTCGATCGAGACGAATTGGGGGAGGGCCGCGACGAAGAAGATGATGGTCTTCGGATTGGAGATGCCGACGATGAAGCCCTGCATGAACATCGACCGATAGCTGAGTTCGCGCCCGGCTGGGACGAACGATTCCACCTCGGCGTCAGCGTCGAGTGACAGGGACGGGTCCTCGGGCACTTCGTTGCCGACCGTGCGATGTCGGATGCCCTGGACCCCCAGGTAGACGAGGTAGCCGGCGCCGAGGATCTTCACGATCGTGAAGATGATGACCGATTGGGCGACGATGGTGCCCACTCCGAATGCCACGGCCACGATGATCGGGATGATGCCGACGCCGCCGCCAAGCACGCTGGTCAGGCCCGAGCGCCTGCCGTGTGAGAGCGATTGACCGACGACGAAGAGCACGGTGGGCCCGGGAATCACGATGATGACGAGGGCAGCAGCGATGAAGGCAAGGAGGGCATCGGTGGTCGGCACTCAAGAAGTCTAGGGTCGCCGCGGATCTCCAGGTAAGGGTGAGGGGCGGAGAGTTCGATCACAGGCACTTGTCGTGAGGGTCCTGAGGAAGCCCGCGCCTTGAGGGTCTTGAGGACCCCGTGGACCCCGTGGACCCCGTGGACCCTGAGGACTTCACTCAGACTCGCTTCATAGACTGGGCCGCTATGAAGGAGCAACCGTTGGCAGTGGGACCGGAATCGGCGGAGGTGCGCGCATGGATCTGAAGCAGGGCGTATCGACCTGGTGGGATGCCATCACGTCCGGTTTCGGGCGACAGCACGGCCTGGAGCCCGGTGCCGTTCAGCTGCTCCTGGTCATCGGGATTCCCCTGGTCGTGACGTTGACGCCGGGAATCTGGCGGTTCTTCGGCATGTTCGTCACCTTCGTGCACGAACTCGGCCACGCCTTCGCGGCGCTGATGACCGGCAGAGTCGTCAAGGGCATTTCGCTGAACTTCGATCACTCTGGGCAGATGAATTCCTTCGGCAAAGTCGGCTTCTCGGCGACGTGGTCGGGGTTCTGGGGATATCCGGCGCCCGGCGTTCTCGGGTTGGTCCTCATCACCTCGGCGGTTCAAGGGTGGGCGCCGCTGGCGTTGTCGGTCGGTGCGCTCATTCTGCTGATCGCCCTCATCTTCATCAGGAACCTCGCCGGCGCCGCGATCGCTGTGGTCACGGCGATCGCTGCCCAGCTCGTCGTCGTGTTCCTGCCGATCGAATCGATCGCCGTGTTCGTGGCAGGCTTGGGAGTGGCTCTGGCCATCGGTTCGCTCAAGGATCTCGTCAAAGTCGTCCGCGTCCACACTCGCAGACGTCACATCCGACAGTCGGATGCCTATATCCTCGCCCAGGGCTCGAGCCTGCCCGCGGGTGCCTGGCTGAGCTTGTTCGCCCTGGTCATCGTCGTCTGCGCGTTCGCCTCCATGTACATCCTGTACTCGGCCTCCACGGTTGCGATCGGCTGAGTCGGGTCCGCTCGCCGGGGTCACACCGGGCTGCGCCGGGGTCACACCGGGCAGCGCTGGGGTCAAACCGGGCAGCGCGACGGAGGGCGTATGCCTTCGCGTCAGCGGCCGATGGCAGAATCGGAGTATGGATTCGAGCTCGAAATATGCTGCTGTTCTGTTCGACTGCGACGGAGTGCTCGTCGACTCTGAGCGCCTCACGAACACGGTTCTGTGGGAGATGCTCAATGAGCTGGGATGGCAGATCTCGCGGGAGGAATGCATCTCCAGGTTCGTCGGGAAGATGCTTCGCGACGAAGCGGACGTCATCGAGAAGCACAGTGGCGTGCGCATCGACGCCGAATGGCTGAGCGATTTTCGAGAGCGTCGCAACGAGGCTCTCGAGGCTTCGTTGGAAGCAATCCCGGGAGTTGCCGAGGCGGTTCGTGACCTTGACGCCGTCTACCCTGGCCTACTCGCTTGCGCATCGAGTGCTGACCGACCCAAGATCAACCTGCAGCTGCAGAAGATCGGTCTCTTCGACGTCTTCGACGGCCGGATATTCTCCGGAATGGAACTGCCGCACTCGAAGCCGGCCCCGGACGTGTATTTGGCGGCAGCAGCTGCCTTGGGCGTCGATCCGGCAGAGACCGCGGTGATCGAGGATTCGCCGACCGGTGTGACAGCAGGTGTGGCCGCGGGCGCACACGTGCTCGGGTTCTGTCCCGACTCGCCGGTGCACCAGCGACCCGAGGCACTGGAAGGCGTGGGTGCCCACGAGATCTTCACCGCGATGAATCAGCTGCCGGGACTGCTGATTCGATGAATTGTGGCTGATCGGCGAGAGGGAGTGCCTCCGGTCATCTGTCTCCTCTCGTTCACTTGTGCTCCATGTCGTGAGCTTCAGTGTGTTCACTGTAGATCAGTGATCGATTGACACTCGAACAAATCAGTTGTTTGTTATCGAAATGTTATGTCAATGATCGCTATTAGCGACTAGGATTGAGGTAGGCACTCACAGCGACGTGAAGATCAGGTGACCACCAGTGAAGTATCCTTCCGATTCCGACAGCACCGGTTCCGAGCCTGGTCGTGACTCCACTGAACCCACTGACCCCACTGAACCCGAGGGCACCGCCTCTGATGGCGATGTTGGAGCGGAACCCGCCGCTGATGCTGATGCTGATGCTGGCGGAGCGGCCGGTGGGGCGACACATTCCGCTCGTCGCCTTCGCATCGATGCCGACTCTCCTTTCGCTGACGCAGCAATAGTCTTTGCCGCCAGCGACCAGGCTCAGCTATCGGCATTGGATGTCGCTGCTGAGTTGTTCTTCAATGAGACCGTAGAGAATCTGCGCATCTACAATCCCAACCCCGGGCAACCCTATGCGCACGCGACAATCGCCGAAACTGTTCGCAGATACCAGCGCCGACACCGCACCTCCACAGCTGCGAAAGCCGAGAAACGGAACAGCAGACTCCCGTCCTTTCCTCGATTCAGATTGGATCAGACCTTCTACGGCTGGGTGCACGAGCTTTCGCAGGCCGAAGACATCGCGGAGTTCACCACTGTTTTAGGGGCGACAACCGCGCGAGCATACGTTCTGATCACTTCAGCAATGATTCTCGTGCACGGACTGCCCAAATTCTTTGCCCGTTGCCTCGCCGGCGAATTCACAATCGAGCACGTCCATGCCACTGCCCACGCCTGCCGTGACGTGAAGTTCGAGAACCTTCCTCTCATCGATGACTATCTGGCTGACCGTCGCGCAGACATCACGATTGAAACTTTCAAGAAGTCATTGGGCATGAAGATCGCTGTCCTCGAGCCCCTTGAGGAGCGTGTGGAAGAGGCGAGCAGACGTCGCCGCGTAGACATCACGACAACCCCCGATGGGACCGCTTTCCTCACCCTGGCTGGGCCGGCTCCTGAACTGCAGGCCTGCTACCTGCGCATCGCGGCTTTTGCACGAGCTATCCGTTCCGGGAACATCGCGGCATTCAGCGACCAATTGGCACCGGGTACCTCGATCGACGATGACCGTGGAATCGATGCCCTCATGTTCGACATCCTCACGCGGACTGTCCCGCAGCTCAGCATTCAGGTCACCTCGACAGATACGACGACGGGGGAGACATCTACGCGTGACATTCCTCTTGACGTATCCGCTGAACAGCCGCTGACCCCGGCTTCCGTCGTCAACGCCGTGAACGACGGCATCGCCGGGGCCTCCGCTGGCAATGCCAGCATGGACGGCGCGCAGACCGGAGACGCGACGAGTGTACCGGCAGTCGTTCTCACGATGCCCACTCATGAGCAGTGGCTGGAATCGCAGGCAAAGATGATCACCACGGTCCCTTTCCTCACGCTCGCTGGCTCCACAGATCTGCCCGGAACGTTCTCCGACGGCTCTCCGATCCCAGCAGACACCGCACGACGCATCGCCAAGCATGCAAAGTCTTGGACGCGGATTCTCACAGATCCGGCAAGCGGCACACCGGTCGACGCGAAGGCGATGACCTACCAGATACCCGCGAGCGTCCGTCAAACCTTGATTGCGAAATGGCAGACATGCACAATTCCCGGATGCACGCGCAGGGCGGAAAGCACGGAGATCGATCACATCGTGCCTTTCGACCACGACAATCCGGCGGAAGGAGGGCTGACTCGATTCGGCAATCTCCACCCGCTGTGCCGCTTATGCCATCAGGCAAAGACAGATCGCAAATACTCGGTTCGAATGAACCGCTCGGGCTTCGTGCAGTACGTCTTCCGACACGGAATGAGAACCGAAGTTGCGGCTGGAGACCATCCGATCAACGCCGCCCACGCGAAGATATTCGATGAGCTTCAACAGCAGGCTGGCCCACCGCCTGACTCGCCGAAAGCGGAAACCCTGGCTGCAGGCGAGCGGTGGCACGGCGACAAGCAAACGTCCGAGGAGTGTCCCGGGCCGGAAGCTGCCAACGGTCAGGCCGGATGGGTGAAGAACACCTCATTGCTCGACGGCCGCGCGAAAAAGAATGAGTGGATCTGGGACTCTGGGACCCCACCGCCCTTCTAAGCCTCTGAACTCAGCAGAAAGCCGCCGGTGCCTTGTGCGTATGCACTGCCACCGGCGGCTGGGACTGACCTGCAGCGCCGACCTGCAGAACTGACCTGCAGAACTGACCTGCAGAACCGACCCCAACGCTCAGTCGAAGAAAGTCAGTCTTCGGTCTCCTTGATCACTCGACGCACGTCTTCCTGAGTCCGTGCCTCGCCCTTGTTGATCGCTTCCACGACCTTCTCATGCTGATGTTCCGTGACGACGGGAACTTCTTCGCCGTTGCAGTCGACGATCTTCCCGGCCTTGACGGTGTCGCCCTCGGCGAGAAGTGCTTCATGGTTGATGAGGCGCTCGAGCTCCTCCCTGCGAATGACCCTGCCGGTGCCTGCGACGAACACCGAGCGATCGGTGCGGTCCTTGCTCCTGACGCCGATGTGGTTGAAGACCAGGTTGAGCAGCACCGCCATGAGGGTGGCCGAGGAGATTCCCGAGTGGAGGATGATGCCGACCCACGAGGGGAAGGAGTTGTAGAAGTCGGGCTGGACAACGGGGATGATGCCGAATGCCAGGGAGACAGCGACAAGGATCATGTTGAGGTTGCCCTCGTACTCGACCTTGGACAATGTGCGGATGCCGGATGCGGCGACGGTGCCGAAGAGGACGATGCCTGCCCCGCCGAGGACAGGGGAGGGGATCGCGGCGACGACTCCTCCCATGACGGGCAACAGGCCGAGGACGACGAGGATGACACCGCCGGCGGTGACGACGAAACGAGACTTCACTCCGGTGATCGCCACAAGACCGACGTTCTGGGCGAAGGCCGACTGAGTGAAGGAGTTGAAGAGCGGCGACACGGCCGAGGACAGCATGTCGGCACGCAGGCCGTTGGCGATGCGCTTGGAGTCGACCTTGGTCCGAACGATCTCGCCCACCGCGATGATGTCCGCAGTGGTCTCTGCGAAGGTGACGATGATGACGATGAACATCGAAATGATCGCTGCCGCAGAGAAGGTCGGCATGCCGAAGGCAAAGGGCTCTGGGAACGCGAACACGCCGCGGTCGAGCACATGTGAGAAATCGGCCCACCCGAAGATGAGGCAGATGACTGTTCCGACGACGATCGCCAGGAGAATCGAGAGACGAGAGACCATCGCCACGGGAATCCTGCTGAGGATGAGGACGATGGCGAGGGTACCGACGGCGATGAGGATGTTGCGACCGCTGCCGTAATCGGGGGCCTCGGCGTTTCCGCCCATCGCCCAACCGGCGGCCACCGGCATCAGGGACAGCCCGATCGTCGTGATGACAGTGCCGGTGACGACCGGTGGGAAGAACTTCACGATGAGCGCGAAACCCGGAGCGACGATGAGGCCGATCACCGAGGCGACAAGCACAGCGCCGAAGACCTCTGGAAGCCCGTCTCCTCCTGCCAGGATCGATGTCATCGTGGCTACACCGGCAAAGGATACGCCTTGGACCAGTGGCAGCTGTGAACCGAAGAAGGGGACGCCGAATGACTGCAGGATGGTGGCCAGTCCGCCCATGAATAGGCATGATGCGATGAGCACACTGATTCCGGCGCCGTCGAGTCCGGCAGCCTTGCCGATGATCAGGGGGACGGCGATGATGCCGCCGTACATGGTCAGTACATGCTGAAGGCCGTAGGCGAATGAGGTGCCGACTGGAAGCCGTTCATCCTCCGGCCGAGCCGTTTGTGCCCGATTGCCTTTGTGCGCCTGCTTTGATGCCGACATCTATCTCTCCGTTGAGTTCTTCCCTGAGCGACACCCTCGGGCCCCTGCCTGGATGGGCGATGCGGGTAGTCGACTGTATGTGAGGGATCGGTGTCAATACTTCCGACATGTGAAAGTATATTTCCTTATCGCAAAATGCTAAGGGAAAGATCCGACGATGGCAACTTCGTTTCGTGATCTCCCACACATGCTAGAGTGCAGTCTTGCCGGTGGATGTCTCGGGGACAAATAAGTGCCCCCTGAGGTGCATCATCCGACAGGTAAGCGGTATAGGCGCAGCATGACCCGATTGCAGAGATCGTGGACGGGCCCGCGCCCCGCAGACCTCCACCGGACGGCGGAGCAGCAGACGCCGAGAAACCTGAGCTGGCGGCGATTCGCCCCCAGTCGTGTCGCCGCACAACGGTCGTATCGATGATTCGACCGATTCAGCACTGAAAGGCGGCAGACATGACCACTGGAATCGAATCCTCAAGCGCTGGCAGCCCAGCAGCCAGCACTCCAGCCGACTCCACCATCTGGCTGCGCAATCCCATGGCCGTTCACCTCGGGCGCGACATCGATCCGGCACAGGCCTCGGGCGGGATCGTCGTCGACCAGCAGTCCGGGGTGATCGTTGAACTCGTTCCCGCTGGTGGCGAGCCCACCGGAGGGCCGCAGTCCGTCGCCGAGGTGGTCGATGCCAGCCAGCACGTCATCACCCCTGGGCTCATCAACACCCACCATCACTTCTACCAAACCCTGACTCGTGCCTGGGCTCCCGTAGCGGATCTGCCCCTGTTCGGGTGGCTGACCAATCTGTACCCAGTCTGGGCCCGGCTGACACCGGAAGCTCTCGAGCTGGCCACCACCGTGGCCATGGCCGAACTGCTCGAATCCGGGTGCACCACAGCGGCCGACCATCACTACCTGTTCCCGACCGGCATGGACGATGCGATCGACCTTCAGGTTGAGGCGACCAGAAGGCTCGGCATGCGTGCCATGCTCACTCGCGGATCCATGTCTCTGGGAGAGAAGGACGGTGGATTGCCGCCGCAGCAGACCGTGCAGGACGCGGACGTCATCCTCGCTGACTCCCGCAGGCTGGTCGAGACCTACCACGAGCGGGGAGAGGGAGCCCAGGTCCAGATCGGCTTCGCACCCTGCTCTCCCTTCTCCGTGACCACCGAACTCATGCGCGACAGTGCGATCCTTGCGGAGGAACTCGACGTTCGTCTCCACACGCATCTCGCGGAGACCCTCGACGAGGAGGAGTTCTGCCGGGAGCGGTTCGGGCTGCGCACCGTCGATTACCTCGAATCGGTCGGTTGGCTCAGCGATCGATCCTGGTTGGCCCACGGTGTGCACTTCGACGACGATGAGATCGCCCGCCTCGGCGAGGCCGGTGCCTCCGTGGCACACTGCCCGACCTCGAATATGCGCTTGGCCTCGGGCATCGCTCGGGCCGTCGAACTCGAGGACGCGGGTGTCAATGTGGGGCTCGGCGTTGACGGATCGGCCTCGAACGATGCCTCGAACCTCATCCGTGAGGTTCGCCAGGCCCTCTACATTCAGCGCCTGCGCTACGGATCTGAGGCTGTCACCAGCGCTCGCGTCCTCGACTGGGCCACCCGCGGCTCGGCGGCGGCGCTGGGCCGGGAAGACATCGGCCGCATCGAGGTCGGAAAGCAGGCGGATCTGGCTTTGTTCCGCCTCGACGGTCTCGCCTTCTCCGGCTCACACGATCCGATTCCGGCCCTCGTCCTCTGTGGAGCGGAGAAGGCGGACCGAGTCATGGTCGCCGGCCGGTGGCGTGTGCTCGACGGCAACGCCATCGGCAGCGACGGCGCACAGCTGGACAAGGAAGCGCTCATCGCGGCCCACCAGGAGGAGGCCCGCAAGCTCGTGGGCGGCTGAATCGCAGTCCCCGTGCCCGGCCCGGCCTCAGCTCTCGGGTTTCCGGAACACCTCGCGCATATGGTCGCTGGTGAGGAAGTCACCCACGCCGATCATGATGAGGCTGAAGAGGATCTGCTCGGTGATCATCCACGCAGGGTAGAGGCCGGGGATGGCGGCCATGACCAGGGTGATCACCGGGAAGATCTGGGCGAAGAGGCGCAGCCGCTGGTAGCCCCAGTAGTAGCCCTTCGTCGAGCGCCAGAAGAAGTAGAACAGTGTCGCGGTCATGACGAGGACGACGACGGTGCGCATCCAGACGGCGAAGGGCACGGACTCGCCCTTCTGCGCAATGATGACGGCGAAGGCGACGGCGCCGAAGCCGAGGACCAGCTCGACGATGAGCAGCCATGTGATCCACGCGAACGCGCGCTTCGTCTTCGGGTGGCTCAGCCCCTCGGCGTCGACGATGAGCCCTGCTTTGCTGCCACCCGCGAGGCGGTCGATCTTTGCGAACAGATTCTCCATGGACATGCATTCAGGCTAACCTCCGAGCGCCCAGGAACTCCGCGAAAAGGGTGATTCTGGTCGTGTGAGGACGAACATCAATCAAAAGTTGGGAACAGAGTTCAATCCTCTGGGTCAGGATTCGAGGCCCGAATCCTGATGAAGTATAAGCATGAAGAAAATATTCAACGCGGCATTCGCCTACATGATCATCGGTGTTCTCGCGGGACTGTTCTACCGGGAGTTCACCAAAGCCAACGACTTCCCAGAAGGAGGCGCCACCCAGCTCAGCGTCGTCCACACCCACCTGCTGACGCTCGGCTTCATCGTCCTGCTCATCGTCCTCGTCCTCGACAAGGTCTTCGCGCTCTCCGGCACCAAGATGTTCTCCTGGTTCTTCTGGACCTACAACGTGGGCATCATCCTCACCGCCGGCATGATGGTCTGGCACGGTTCGCTGACCGTCCTCGGTCAGGAGTCCAACGCCATGATCGCCGGCATCGCCGGACTCGGACACATCGCACTCTCTGTCGGAATGGTTCTCCTCTTCCTGTCGCTGAGGAAGGCCATCGTCGCCGACAAGGCCGTCACCGAGACCACGGCACGGTCGATCGCCGACTGACCGACAGCACGCGGATCAGAGTACAGAATGCAAACCAGAACACCGTCGCCGAGGCGGTGCCGGGGCCCGCACCCAACGACCTCATCGTTGAGCACGGGCCCCGCTTCGTGTGCCTCACTGATGATCGGCTGCTGAAGTTCGACCACCCAGCCGGAGCCGTCGCCGCTGCCGGTGGTGCTGAGGCCAATCCGATCAGCGCTGTCATCGCCGGAGTTCGTTCGGTAACCGCATGTGACTTCGGTGCCGGCTTCTGAGTCGGAGTAGAGTCCGACCCCGACGTGCAGGTCGCCACCGGAAGCCCTGATCTGTTCGGCGACCTTGTCGAACAGGGGACCGACCTCCGACGGGTCGAACGGGGGATCGCCGAGCAGAACAGTCGTGCCGATGATTCTCTCTGCTGGCAGTTCTTTGATGACGCAGTCCGGGAACTTCATGGTCGTCCTTTCGATGAGGGCCAATCGACACTCGATTTCGGCCACTGTGGCGGGGGCCGCTGAAGCGATCGACGTCCTGTGGGATGAGCAGGTCCAGCGATTCGTGATGCCGGAGCATCCGGATCGAGACCTGGCCAAGCCTGGCGAATTCACCGATCTTCATGCGCTGCTCACCTCGTTCCGTGTCACCCGTTCGTGTCGTCATCACCATTGACTCACCTGACACGATGTCAGTGGGGACAGATCGCCAAGGACTTCGGAGTCCACGAAGGCACCATCAACAAATGGCTGCGCCAAGCAGAAATCGATGCCGGCAACAAACCCGGCAACACCAGCGACGAGTCCGCCGAACTACGAGAGATGCGTCGGCGCAATCGTCTGCTGGAGCAGGAGAACGAGGTCCTACGCCGCGCGGCCGCCTATCTGTCACAGGCGAACCTGCCGTCAAAAGGCTCTACCCGCTCGTGAGAGAGCTCGCCGCCGACGGGATCCCCGTCGCGGTGTCGTGCCGGGTATTGAAGCTCTCCCGCCAGCCCTACTACCGGTGGCTGGCCGCGCCTGTCCCTGATA
>JAKDSA010000094.1 GCA_030457025.1 Brevibacterium sp. | reverse complement strand
AGTCACCTGATTGCCCGAGTCACCCCGCCGCTGAAGTTCCGACGCCTGTGCCCCGACCGATATCGGTCGGGGCGCTGTGCATCTGAGACTCCGGCTCGTCAGTCAGCCGTGCACCATTGTCACTCGGGGGTCGCCGCCAGACGTCCGAGGCTGGACTTCACCAGCGCGGAATCCGTTGTCGGCCACATCTCCGGCATCGAATTCACCAGGTACCCGCCGTAGCGTGCCGAGCGCAGGCGTGAGTCGAGCACGGCAACGACTCCCCTGTCCGAAGTCGACCGGATGAGGCGCCCCGCACCCTGCGCCAGGCGCAGTGCGGCATGAGTGGCGCTGACGGCCATGAACCCGTTGACTCCCCGGTCGTCAGCATCTCTCGATCGTGCCTGCATCAGTGGGTCATCGGGTCGTGGGAACGGGAGCCGGTCGATGATGACGAGACGATTGGTCCGGCCCGGTACGTCCACTCCCTGCCACAGTGACATGGTGCCGAACAGGCAGGCCTCGTCATCGGCAGTGAATTGGGAGACGAGAGAGGGCAGTCCGTCGTCGCCTTGGAGGAGGATCGGAACGTCGAGCTTCGTTCTCAGATGTTCGGCGGCAGCATTCGCGGCGGCACGGGAGGAGAACAGTCCCAGCGCTCCCCCATCGGATGCCGTGACGAGCTCCTCGAGTTCGTCCAATGCCTGTTCGCTCAGGCCGCTGCGGCCGGGGCGCGGCAGGTGCGCGGCGACATAGAGGATGCTCTGCTTGCCGTAGTCGAAGGGCGATCCGACGTCGAGGCTGTCCCACTTGGGTGCATCGGGGCCGAAAAGTCCCAAGGATGCCGCGACCGCGTCGAAGTTTCCACCCAGTGACAGTGTCGCCGAGGTGGCCACCACCGTTGATTCCTCGAAGATGCCCGAACGCATGGTGCCGGCAACGCTCAGCGGTGCGACGACGAGGTTCGTGGTCTCGCGTTCACGGAAGGTGCTCCGGCTCAGCCACACGACATCGTTCTTGCCCGGTGAGCAGAAGCGCTCGGCCAGGTCGAAGATCTCCTGGCAGCGGGCCTTGGCCATCTGTCGACCGGCATCGGAGTCCTCGGTCTTGCCACCGATGTCGTTGATGATCTGTCGGGAGGAGTCGCGAATCTGGGCCAACGCAAGGGACATGGCCTCGCTCATGTTCATGATCAAGCCTTCGCTGACGCCGCTCTGAGCCCGTTCCAGTGCTGCGGCTGCGGAGTCGAGCAGCGCAACGACGCCGTCCTGAACGATCGTGTGTTTGCGCACGGAACTCGTCGCCGCCGAGAGCATGCTCGTGTTGATCTGGCCGGACAGAGCGTTCGTGACGCGGTCCTTGAGTTCGTGGGCCTCGTCGATGACGATGACGTCGTGTTCGGGCAGCACGGTGTTCTCACCGAAAGCGTCGATCGCCAGCAGGGCGTGGTTGGTCACGACGATGTCGGCCTCAGCTGCGTTGTTGCGTGCCAGCTCGGCGAAGCATTCGGTGTAGAGAGGGCAGTTCGAACCGAGGCAGTCGAAGGCATTGACAGAGACCTGCGACCAGGCTCTGTCGCTGACGCCGGGCAGCAGGTCATCGCGATCGCCGGTTTCCGTCGTCTTCTCCCAGGTCCGGATCCGCTGGATCTCCTCGCCCAGACCCGACTTGTCGTTCGGCTTGCGACCGGCCTCCGCATCGGCGCCGAGGTCGAAGAGCATCCCCTCACCCTCATCGGGATAGCCACCGGAAAGCTTGTGTTTGCAGACATAGTTGCGTCTGCCCTTGAGCAGGGCGGCCCGGGGCAGCGGGTCCAGCGTCTTCTTCACCGACTTGAACAGCCTGGGCAGATCCCGATGGATGATCTGTGTCTGCAGAGCCAAGGTCGCCGTCGACACGATGACGCGGTTACCGGTCCGACTGGAGTACTCGGCCGCGGGGACCAGATACGCCAGCGACTTTCCTGTACCGGTGCCGGCCTGCACCAGCAGGTGAATGCCCTTGTCCACCGCCGAGGCGACTGCATCGGCCATCTCTGCCTGACCTTTGCGGGTCGAGCCACCGATGGCCCCTACGGCGGACTCGAGGAGGTCTTCGACGGCGCTCACTCGCCGATGACCAGGTCCGGGCGTCGGAAGTCTGCGAGTTCCGCGGCCAGTTCTGCTGGGACCTTGGCCTGCATCGCGGTTCCACCGGCACCGTGCTCTTCGTGCTCAACCATGCCGAGGGCATAGATCTTCGACACGAGGTCGCCGCGCTGGTACGGGATGAGCACCGTGACCTCGATATTCGGCGACGGCAGCATCGCATCGATCGTTTCGACGAGTTCGGGAACACCCTCCCTCGTCACAGCAGACACGAAACGCGCTTCCGGGTATTCGGCGTGCAGGCCGGTCACCACGGCTTCATCGGCGAGGTCAGCCTTGTTGAAGACGAGCAGTTCGGGAATGTCTCCGGTGTCGACGTCCTTGAGGACTTCCCGGACTGCGTGGATCTGTCCGTGTGGGTCCGAGTGTGAGGCATCGACAATGTGGAGGAGCAGGTCCGAGTCTGAGGCTTCCTCCAGCGTCGAACGGAATGCTTCGACCAATTGGTGGGGCAGGTTCCTGACGAAACCGACCGTGTCCGTGTAGGTAAAGGTGATGCCGTCGGCGGTCCGGGACTGTCTGACGGTCGGATCCAGGGTCGCGAACAGCGCATTCTGCACCATCACCTCGGCGTCGGTGAGCTGGTTGAGCAGCGAGGACTTGCCGGCGTTGGTGTAGCCGACGATCGCCACGGACGGGATGTGGTTGCGCGCGCGGTTCTTCCGCTTCGTCGACCTCGAGGGAGCCATCGCGGCGATCTGTCGGCGCAGCTTGGACATTCTGGCCCTGATCCGGCGTCGGTCGAGTTCGATCTTCGTCTCACCAGGACCGCGCGAACCGATTCCGGCGCCCCCGGCGACACGACCGCCGGCCTGACGGGACAGGGACTCGCCCCAACCGCGCAGGCGCGGGAGAAGGTATTCGAGCTGAGCCAGTTCGACCTGTGCCTTGCCCTCTCTCGACTTGGCATGCTGGGCGAAGATATCGAGGATGAGCGCGACGCGGTCGACGACTTTGACCTTGATGACGTCTTCGAGTCCGCGTCGTTGGCTGGGCGCGAGTTCGGAGTCGATGATCACGGTGTCAGCGCCCACGGATGCGACGATTTCAGCGAGTTCCGCGGCCTTGCCCTTGCCGAGGTAGGTGCCGGGGTCCGGCGTTTCACGTCGTTGGACAATCGCGTCGAGGACCTCGGAGCCGGCGGTCTCTGCGAGTGCGGCGAGTTCCCTGATCGAGTTCTCGGCTTCGGCCAGCGTCGTGTTCCACAGGCCAGCGAGGACGACCTTCTCCAGGCGCACCTGGCGGTATTCGACCTCGGTGATGTCTTCGAGTTCGGTGGACAGCCCGGCGACTCGTTTGAGCGCGGCCCGCTCTGCCAGGTCGAACTGTGAGTCGTTGTCGACGTTTGATTCGCTGTTGCCCAGCGCTTGGGCGCCTCGGGCGAGAACGCGGTCGAGCATC
Source organism: Brevibacterium sp. (assembly GCA_030457025.1). GTDB lineage: Bacteria > Actinomycetota > Actinomycetes > Actinomycetales > Brevibacteriaceae > Brevibacterium. Next base: position 8,635 of record JAKDSA010000094.1, on the reverse strand, counting down.
GCGTCCCGACGCTCTTTGTCAGTAGACGTCATTCATTCCTTTGTTCGTTTCTACTCCTCGCTCGGCACTGCCGCCGAACGACGAGTTTCCTCTCAGATGAAAGAGGTGTCCAGCAATTCTCCCACAGCCGTCTACACTGGAACGGTGTCAGAGCACTATTTCACGCAATCGCCGAGCAGCGAGGCCAAAACACGCGAGCTCACACTCGACCTCACGGGCCGCGAGGTCACGGTTGAGACCGTCTCGGGGACCTTCTCCCCCACCCGTCTGGACCTGGGAACCGCGGTTCTGCTGCGACATCTGCCGGTGCCCGAACCCGGCGACATCCTCGATCTGGGGTGCGGTTGGGGGCCGATTTCCTTGGATGCGGCGCTGAGCGCCAAGGACGCCGAGGTGGATGTTCGCGTGTGGGCCCTCGACGTCAACGCCCGATCACTTGATGCCACGGCGAAGAATGCGCAGCGTCACGGTTTGACGTCGGTTCGCCCCGTCACCGCCGACGAGATCCCGGCCGACTTGCAGTTCAGTGCGATCCGCTCGAACCCGCCGATCAGAGTCGGCAAGGACGCTCTGCACGAGCTGCTGGCCACGTGGCTGCCGCGACTGGCCCCGGGTGGGCGCGCCGATCTGGTCGTGTCGAAGAACCTCGGCGCGGATTCGCTTCACAAGTGGCTCATCGACGCCCTCGGAGACGGATTCAGCGTCGTTCGCACCGGATCGTCCAAAGGTTACCGCGTCCTCACCGTCGACCGCGACTGACGATCTCTCATCAGCTGGCGCGTGTGGGCCGATCATGCCCTTGCGGCTCTCAGCTGATCGTACCGTTGCGACCCTCAGCTGATCGTGCCGCTGGCGACCAATACTGCCGGTCCCGAGAGGGTGACGCTGCCGCGCGTACCGTCCTCGTTCACAGTGATGCCGACGCGCAGCTGGCCGCCGGGAACATCGACCCGCCATTGCAGAGGTGAAGCCGGGCCCGCCCAGTGGTGAGCGGCGATGGCTGCCGCACAGGCTCCTGTGCCGCAGGAACGGGTCTCGCCGACGCCGCGTTCGAACACTCGCATGCGCAGGGCGCCCTCTCCCCCGGCGACATCGCTGCGGGCCGGCTCCATGACGATGTATTCGACGTTCGATCCCTGTGGGGGAACTGGGTCGAGGACCGGCGCGTCCCGCAGCTCGGCGCTTTCGAGTTCATCCGGGGCTGCGAGTGCGACCACGGTGTGGGGATTGCCTGTTTCCACGCGCATGCCTGGGCGCGGCACTTCGATTCCCGATGTCGAGACGAGGACGGCGTCGCTGTCATCGAGAGACCATTCGCCCATATCAATCGTGTACCAGGCGTCATCTGCGGAACCAGGGAGTGTTGACCCCGCAAGCGCGGTGGCTGGAGGGTCGCCGATCTGCATACCCAGTGCCGGGTTGAGGACTGTGCGCACAGTCTTGATCCCGTCACGTGTGCCGATGCGGATCTCTCTGGCATCGGCCGCGATGCGTCCAGTCGTCACCAGCACGTGGGCGAAGACTCGAACTCCGTTGCCACACATCTCGGAGAGGCTGCCGTCGTGGTTGTAGTAGTCCATGAACCATTCGGCACCGGCTTCGGCCTGCTCGAGAGCGCCGGGAATGCCGCTGCTCGCCGAGCGCACGATGCGGATGACACCGTCGCAGCCCAACCCTGACCTGCGGTCGGCCAGGAGCGCGATCGTCTCGGGATGCATCTCCAGGACGCTGTCATCGTCGGCCAAGAGGACGAAGTCGTTCTGTGTGCCGTGACCTTTGATGAAGACGGTATCGGCGATATCGGCAAATGGTGACTGGGAGGAGCTCATGGACTCATCTTATCGGTGTGAAAGCCTCCGCTGGCACAGTCGGCATTCAGCTCTCAGGACGAACCTTCAGCTCTCATGAGTGGCCTTCAGCACTCAGGACACGGCGTATTCGCGACAGTCTCGAGGGCGCGGGCTGTGTTGGCCTCATGGTCCCCATTCGTTGCGTCGATCCACACGATACGCGGGTCTCTGCGGAACCAGGTGTCTTGTCGGCGCGCGAATTGCCGAGTTCTGATCGTCGTCTGCTCCTGTGCATCGCCGATGTCGAGTTCACCTGCCAGATACTGCTGGATCTGGGCATATCCGATCGCGTGGGAGGCAGTCCTGCCTTCAGCCAGGCCGCGGTCGAGGAGACCGCGGACCTCGTCGACCCACCCCTGGTCCCACATGATCTTCACACGAGCCGCAATCCTTTCGTGCAGGATCTTTCGCTCGACGCTCAGGCCGAGGTGGAGGGTCGGCTCGATCGCCTGGTACTCGGGCAGCTGAGCACTGAAGGACCGACCGGTTAGTTCGATCACCTCGAGTGCACGCACGATGCGCCGGGAGTCGTTGGGAGTGATCTTCGCAGCGGCCGCCGGGTCGATCTCCTGCAGGTGCCGGTGCCTGCCCCAGCGGTCGGCAGCGACCTCAGCTTCGATCCGTGCTCGCACCGTCGAGTCGGTGCCGGGGAATTCCATCTGATCGGTGGCCGCTCGCACGTACAGCCCCGACCCACCGACGAGGATGGGCCGGTTGCCCCGGGCGCGGATGTCTGCGATGGCATCACGCGCCTGCTGTTGAAAGGTCTGCACGTTTGCTTCTTCACGAACATCGAGGATGTCGATGAGGTGATGGGTGATTCCTCGTCGCTGAGTAACGGGAAGTTTGGCGGTGCCGATGTCCATGCCCCGATAGAACTGCATGGAATCCGTGTTGATGATCTCCCCGCCGAGGTGCTCGGCCAGATTGAGGGCGAGGTCCGATTTTCCTGTGGCTGTGGCCCCGGCGATGGTGATGGTGGGCTGTTCGGCTGTGCTCAACGGTGGCTCATCTCAATATGTCCCTGCCCCGCACAGCGAACGGACCTCGTGGACGCTCTCATCGAAGACGGTCCGAAACGAATAGTCAGACGGTTCTTGGTTCAGCGTGTCCAAAGCGGCGGCGAGGAGGTCAAGATCAGCGTGGACGTCGGCGGCGGCTGTGCTCGCAGCGGAAATCGTCCTGGCATCATCGCCGGTGAGCGAATTGACGACCCGATCGTTGGCCTCCACGGCGTCTGGCACGGGTGCTAACGGCGCGTTCTCGGAGGCCGCGACGGACAGGTCGATCGGTATCAGCAGATCTGCGCTGCTGCCCAGGGGTCCGATCCGAACGCCGGCAGCGTGGGCATGGAGGGCAGCCACAGCGATGGCAGGATGTGCGGACTCACAGGCTGCGCGATGAGCAGGGGCGAGCTCGGACACAGCCTGGACCCAGTCCTCGTCTTCGAGCAGCTCGCCGTCTCGGGTGTCGATGCCGCGATCGATGCCCAGCCCACCGAGGCCGGCCAAGGGAGGAAGTTCTCTCACCGGAAGTGCCCACGCTGCCTTGCTCAGCAGACAGGATTCGATCGCGGCTCGCAGTCGGGCAATGTTCGCGGTCTCTGCCAAGTTCACACCGGCCAGGAGAATCGGTGCTGCCGGGATGATCGCAAATGAGGGCATCTCAGCTGCGGGGGCGGATGGTCGGCATACCCAGGTTCGTGGCTCCGCCGCTCGTCTGGCCCGGGGTCGGGGCCGCGCAGCTGTCCGCCTGAGCGCGGTCATAAGCGTCGCCTGCTCGCGAGGGACGGACCGTGTATCCCGAATCGGCCAAGAGGAAGTAGGGCTTGGCATCTGTCACGGTCGCGGTGACGAAGTCACCGGGGCGCGGCATTTCGGTTCCATCGGGGATGCCGACGTGGACGAGTCGATTGTCCGCCGAGCGGCCGGTGAGTCGTGGTGAGTCATCATGGGGCCTGGTCGTGACGAGCACTTCGACCTCTCGGCCGATCTGTGCGGTGTTCTCTTCCCAGGAGATTTCGTCCTGGAGGGCAGTCAGCCGTTCGAAACGCTCCTGCACGATGTGTTTGGGTATCTGATCGTCCATCGTGGCGGCGGGGGTGCCTGGACGTATGGAGTACTGGAAGGTGAAGGCCTGTGAGAAGCGGGAACGCCGGACGATGTCCATGGTCCCGAGGAAATCGTCTTCCGTCTCCCCAGGGAATCCGACGATGATGTCGGTGGTGATCGCTGCGTGTGGGATCTTGTCGCGCACGGAATCGAGGATGCGCATGAATCTGCTTGTGCGGTAGGAGCGGCGCATCGATTTGAGGATCGAGTCGGACCCTGACTGCAGAGGCATGTGCAACTGGGGCATGACGGTCGGTGTCTCGGCCATGGCGTCGATCACGTCGTCGGAGAATGCGGCCGGATGCGGGCTTGTGAAGCGCACGCGTTCGATGCCTTCGACATTGCCGACAGCGCGCAGCAGTTTCGCGAACGCACCCTTATCTCTGAATTCCGAACCATAGGAGTTCACGTTCTGGCCCAGGAGCGTGACTTCGACGACGCCGTCGGCGACGAGTGCTTCGACTTCGGCCAGGATGTCGCCAGGTCTGCGGTCCTTCTCCTTGCCGCGGAGGCTGGGGACGATGCAGAACGTGCAGGAGTTGTTGCATCCGACAGAGATCGACACCCAGCCGGAATGTTGTGACTCGCGTCGACTGGGCAGGGTTGACGGGAAGACGTCGAGACTTTCGAGGATCTCGACCTGGGCTTCCTGGTTGTGTCGTGCTCGCTCCAGCAGCGCTGGCAGCGATCCCATATTGTGAGTGCCGAAGACGACGTCGACCCACGGGGCCTTCTTGACGATCGTGTCCCGATCCTTCTGTGCCATGCACCCGCCGACGGCGATCTGGAAATCCGGGTTGCGTTCCTTGACATGGGCCAGCTGACCGAGGTTCCCGTAGAGTTTGTTGTCCGCGTTCTCCCGCACCGCACAGGTGTTGAAGACGATGACGTCGGCTTGGTCATCGGTGTTCGCGGGCACATAGCCTGCATCATCGAGAAGCCCGGAGAGCCGTTCGGAATCGTGGACATTCATCTGACAGCCGTAGGTCTTCACCTCGTAGCTGCGCGGTGAATCTTCGGTGGCGGTGGGTGCATCAATCAGTTCAGTCATGGCGGGACCATTCTAGCTGTTCTGCGTCGCCGGCGATGCTCAGCCCTCGGCGAGGGCTTCGCGTGTCACCTTGAGGCAGACGGAGGAGGCGAATCCTCGTCGTGCGAGCATACCCAGGATCCGACGTTCGCGGACCTCGTAGTCGAGTCCCCGGCTCGATGCGGCCTTCTTCTCGGCGACCTGGCGGGCGAGATCTTCCTCCCCGTCGACATCGTCGACTGCACCGGAGACGATGTCAGCCGACAGCCCTTTCCTGTTCAGTTCGCGCTTGAGAGCCGTGCGGGAGAGCTTTCGTCGCTCCCGGTGAGCGCGCACGTAGCGGTGTGCGAATTCCTCATCGTCAAGGAGCCGGGACTTCTGCAGCTTGGCAATGAGCTCGTCGACGGCCTCGGGCAGGAAGTCGCGTTTGAGCAGCTTGTCGCGCAGTTCGCCGCTGGCATGGTCGCGCATCGCCAGCATGTTCATGGCCGTCTTCTTCGCCTTCGCGTAGGAGGCGTCGAAATCCTCGGGACCGTCACCGTCGTCATCGAAGGACAGCGCGCCGGCGAAGGAGGGGGCGTCCGCAGATGCCGAGGTCTGCGCGGACGACGGAGCTTCTGCGGCCGAGGTGCTTTCGGGGAAGAACTCGCTTTCCCCTTCGGCATGGCGTTGATCGATCTCAGTGATGGCCTCGCGCAGTTCGGCAAGCTTCGCCGTCGGGGCGTCTGAACTCGCCGAGTCATCTCCGCGGGGTCTCGACTCGGCGAGATCACTGTTGCGATCGTTTGGGTCAGGAGACTTCGACGTCATCCGATTTCGAGGTCTCTGCTGCGGTGTCTTCTGTCTGGTCGGCCTCAGCCTCGGGCTCCTCGACCTTGATCAGACCCATCTTATGCTTGATCTTGAGTTCGACCTCTTCGGCCAGTCCCGGGTTGTCGCGCAGGAAGTTCCGCACGTTCTCCTTGCCCTGACCAAGCTGATCACCGTCGTAGGTGAACCATGATCCGGATTTGCGGATGATGCCGTTGTCGACGCCCATATCGATGAGGCTGCCCTCACGGGAAATTCCCTGACCGTAGATGATGTCGAACTCGGCCTGCTTGAACGGCGGCGCGATCTTGTTCTTGACGATCTTGGCGCGGGTGCGGTTGCCGACCGCGTCCTGGCCTTCCTTCAGAGTCTCGATGCGGCGCACGTCGATGCGCACGGAGGCGTAGAACTTCAGAGCCTTACCACCAGAGGTGGTCTCCGGGGAGCCGAAGAAGACGCCGACCTTCTCACGCAGCTGGTTGATGAAGATCGCGGTGGTCTTCGACTGCGACAGTGCGCCGGCGATCTTACGCAGTGCCTGCGACATCAGTCGTGCCTGGAGGCCCACGTGACTGTCGCCCATCTCGCCTTCGATCTCTGCCTTCGGCACGAGGGCCGCGACGGAGTCGATGACGATGACGTCGAGTGCTCCGGAGCGGATCAGCATGTCGGCGATTTCCAGCGCCTGCTCACCGGTGTCCGGCTGAGACACGAGGAGCTGGTCGGTGTCGACGCCGAGCTTCTTCGCATATTCCGGGTCAAGCGCGTGCTCTGCATCGATGAATGCTGCGATTCCGCCGGTCTTCTGTGCATTGGCGACAGCGTGCAGTGCCACAGTGGTCTTACCCGAGGATTCCGGGCCGTAGATCTCGACGACACGGCCGCGCGGCAGTCCGCCGATGCCCAAGGCGATATCGAGTGCGATGGAACCGGTGGGGATGCAGGCGATCGGCTCGCGGACCCCTTCGCCCAAGCGCATGATCGCGCCCTTGCCGTAGTTGCGGTCGATCTGTCCCAGCGCAGCGTCAAGTGCCTTCGATTTGTCGCCGCCGGTTGGGATCTGCAGATTCTTCGGTGTTCGCGCCATGATCTCTCCTAAAAGTATCGTTTTCCGTTGAGACCAAGGCTAGAAGGTGGCACTGACACAACAACAGGGGAACGGATTCCCCCGTGGATAATCGGCCACTCATGGTCACAGGTCCCGTGATTCATTACCAGCATAACCGACATGGGAACAAGTGTTCTATATGTCGGCGCGTGTCGCATTATTCAGCACAGACCGCCTCTCCGAGACGTGGAGGACGCTGCTTCCCATTTCGAGTGATGCCCTCGTCCCGGCGATGGCGGACATTCGCGAACGCTCCACGTCTGCGCGTCTGCATTCTCTCCTTGCCAAGAGGAAGGAAAGGAGTACCGGAGGAAGGCTCTGGAGAGGAAGGCTCTAGAAGGGACGTGAGCGCGGTTTCTCTTTGCCTAGTCGGCGTGATTCGGGCACACCCGAGGCATCACAGACTGCGGTCCAGATCTCACGAGGTTCGATGCCTGCGCGAAACGCTTCTTCGGCAGTTCGGGAACCCAGGCTGCTCAATGCGAGGTCCGTGTGCAGTGATGCGGCTCGTGCCTCGCCGAACTCCTCATTCATCAGAACCCAGTAGAGGGTGTGGCGCATTACGGCTTGGCTGCCAGTCGTGGCACCGAGTATCCGCCGGGCCGACCGAGAATCTTGTCGGAGAGCTCCTGTGGAATGGTGTCGGGAATTTCGACGCCTTCTTCGAGTGCGAATCGATCGGAGACCGATGACAGCAGAGCCGACAGCGGCAGGTCGAGGGCTTCACAGATCGCGGAGAGGAGCTCCGAAGAGGCTTCCTTCTGTCCGCGTTCGATCTCGCTGAGGTAGCCCAGCGATACGCTGGCTCCCATGGAGACATCGCGCAGGGTCCTGCCCTGGCGCCGACGAACGGAACGCAGTGCGTCACCGATTTCAACTCTCAGTAACATTGCCCGTCCCTCCTTCTGTCTCCGCGACTTGCCCTGACGGTGTTCTCAACTTTACAGGCCGGTCGCTGCCGAGCGCCAACCTGGGTGCGTGACCTCGTGGTTTTGCCAGTCCATTCAAAGGTACCGGTGCGTGTTCGTCCATTTGCCATTACTGGGTCAACTTCGCCGAAGCCCAACTTATTCCACGCCGCCAGATCATGACCCTTCGGCGTCGTTCCCTGCGGGCCCGAATGCCAATCGTGCGACGAAGTCGTCGAGGTCGGACATCATGGCCGCGACTGTCAGATTGCGGACCGTGCCTCGGTCCCCGGCGAAATGGTGTTCGCTGACCTGTGCCTTCCCGGCGAAGGCGATGGCGGTGTAAACGAGGCCGACTGGTTTGCCGTCCTGAGCTTCCGGGCCAGCGACGCCCGTGCAGGCGACACCGATGTCGGCGACGCACTCCCTGGCCGCACCGGCCGCCATCTGGGCTGCGACGACTTCATCGACGGGACCGGTCTCTTCCAGCTGGTCGGCGTCGACCCCGGCAAGGCGCGACTTGAGGTCGGTGGCATAAGTGATGAGTCCGCCGCGCACCACTGCGGAGGCTCCAGGAACATCGACAAGCGTCGAAACGAAGCGGCCGCCTGTCAGCGATTCCGCGCCGGCAATCGAGAGCCCCACCTGCGCACAGGTTGTGATGATGTGCCGGCTCTGGGTGAAGAGTTCGCTCTCCTCCACAGGTTCACTCCTTGTTTGTGCCGGCGGGGCCACCGTCGGCGGGGCCACCGTTTGTGCCGGTGGGGCCACCGTCGGCGGGGCCCCCGCCGGCAGGCCCGTCATCGGAAACGCGGCCA
>JAKDSA010000093.1 GCA_030457025.1 Brevibacterium sp. | reverse complement strand
AGCGCAGTCCTCGACAGTTCAGCTCGATGAACACCGCAATGCGGCCCCGAACCGGGTTCGGGGCCGCATTTCGTGCATTCACCTGCTTTTCGCCCTTCTCTCGGCTCGACACCGGCGACTTCATCTCGCACCGACATGGGCGACTCATCTCCTCCCAACACGGGGGACTCATCTCGCACCGATTTCTGGCGTCCTACGGTCCGGCACCACCGCCTCGGCGGCTCAATGGACTAATATCGACGAGAAATTGAGGAAAGGACTTTCCATGACACGACTCTTCGGCACCGACGGTGTCCGCGGGCTGGCCAACAGCGATATCTCCGCACGGCTGGCGCTCCAACTCTCCGTTGCAGGTTCGCGAGTTCTCACCCGTGGTTGGCCGGAAGGCAAGCGTCCCTTCGCCGTCGTGGGCCGCGATACCCGAGTCTCGGGTGAATTCCTCTCCGCCGCGATCTCCGCGGGCATCGCCTCGGCCGGAGTCGACGTCCTCGACGCGGGAATGCTGCCCACACCCGGCATCGCCAGCGTCGTCGCGGACACGGGTGCTGCCTTCGGCGTCGTCATCTCCGCCTCTCACAATCCGATGCCGGACAACGGCATCAAATTCTTCGCAGCCGGCGGGACGAAACTCGACGACGCCGTCGAGGACTCGATCCTTGCCGTCCTCGATGAGGATTGGGTTCGTCCCACCGGCGCCGAGGTGGGGCGCATCTCCCGTTATCCCGCCGCCGCCGACGAATACACCGAGAAGCTCGTGCGGTCCCTCGATGCGGAGGGCGCACGCCCCCTGTCCGGCCTCAAGGTCGTCGTCGACTGCGCCCACGGCGCGGCATCAGTTGTCGGACCCGCGGCACTGCGCCAAGCTGGTGCCGAAGTCATCGTCTCCGCCGCCGAACCCGACGGCTTCAACATCAACGACGGCGTCGGGTCCACACACCTCGAACCTCTCCAGCGTCTCGTCGTCGAAACCCAGTCCGATCTGGGCGTGGCCTTCGACGGCGACGCTGATCGGTGCCTGGCCGTGGACTCACTCGGTCGCGTCATCAACGGTGACCAGCTCATGGGTATCTTGGCGATCGGCCTCAAGGAGCTCGGCGAACTGACCGGGAACACCCTCGTCACAACCGTGATGTCGAACATCGGGCTGCGCCACGCGATGGACAAGTATTCGATTGAGACCGTCCAGACCGCTGTCGGCGACAGGTACGTCCTCGAACGCATGCTGGCAGATGGCTACGTCCTCGGCGGGGAGCAGTCCGGGCATGTGCTCATGCTCGACCACGGCACCACCGGCGACGGCGTGCAGACGGCTCTGCATCTGATGAAGCGCATGGCCGATTCGAAGCGCACGTTGGCTGATCTGGCCGCCGAGATTCCTCAGCTGCCGCAGGCTCTCGTCAACGTCAAGGACGTCGATAAGCACGGTGTCGATCATCCCCAGGTGGCGGCCGAAGTCAATGCTGTCGAAACCGAGCTCGAGGGCTCGGGCCGCGTGCTGTTGAGGGCCTCAGGCACCGAACCGCTGATCCGCGTCATGGTCGAAGCCGAGACCGAGGACATCGCGCAGGCACAGGCCAAGCGCCTGGCAGCCAGTGTCAAGGAGCATCTGACTCTGTAGGCAGGATTCGGATTCGTGCCGAAGCATTCTCTGATCGCGGGACGGTGAGGCTGGACTGTGAGGTCGGACTCGGGAGTATCCTGGGCTCAAGCACGGAGCTGAGGAGCAGACGATGTTCAATCCTGAAAGCACCAGCCAGCAGGTCGGAGTCTCTCGCGTACCCGATCGGTACGTGATCACCTTCGACGCCCCATCGGCGCGACAGACATCTGCCGCAGGCGTCGGCATCCTGGATCACGATGCGCCGAATGCCCTGGAAGAAGACGGGTATTCGCTCGACACCTATTTTCCGCGTCTGGGCATCGCCGTGGTCGACGGTGACGAGGACCAGGTCCTCGCCTTCCAGCAGCGATGTCACGCCAGATCTCTGCCGCTGAGGTATGTGCCCGAACAGATGTACTACGCACTCGTCGAGCCCACGGCCGCCCCACCACCGCCGACTCGCTCCGTCCCCGGGTACCCGAGCGATCCGCCCTACACCGACACCGCCGAGCACACCTGGGGCCAGCAGGCTGTCAGCGTCATCGGCTCGGAGTTCACCGACAAGGGGATCAGAGTGGCGGTCCTCGACACCGGCTTCGATGCCGCGCATCCGGACTTTGCAGGCCGGGATGTCACTGTGCACTCCTTCGTCGACGGCGAAGACGCGTCCGACGGCCATGGGCACGGCACCCATTGCATCGGTACCGCTTGCGGTCCCCGATCGCTGACGGGAGGCCGCGGCTACGGTATGGCCCCGGAAGCAGAGATCTATGCCGGTAAGGTGCTGGGCGCAGACGGGTCGGGGTCGGACTCCCAGATCCTGGCCGGAATCAACTGGGCACTGGAGAACGACTGCCAAGTCATCTCCATGTCCCTGGGTGCCGATGTCGCCGAAATCCACCCACCCTATGTCGCCGCCGGTCGCCGCGCCCTGGAGCTGGGCACACTCATCGTGGCCGCAGCTGGCAACAATGCCGAGCGCGCTCACAACGATCCGGGATTCGTCGGAGCACCGGCGAACAGCCCCCACATCATGGCGGTGGCCGCGGTCGACAACGCCTTCGCTGTCGCCGACTTCTCGGCCCGTACTCTGGAGGTTCAGGGCGGACAGATCGACATTGCCGCACCCGGTGTCGACATCTACTCCTCCTGGCCCGGAGACGAGCGCTACAACACCATCAGCGGAACCTCGATGGCGACCCCGCATGTGGCCGGCATCGCCGCCGTGCTGGCCGAAGCCACGGGCACCTCGGGGCGGAGTCTGTGGGCGCAGCTCGTCCAGATCTCGCGGCGCCTCAAACAGTACTCCGTCGACGTCGGTGCCGGAGTCGCCCAAGCTCCGCACTCGGACGAAGACACGAGTGGGAAGTAGCACCAGATCATGAGCGGGACCCACCCAGCAGACGAGCAGTTTCGGTCCTGGACCATCACGGTGACCACTTCGGCCAGAGGCAACCTGGAGACTGTGCGGACAAGCGTCGAAACCTGTGGTTTCACCGTCGATCGGGTGCTCCCTGCTTTGGGCCAGCTGAGCGGACGAGCACCAGACGCTGCGGTCGCTGAGGTCGCCGCTCTGCAGGAGGTCTCCTCGGTGGATCCCGACACTTCGGTGAATGTGGTGCCCCCTGACAGCGAGGTGCAATAACCCAGCGAGGTCCAATAACCCGATCTCGACCGCCGAAGATCATCTCTTGATTTCGTTCGAAGGTGAAGCGTATGTTGTGAATGACGTCAAACAAAGTCAAACAATTCAACAACTGAAGCGTAATGACGCGTAAATGGTGATTGTACTATTCATGAAGTGCAAGAATTGAAAATATCTGAGCCCGCGCCACTCGCCACTCGCTTGGCCGATCCACTGCCCCTGGGCATCGCCACCGCGGTCGTCGCCTGGTATGCCTCGTTCGCCGGGGTCACCAACGAGACATTCGGCCGACAGGTCATCCCGATGGGCTGAACTGTCGTCACCTCAGTATCATGAGAGGACAGGCGATCACAGAATCTCAAATCCCAACAATGGAAATGAAAGCAGCGAGCCGACACGAAGGAGTGGATGATGGCGAACAACCCGACCATTGAGGAACTCAGCCACGAAGGCAGGACATTCGAGCCGCCGGAGCAGTTCGCTGCGCATGCGAACGTCACAGCGGACGAATACGACAAGGCCGCCGCTGACCGGATCGGATATTGGGGAGAACAGGCCAACCGGATCACCTGGGACGAGCCCTTCAGCGAGGTTCTGGACTGGTCTGACGCTCCCTTTGCCAAGTGGTATGTCGGCGGCAGGCTCAACGCGGCGTACAACTGCGTCGACCGTCATGTCGAAGCCGGTCTCGGAGAGCGGGTGGCATATTACTTCGAAGGTGAGAACGGGGACACTCGGACGATCACCTATTCGGATCTGCTGCGCGAGGTGTCCAAGGCGGCCAATGCCCTGATCGAACTGGGCGTCAAGACCGGTGACCGAGTCGCCATCTATATGCCGATGATCCCGGAGACCGTGTTCGCCATGCTCGCCTGCGCCCGCATCGGCGCCCCGCACACGGTCATCTTCGGCGGCTACTCCGCACACGCCATTTCCGATCGGGTCAAGGACTGCGGCGTGGAATTCGTCATCACCGCCGACGGCGGCTATCGCAAGGGCAAGCCCTCGGGTCTGAAGTCCGTCGTCGACGAAGCCATGCAGGAATGTCCCGAGGTCCGCAATGTCCTCGTGGTTCGGCGCACCGGCCAGGACGTCGATTGGCACGAGGACCGCGACCTCTGGTGGCACGAGGTCGTCGACAAGCAGAGTGCTGAGCACAAGCCCGAATCCTTCGACTCCGAACACCCGCTGTACATCATGTACTCCTCGGGCACGACAGGCAAGCCCAAGGGGATCATGCACACCACGGGCGGCTACCTCGTCGGGACGTCCTTCACCCACTGGGCGGTGTTCGACATCAAACCGGAGACCGACGTCTACTGGACGGCCGCCGACATCGGCTGGGTGACCGGTCACTCCTACATCGTCTATGGTCCGCTGGCCAATGCGACCACCTCGGTGCTTTACGAAGGCACTCCGGACACCCCTCACCGGGGCCGGTGGTGGGAGATCGTCGAGAAGTACAAGGTCTCGGTGCTCTACTGCGCGCCCACGGGCATCCGAACCTTCATGAAATGGGGTCGGGAGATTCCGGCCAAGTTCGATCTGTCCTCACTGCGCCTGCTCGGCAGTGTGGGTGAACCGATCAACCCCGAGGCATGGATGTGGTATCGGGAGAACATCGGCGGCAACCGATGCCCGGTCGTCGACACCTGGTGGCAGACGGAGAACGGCAACATCCTCATCAGCCCGCTTCCCGGAGTGACCGCGACCAAACCTGGCGCGGCGATGCGTGCGCTGCCTGGAATCGTTGCCGACGTCTACGACGACGAGGGCAATTCCGTCGAACCGGGCAATGGCGGATACCTCGTGATCAAGGAGCCCTGGCCGGCGATGCTGCGCACGCTGTGGGGAGACGAGGAACGCTACCGGAAGACCTATTGGTCCCAGTACCCGGGCGTCTACTTCGCCGGTGATGGAGCCAAGATCGACAAGGACGGCGATATCTGGGTCCTCGGCCGGGTCGACGACGTTCTCAACGTCTCCGGCCATCGCATGTCGACCACGGAGATCGAATCGGCCCTGGTCTCTCACGACAAGGTCGCCGAGGCGGCTGTCGTCGGTGCGAAGGACGATACCACCGGGCAGGCGATCGAAGCCTTCGTCATCCTCAGGGAAAGCGCCGACGGCGGCGGTGATGATGTGGTCAAGGAACTGCGCAGTCACGTCCGCGCAGCGATCGGTCCGATCGCCACGCCGAGGTCGATCATGGTCGTACCGGATCTGCCCAAGACCCGTTCGGGCAAGATCATGCGCCGCCTGCTCAAGGACGTCGCCGAGCACCGTGAGGTCGGCGACGTCACCACGCTGGCCGATTCCTCGGTCATGGATCTCATCCAGGAGGGCATGTCCGGGGGGACGGACGACTGATCGGCCTCGGTGTCGTCAGTTCGCCTGCGTGTCGTCAGCTCGCGGCGAACTGTGTGGCGTAGAGCTCGGCGTACCGGCCTCCGTGCGTCAGCAGTTCCTCATGTGAACCCGACTCGACGATGCGACCGGCTTCGACGACGAGGATGGCATCGGCCTGGCGGATGGTCGAGAGCCTGTGGGCGATGACCATGGCGGTACGGCCGCTCATGGCTCGAGCCAGCGCCTGCTGCACGGCGGCCTCGTTCGTCGAGTCCAGGGCCGAAGTCGCCTCGTCGAGGACGACGACCTCCGGTGCGGCCAGCAGCATCCGCGCGATCGTCAGACGCTGACGCTCACCGCCGGAGAGCCGGTAACCGCGCTCACCGACGATCGTGTCCAAACCGTCCGGCAGTGCTGCGATGACGTCGTGGAGCTGCGCGCCGTCGATCGCCTCGTGCAGTTCGGCATCGGTGGCCTCCGGCTTGGCCAGGGACAGGTTCGCCCGGATGGACTCGTGGAACACGTGGCCGTCCTGAGTGACCACGCCGACGGTCTTCCGCAGCGTTTCGGCCGACAGCTCGCGGACGTCGACGCCACCGATCGTGATCGCTCCGTCAGAGACGTCGTAGAGACGAGGCAGCAGCGAGGCGATCGTTGATTTTCCGGCACCGGACGAGCCGACCAGGGCCACAGTGTGCCCGGCCGGGATCGTGAAGTCGAGTGAGTGCAGGACCTCGTCCCCTCCTCTGGTGTCGAGTACGGAGACGTCCTCGAGGCTGGCGAGGCTGACCTGATCCGCACTGGGGTAGGCGAAGTCGACGTTTGAGAACTTCACGTCCAGACTGCCCGTGGGCAGAGCCTTCGGCGTCTTGGGCTCCTTGATCAGGGGCACGAGGTCGAGGACTTCGAACACGCGTTGGAAGCTGACGACGGCGCTCATGATGTCGAGGCGAGCGTTCGCCAGCATAGTCAGCGGCGTGTAGAGGCGGGTCAGCAGCAGTGCGAGGGTGACGACCTGGCCGGCGTTGAGGTTGCCGAGGACGGCTTGGACACCGCCGATGCCGTAGACGAGGGCCAGTGCCAGGGCGGAGACGAGTGTCAGCGAGGACACGAACGTCGACTGGAGCATGGCGACCTTGACGCCGATGTCGCGGACCTGAGCGGCGCGGTCGGAGAACTCGTCGTTTTCGGTTTTGGGGTTGCCGAAGAGTTTGATCAGCGTGGCACCTCCGGCGGAGAACCTCTCGGTCATCCGCGTCGACATGCTTGCACTGTTGTCTGCGGCTTGGAACTGCAGGGAGGCCAGCTTTCCGCTGAGCAGCTTGGTGGGGATGATGAACAGCGGCAGCAGCAGGATCGACATGACAGTGACCTGCCAGGAGATCGTGACCATCACACCGACGGTCAGCGCCAGCGACACGAAGTTCGACACGATGCCCGACAGGGTGTTGGAGAATGCGCGCTGAGCGCCGATGACATCGGTGTTCAGGCGCGAGACCAATGCGCCCGTGCGGGTGCGATTGAAGAACGCGATCGGCATCTTCTGCACATGGTCGTAGACAGCTGTGCGCAGATCGAAGATGAGGCCCTCGCCGATCTGTGAGGACAAGTACCGATTGACGATCGTGATCGCGGCGTCCGCGATGGCCAGGGCTCCGATCGCCACGGCCAGCCAGATGACGGTCTCGACGGGTCCGCCGTTGGTGATCGCGTTGACGACGTCACCGGCGAGGACCGGGTTGAGGACGCCGATGACGGCGGTGCCGACGGAGAGGGTGAGGAAGATGACGAGCTTCTTCTTGTGTCTGGTCGCAAACGATGCGATCCGACGGTAGGTGCCCGGCTTGATCGACGTCTGCGGGGTTTTCTTGCTCGACACAGAGGTGTACATCACCCGGTGTGCTGACTGCATACTCATCCAAAGGCCTCCTCACCCGGCCCTTCTCGGGCAGGTCCGAACGTTCACAGAGTCCAACCTCGGCGCCTGTGTTTCTATTTCTCAATCCGCTCAGGGCGAAGTTCAGGCGGGAAGCAGGAGGAGTTCAGAGTTTGCGCAGTTGGACCTTGCGGATCGTGTGATCGGCCGACTTGTGCAGGACGAGGTCGGCACGGCCGCGGCTGGGCTGGACGTTCTCTCGCAGGTTGGGGAAGTTGATCGAGTCCCAGATCTCCGTGGCCAGAGTCACCGCCTCGTCGTCGTCGAGCTTCGAGTAGCGGTGGAAGTAGGAGTCCGTGTCTTGGAAGGCGCCGTGCTTGAGTTTGAGGAAGCGGGAGATGTACCACTGCCGGATGTCTCGGGACCGGGCGTCGACGTAGACGGAGAAGTCGAAGTAGTCGCTGATCGACAGCCCCAGCGTCCCGTCGTTGCGCGGTCGGGCGGGCTGGAGGACGTTGAGTCCTTCGACGATGAGGACATCGGGGGAGCGGACGACCACCTCGGCGCCGGGGACGATGTCATAGGTGTGGTGTGAGTACACGGGCGCACGGACCTCAGGGGAACCGGACTTCACCGCGGAGATGAACCGCAGCAGCTTGCGCCGGTCGTAGGATTCGGGGAATCCCTTGCGGCCCGTGAGTCGTCTGCGATCGAGTTCGGCATTCGGGTAGAGGAAACCGTCGGTGGTGATGAGTTCGACGCGGGGAGTGTCGGGCCACCGGGCCAGGAGTTCGCGCAGGACACGGGCGGTGGTGGACTTGCCGACGGCGACGGAGCCGGCCACGCCGATGACGAAGGGGGTCCGCTTGGCCTCCTGGGGCTCCAGCCCCTGCTCATGCAGTGGGGAGAAGAATTCGCGGGTCATCTCGTGCTTGGCACGGCGGGCGGAGACGTAGAGGTTGAGCAGCCGCGACAGGGGCAGGTACACCTGAGCCACCTCGTCGAGGTTGATCCGGTCGCCCAGACCGCGCAGACGTTCGATGTCGCGCTGCTTCAGCGGCAGGGGAGTGGCCTGGGCCAGGGTCCCCCAGACGTCACGGTCGAACTCCCAGAACGGTGATGTCGGTTCGGCCTCGGGCTTGCGCCCGATGTTGAGGCCGGCGAGGCGCCGCGCGCGGTCAAGGAGGGGATCGACATGAGACATGAGCACAATTGTGTCATGCGTCATGTCACGTCGGGTCGCCGAGGTGGCCCTGGAGTACCACCGAGGTGCACTCGGCAGTTCGCCGAGGTGGTGGTCGGGTGGGTCGATTCCGCGATTCTTGACTCGACTGCGTAAAATTCCACACATGTGTGGAATCGTTGGTTATGTATCCGAAGCAGACGTTGGCAATGCTGATCACTCGGCGCTCGATGTAGTGCTCAGCGGCTTGAAACGGCTCGAATACCGCGGCTATGACTCTGCGGGAGTCGCCCTTGTCACCCCCGCAGGAGATCTGGAGACCGCGAAGAAGGCCGGTAAGCTCTCGGCGCTGACCGATGAGCTCGAGGCGCACCCGCTTCCTGCTGCACAGACCGGCATCGGACACACCAGGTGGGCCACCCACGGCGGACCGACGGACGTCAACGCCCACCCACATGTGGCCGACGGCGGAAAGCTCGCCCTCATCCACAACGGCATCATCGAGAACTTCGCCCAGCTCAAGCGCGACCTCGTCGCCGAGGGCACCGAGCTGCAGTCCGAGACCGACACCGAGGTTGCCGCCGCTCAGCTGGCCAAGAACTTCCAGGCCACCGGCGACCTGACCCAGGCCATGCGCGCGACCGCCACACAGCTCGAAGGCGCCTTCACCCTCCTGGCCGTCCACGCCGACGCCCCCGGACAGGTCGTCGCCGCACGCCGCAACTCGCCCCTGGTCATCGGCCTGGGCGAAGGGGAGAACTTCCTCGGCTCCGACGTTGCCGCCTTCATCGACTACACCCGCACCGCCGTGGAGATCGGTCAGGATCAGGTCGTGACCATCACTCCGGATTCCGTGGTCATCACGGACACCGACGGCAACGAGGTCGAGGGTGTCCAGTACGAGGTCGACTGGGACACCGCTGCCGCTGAGAAGGGCGGCTTCGCCTCCTTCATGGACAAGGAGATCCACGACCAGCCGCAGGCCGTCGCGGACACCCTGCTGGGCCGTCTCGACATCGACGGCAAGCTCACCCTCGACGAGATGCGCATCGACGAGACGGTGCTCAAGACCGTCGACAAGATCATCGTCATCGCCTGCGGCACCGCCGCCTACGCCGGCCAGGTCGCCAAGTACGCGATCGAACACTGGTGCCGCGTGCCCGTCGAGGTCGAACTCGCCCACGAGTTCCGCTACCGCGATCCGGTGGTCACCGAGAAGACCCTCGTCGTCGCGATCTCCCAGTCCGGTGAGACCATGGACACGATCATGGCCGTCCGCCACGCTCGTCAGCAGGGTGCGAAGGTCATCGCCATCTGCAACACCTTCGGCTCGACCATTCCCCGTGAGTCGGATGCCGCGCTGTACACGCATGCCGGCCCCGAGATCGCGGTCGCCTCGACGAAGGCCTTCCTCTCACAGGTCGTCGCCTGCTACCTGCTGGGCCTCTACCTGGCCCAGCTGCGCGGGAACAAGTTCCGCGACGAGATCGGCACCATCCTCGACGAGCTCCAGACCATTCCGGACAAGGTCCAGAGCGTCCTCGACAGGGACAAGGAGCAGGTGCTTGCGCTTGCCCGCCGCAACCAGGATGTCGGCTCGGTGCTGTTCCTGGGCCGTCATGTGGGCTTCCCCGTGGCGATGGAGGGTGCGCTCAAGCTCAAGGAGCTCGCCTACATCCACGCCGAGGGCTTCGCCGCAGGTGAGCTCAAGCACGGCCCGATCGCGCTCATCGATGACGGCCAGCTGGTCATCATCGTCGTGCCCAGCAAGCGCGGCCGCGATTCCCTGCATGCGAAGGTCATCTCGAACATCCAGGAAGTCCGGGCCCGCGGTGCCAACACCGTCGTCATCGCCGAGGAAGGGGACGAAGAGGTTCGCGAGTTCGCCTCCGAGGTCATCTACGTTCCCCAGACGACGACGCTCATGGCGCCGCTGCTGACCACGGTTCCGCTGCAGATCTTCGCGATGGAACTGGCCACCGCCAAGGGCCTCGACGTGGATCAGCCACGCAATCTCGCCAAGTCCGTGACCGTGGAATAAGGGGAACAAGATGGCGATTCTGGGAATCGGAACCGACATCGCCGATGTGCCGCGCTTCGCCGAGCACATCGATCGCGTCCCCGAACTCCTCGATCGCCTGCTCACCCCTGCTGAACAGCTCAAACGCAACGGCAAACGCCGCACGGATGCGTCCTTGGCGGCGCGATTCTCCGCCAAGGAGGCACTGAAGAAGGCGATCGGCTTCCCCGGATGGCTGCCCTGGCAGTCCGCCGAGGTGGTCCCCGCGAGATCTGGTGCGCCCTCATTCCGCCTGCGGGGTCTGGTGCTCGAGCATTTCCGGGCTATCGGGGGCACGAACATCCACCTGTCGATCACCCATGACGCGGACCTCACCATGACCTTCGTCATCGTCGAAGGGGAAGGGCCGTCGCTGAGCCCCGGCGTGGACTGGGATGCGGATCATTTCGGGTAGGTGCTGAGCGGGAATCGTTCACGCACCTCGGCGTCCGCAGGCTGGGCGCTCAGTGAAAGGCGCGGTAGGCGCCTGGGCCCATCTGTACGAAAATCCTGTAGCAAGTACTGGGAGTACCTAGGTGTGGTCCACGTGTACGAATAGTTGCGGGATACATGGCGAAAGCGTCTTCTTATCAGTAAGAAGGTGAGGACAAGATCCATCATCATGCCTTGAAAGAGTCATCAGGACGTACCGCGCCTGCTGGCTCTTTCTTTTTATTTAAGTGGCCTCTTCTTCAGTACCGCAGAAACACGGTTTCCCCCAGAGGCCCAGTTCGCGGCATCTGTATCGATGCACCGAAATAGATCGAATGCTTCTTTGACGCTTCGGTGAACTTCTATGTTGAGAAGTGGCTCCATATGCGAGACTCGATTGCGGAGTTGATGCAGGTGAGCAACAAGCCGGAACATGTGGCTCCCATCTGGGTCATGAGCGATTGGGAAAGCAGATTGTCAGGCGTCCTCCCACAGACGCTCCCTGTTCTCGTTTTCAATGGTGGTATCCCCGGCTTCAGGTTTGTGATTGGGCAGCAAGTCTTTCCACACACTGAACATGAGCTGAGCAAGCACATCGTCATGCGTGACCGGCGCGCCGTGGCGAGGGTGCGCTGATGCACGCTCGCCGGATTCCTTAACCGCTCGCCTATGTGCGTCTTTCCTCTTCCCCTAGGTTGGGCCCCTTAGCGGAGTCGCTGGTTCCTCCAAGAGCCAGCTCGAGTATTTTCCAATCCGTGCGTTGTTCCAATCCTGAAGCGCACGGTCCATAGCATTGCGCAGGGTCACCTCCGTGACGCCTAAAACCTCTTGTACTGCTGCCGTGAGCTCGCCGTGCCATTGATACAAGGCCAAAGCTTTTTTCTCATTCTGGTTCGCCTCATCCAAGTACGGTTTCATGCGGGATCTATGGAGAGCGTCGATAATCGGCTCTTCGCATTTGAGAGTGTAGAACCCGTGCGCGTCGCTACCGGGAAATAGGTCGAGATCTCCCGAAGATGGAAGTTCCT
>JAKDSA010000092.1 GCA_030457025.1 Brevibacterium sp. | reverse complement strand
GGGGCCACCGTCGGCGGGGCCCCCGCCGGCAGGCCCGTCATCGGAAACGCGGCCACCGCCGGCATCGTTGCCCGCGTTGGAGCCCTTGGCGAGTTTCGCGGCCTGGACGCAGTAGTCGACGCCCGTCACGATAGTGACGACGATAGCGGCAGCCATCACGAGCCACGCGAAGACTGCCACCGCAATCTGAACGCCGTCTGGGACGAGCTGAGCCAGTGGGTTCAGGAGGATGAAGAGTCCGATCGCGACGGTCTGCAGCACCGTCTTGATCTTGCCCCCTCGGGACGCAGGCATGACGGCGATGCGGATCATGAAGAAGCGCAGGACGGTGATGCCCAGTTCGCGGATGAGGATGATGATGGGAACCCACCACGGGAGCACATCGATCACAGCCAAACCGATGAGCGCGGCTGCCATCAGTGATTTGTCGGCGATCGGGTCGGCGATCTTTCCGAAGTTCGTGATGAGGTTGTATTTGCGTGCCAGATCTCCGTCGATCTTGTCCGTGGCCATGGCCAGTAGGAAAACAGCCAGCGCCCACCACTGCATGCTCGCATCCTGGCCTCCGTCGGCCAGGAGAAGGACGAGGAAGACGGGGACGAGCAGGATTCGGAGCACGGTCAGTGCATTGGGAACATTCCACGGGCTGGGCTCGGCCGGTGGGTGTCCCGGGGTGCTGTTCTCTGGTCGATCATTCACGCATCAACCCTATCCGAATGACATGTGAAAGGCGTGGAGTCGAGTGCTCGTTTCAGCACTCGGCCCCACGCCCCACTCCGCTCTGCCACGCCCGTGGTCGAACGACTGGAATCAGCGCCCTGTCAAAGACCAGGCGTCCTCGCCGTTGGCTTCGACGACTTCCAGTCCCGTCTCGGGGTCGACCTCGCCGACCTGCAGATCAGCGGAGTGACCGACGCCCGTCGAGTAACGGTCGTCGCCTGATCGTGCCGATGGTGCCGAGGCGCCTGACCCCGAAGCCCCGAAGTCCTCAAACTCCTCGTCGTAGTCCCCCGCCGCAGACGCCTGCTCGCTCGCACCATGAGCAGATCCAGTGGAATCGCCGCTGTCTCCGCCCGGCCCTGAGTCCGGTTCCTCGTCCGGTGGGGTCTCGCCCTTGATGATCGCCAGCGTCCCCGGCAGGTCCTCGGGACGGACCAGCACGTCGCGGGCCTTCGAACCCTCGGAGGGGCCGACGATGCCTCGTGATTCCATGAGGTCCATGAGGCGGCCGGCCTTGGCGAACCCGACGCGCAGTTTGCGCTGCAGCATCGAGGTCGAGCCGAACTGTGTGGTCACGACCTGCTCTGCCGCCTGGAGGAGGAGCTCGAGATCGTCGCCGATCTCCTCGTCGATCTGCTTCGTCGGCTTCTCGACCGCGACGTCTTCGCGGTAGTTGGGTGAGAGCTGACCCTTGACGTGGTCGACGACCTTCTCGATCTCGGACTCGTTGACCCAGGCTCCTTGGACGCGCATCGGCTTCGCGGCACCCATGGGCAGGAACAGGGCGTCGCCCTGTCCGATGAGCTTCTCCGCACCCGGCTGGTCGAGCACGACTCGGGAGTCGGCCAGGGATGAGGTCGCGAATGCCAGTCGTGAGGGCACGTTGGCCTTGATGAGTCCGGTGACGACGTCGACGCTGGGCCGCTGAGTAGCCAGGACCAGGTGGATGCCGGCAGCACGTGCCAGCTGGGTGATGCGCTGGATCGAAGCTTCGACGTCACGCGGTGCGACCATCATCAGGTCGGCGAGCTCGTCGACGACGACCAGCAGGTACGGGTAGGGCTGCAGCACCCTCTCGGAACCGGCCGGCACGTGGACACGTCCTTCGCGCACAGCCTTGTTGAATTCGTTGATGTGCTTGAACCCGAAGTTCGCGAGGTCGTCGTAGCGAGCGTCCATTTCGCGCACAACCCATTCGAGCGCTTCGGCGGCCTTCTTGGGGTTGGTGATGATCGGAGTGATCAGGTGCGGGATGCCCTCGTAGATCGTCAGTTCCACGCGCTTGGGGTCGACGAGGATCATGCGCACCTCATCAGGGGTCGCGCGCATCATGATCGAGGTGATCATGGAGTTCACGAAGCTCGACTTACCGGCACCGGTGGCACCGGCGACCAGCAGGTGGGGCATCTTCGACAGGTCGGCGACGACGAATCCGCCTTCGACGTCCTTGCCCACGCCCATCACCAGGGAGTTCTCGGTCTTGCGGGCGGCCTTGGAGCGCAGCACATCGCCGAGGGCGACGTTCTCACGGTCGGAGTTCGGAATCTCGATGCCGATCGCCTTCTTGCCGGGGATCGGCGAGAGGATGCGGACATCGGCACTGGCCACCGCGTAGGCGATGTTCTTGGAAAGCGCAGTGACCTTCTCCACCTTGGTGCCGGATCCCAGCTCCACCTCGTAGCGTGTCACCGTTGGCCCGCGCGAGAAACCGGTGACCTCCGCGGCGATCTTGAATTGCTCGAGGACGTCGCGCAGCGCTTCGACGACGCGGTCGTTGGCCTCGGAGCGCTCCTTCGCGGGCGGACCGGGCGTGAGGTTGTCCGAGTTCGGCAGGGTGTAGGTCACATCCCCGGCCAGGGTGAGCTGCTCGACGCGTTCGGGCAGCTGCTCCGTGGGCGGGGCCGCTGGAGGGTTCGTGACAGGCACCGGCGCCGAGGCGGCTGCCGAGGTGGACTTGTTCGCCGCCGTGGCAGCGTCATCGTCCATGCCGATGGTCTTCTTCAGCGCAGCCGTTTCCCGCTCGGCCTTCGTCGGGCGACGTTCACCGGGTTTGAATTGCGGCCGTTCGATGACCGTGGTGTCAGCCTCTTCATCGCTGACATCATTTTCATGGATATAGGCCTTGTCGTAGGCCTTAGTCGCGGTGTCATCGTCGGCATGCTCACTCTCGGGGAGATCGGTCTTCTTCTTCCGCGACCGGCGCTTGGCGCCCATGACGGGCTTGAGGCTGGACGTGCGCGCATTGTCGGCGACCAAGTCGGTCGAAGCCGCATCCGATTCGGCGCCGGCTTCTGGGCGTGCCCCCCCGGTCAGGCGCTGATAGAGCACTGTCAGACGTGCGGGAATCGAACGCACCGGTGTGGCAGTGATGACCAGCAGCGAGAAGATGCCGAGCAGAACGAGCAGCGGCACCGCCACGTACACCGTGGTGGCAACGACGAGAGGCGAGGAGATGACGAATCCGAGTGCGCCGCCGCCGTTGGCCAGGGCATCTCGGGAGTTGACGAAACTGGGGTTGCCAGCGGAGATGTTGGCCAGGCCCGCAGCCGCAAGCAACATCAGAATGATGCCGATGAGGATTCTGTTGTTGCCCTTGTTGTCATCGCCACGGAGGAACAGTCGTATCGCGTAGCAGGTGAAGATCACCGGCAGAGCCAGGGCCACTCGCCCGAAGGTGCCTTCGACGACGCCGCGGACGCCTTCGCTGATCGCGCCGGGAATGTTCCACCATTCGAAGGCCGCGATGACGATGGAGAGTCCGATGAGGAAGAAGGCCGTGCCGTCTCGCTTCGTCGGTGACTGATCGCTGGGTTCGTCGCTGAGGACTTTTCGCGCACGGTTTCCGGCCATGTGGGCCACTCCCCTCCACGCACCGGTGACAACGTTTGTCCCGGGGTCTTCCTTGGTCCCCGCTTGCCCGGTCCGACCAGCAGTTTTGCGCGCTGTGCCTTTTCCTTTACCAGAAGCGGGGGAAGTCGTTCTGGTCGCCATGCTTCTTATCTTAGGGTGATTATGCGCTCCTGCCCAGTAAATCCGCAGGGTTCGGCGCGCCATGCTGGTGTCCCAAACCGCGTTTTTCACGGGGGTCGAAGGGGTGAAATTCCATGTCAGACCGTGCGTGCCACGAAGACGAGCTCTCGGCCGGGTCGGTCGGGAGCGTCACGGATCTCCTCGACTATGAATCCCGCCTGTCCCACTGAGTGGGTGAGTGCGGCGCGCCTGCGGAAGCGCAGGGTGGACGCCTCGTCGACCCGCGTACTGTCGCTGCCGAAGATCGTAACCATCGCCGCGTAAACGGCGAGGTCGCTGCGTTCTGGCCCTTCGAAGATGTCGTAGACCGCCGCGCACCGCGCGTCATGATAGCTATCGCTCATGCTTACTCTGGTCCATTGCTGCTCGGATGCATGGCGATGAAAAGTCCCCACTGTGTGGCGTTCGGCTTCTTGCGTCGGCCACGGAACTCTTCGAAGAGGGCATTGATGCGGTCGCGAAACTCCTCAACCTCATCCTCGGTGAGCATCGCCGCCATCCGTCCCATCGTCCGTTCTTCATAGGGGGCGGCGGTGAACTCGGCAGTGAAGGCCTCGATCATTGGGTTCGTCACGTCGCCGACATCGATATACCAGCTCTTGCCCGTTGCAAGGTACGGGATCTCCCGCGCACCTCGGCGACCTCGCCTAGCCTCCTGCGCCTCGAGGAACCCCGTGTCGGCGAGCATCCGCACATGGTGCAGCGATGTCGCTGGGTTGAGGTCGGTCGCCTCGGCGATCTCACGATTGCTCAATGCCTTGTCGAGGCACAGCCGCAGGATGCGTATGCGCAGACTCGAGGCCAAGGCCCTCGCTTCGGCATCGGTGGCATCACGGCGTTCGACGGCTCGCGCGACGGTTCGCGCTGTGTTCTCGGCGCGCTCAGCATTCATACCTCAACGCTAACGAGTGATCGGGAGAAGTCAATTGGTCACACCAGAGTGATTGACTTAAATCAATCACTCCTGTCAGACTTCGATTGAGAGATCTCAATCACTCCCTATCTACTCTCCGGCATCCGATCACCGATACCCCGACTCAAGGACGAGCCATGGTTACAGCTGACACCGCACGACCGAGACGCTCACCCTTGTGGGGCCACCGCGACTTCATGAAGCTGTGGGCGGGCGACACGGTCTCCGTGTTCGGGTCGGAGCTCGTCTTCTTCGCACTCCCCCTCATCGCCGTCAGTCTCTTGGACGCCGATGCCTTCCAGATGGGGCTCCTCGCGACACTGGAATCGGCTGCATTCCTCCTCATCAGTCTGCCGGCAGGTGCCTGGATCGATCGGCTGCCGAAGAAGATCGTCATCGTCTCCGGCGACATCGTGCGTGCTGGCATCCTGCTGACGATCCCGCTGGCCTGGTCGTTCGGCGCTCTGAGCATGCTCCAGCTCTACCTTGTGGCCGCAGGAGTCGGGATCGTCACCGTCTTCTTCGATATCGCGAATCAGTCGTATCTGCCCGAACTAGTCGCCGGCGGATCCATCGGGGACGGCAACGGCAAGCTCCAGGCCAGTCAGCAGACGGCAGGAGTCGTCGGGCCGACCTTGGCCTCAGGCCTCGTCACAGCCATCGGCGCCCCACTGACAGTGGGCCTGACCAGTGCCTGCATGGGCCTGTCGAGTCTCTTCGTGAGCAGAATCCGCCACCGCGAAACACCGCCGGAACCCGCGACCCGCACAGGCTTCATCGCCGAGATCCGTGAGGGACTTGGCTTCGTGCTCGGGCACCGGCTGCTGCGGCGGATCACCGCGTGCACGGGCCTCACGAACTTCGCGGCATCTGGCATCTTCGCTCTCCTGGTGCTGTTCGTGTTGACGACTTTGGGACTGAGCCAGGTTCAGCTGGGCATCATCATGTCGGCGAGCGCGATCGGGGGAATCCTCGGTGCGCTCAGTGCCGCCTGGGTGCAGTCACGACTCGGTGAGGGCACGAGCATCTCGGTGTCCGCAATGTTCGGTGGGTTGAGTTTCTTCGGGATGCCCCTGGCCACGGTTCTGCCGGCCTTCCCGACGATGCTCGTGGCCAGTCTTGTCACCGGCTGGGCGGTCGTCGTCTACAACATCGCCCAGGTCAGCTTCCGCCAGCGCCTGTGCCCGAAGCCGCTGCTGGGACGCATGAACGCCTCGATTCGTTTCCTCGTCTGGGGGCCGATGCCGCTGGGCTCACTACTCGCTGGTTTCCTCGGCGACAGTCTAGGCGTGTCCACGACGATGTGGATCCTCGCGGCTTGCTCGCTTGCCGCGTCGATCCTTGTGCTCGTGTCCCCGCTCCTCCGGATGCGAACTCTGCCGCGCGAGCTGGACCTGCTTAGTGCCGCCAGCGATGCTGAAGAGGAATCTGCTTAAAACTCAAACCAGCTTGAACGGTTCGTGATTCCAAAATCCATTGCGAAATGTGATGACACCTGAGCTGAGTTCGGGGGTGCTGTGTGCAGGCAACTCGGTCATAGAGACACCCAGCAATTTTCCTCTCCTGAAATACCGAACGCCGACGCCGATCCAGGCCGATGCATCCTGCTCCATCTCGATTACCGTGGGGTGTGACCAGACCAGCGGGTACTCTTCATGACCCACCAGAGCCACGGGTTTTGACAACAGTTTCAGGAACCAGCTGTTGACCCAATGAGCCTTGATCGTGATTCTGTATTTCATACTCAAGCTTTCCTGAGCGGAAGGTTCCGGAGTGCGGTCTGGCATACGGTCGGGAGCGCTGATCCCTCAGCCCACCCCATAGAGGTGTTCGGGACGCCCGGTGCTTCCGTATTGGAGTGAGACGGTCACGACTCGAGATTCGGCCAGCTTGGCCAGGTGGCGCTGGGCGGTGGCACGTGAGGTACCCACCAACTCGGAGACCTCCATTGCCGTCACCGGCTGATCGGCGCTCTCCAGTGCTTCGAGGATCCGGCCGCTCGTCGACGAGCCCGAGCCTTTGGCCGGAGCACTCCCAGGGGAAGCGACGTCGTGCAGACTACGCAGCTGACGCTCGAGGTCCGGTTGGCTCACCTTCTCCCGGTCCCAATACCGACGGAAGCGGGCATAGCGTCGAAGGAAGTCCTGCAGCTCATCGGCGGCGAAGGGCTTGAGAATATAGGTCATCGCTCCCGCCCGCAGAGCCGACCGCACCACGTCGGGATCGGTCACGGCCGAGAGCACGATCGCATCGACGTCGGTGTCGCGGATGAGTTCGACGCCGTTGCCTTCGGGCAGGACGTAGTCAGCCAACAGCAGGTCCACCTGCTGCTCGGCGATGACCGTGCGGGCGGTACGCAGATCTCTGACCGGCTCCAGTGCGTTGAATCCCGCGACTTCGTCGACGTAGCGACAGTGGATCTGTCCCACATAGAAGTCGTCGTCGAGAACCAGAACGTTGACCATCATCTCTCCTTGTCATCTGCGTGGGCCTCGTGGGCAGGAGCGCCATCCGCGCGGGACTCGCCGGCAGGTATGTCGTCTGTGTCTGCCTCGTCGACACTGAGCACATCGGGCAGGTGGACAGCGAAGCCGGCACCGCCCATTTCCGGGTCGTGGCCGGCGAGCAGCCAGATCCTGCCGCTGTGTCGCCGTGCAATTCTTCGGCACAGGGCCAGCCCGATGCCGTGTCCGTGCTCGGAGTCGAGGTCATCGGCACTGCTGACCCCTTCGTCGAAGATGGACTCCGCGTCCTCATCATCGACTCCCCCGCCGGTGTCGGCGACGACGGCGTGCAGCTCCGAACCGGAACCGAGCAGAGTCACCTCGACCCTTCCGAAGACCTCGTCCGCCCGGTCCGCGTCCTTGTCTGCGCTGCCGATGGCATGCGTCACCACGGCGCGCACGGCGTTGTCGATGAGGTTGCCGAGGATGAGTGTGACGTCCTCGGGTGCCTTCACCGTGCCCAACACCAGGGAATCCGGGGTGACGGCGAGGGTGACACCCGCCTCGGCGGCGGTGGTTCCCTTCGCCTCGAGCAGGGCCTGGAGGTACGGGTCGGAGATCACCTCGATGCCTTCGACCGGGGCCGCAATCGGACCGGTCTGCAGAATCGTAGCGAGGTAGTTCCGTGCTTCGTCGGTTGCGTCCGTGTCGACGAGACCGAGGACTGTGTGCAGTCGGTTGGCGAACTCGTGCCGCTGAGTTCGCAGCGCCCGCGCCATCGACGTCACCGATTCGAGCTGACGCGCCATCGTCAGCACCTGCGTCTCATCGCGCAGGGTGACGACTCCGCCGACGGAGACGCCGTCTCGGCTGACCCGGACGGCGGTGGCCAGCAGAATCCGGTCTCCGACGTTGACCCGGCGCCGCAGGGCTCCGTGAATGGGTGCCTCGAGCATCATCCGTCGGATCACCTCCGGCACGTCCGCCCGGGGGCCGGGCCCAGATCCGTCCGCGTCCGTGTCGACGTGGGCGATCCCGAGCAGCTCTTCGGCCGTGGAGTTGGTCAGGGTTGGGATTCCCGAGGAGCTGAACGCGAGGACCCCGTCGTCGAGTCCGCGCAGCACGGCACCCTGGTCACGAGCCATTTCCGCCAGTTCCTCGGGGCCGATGCCCAGCGTCTCGCGGCGCAGCCTGCGGCCCAGAGCCAGGGAGGCGATGACGCCGATCGCCAGCGCCAGGACGGCCACGGACCCGAGGACGAGGAACTCGCGTCGCAGGTCGGCGTCGAGGACCGAGGCATGAATGCCCACCGAGACCTCACCGACGACCGTCGTGCCATCGGCCGTCGACCGGATCGGGACCTTGGCGCGCACGGTCTCACCGAGGGTGCCCCTCTCGTGCGTGACCGACTCCCGGCCGGCCAGCGCCTCGTCCGGAGAGGTCGAGACTCGGTGTCCGATGTTGTCCCGGTTCGGGTGGGTCAGACGGATGCCGCGATCATCGGTGATCACGGCGAAGACGATGCCCGAGGTGGTCCGCAGATCATCAGTGATCTCAAGCAGAGGAGCGGTGATGGCCGGATCGGGGTGGGCCGCGTGCTCGACGGAGGCTCGGGTGGCTCCCCTGCGCACCTCCGGGTCGATCGCCAGAGCTCGCGCGGTCGACAGCGCCTTGGTCTCGGTGACTTCGGTGACCGATCGCGCCCCCATCCACGCGAAGACCCCCGTCACCAGCGCCAGGATCACGACGACGACCGTGAGCTGACTGAGAAGCACACGGCGGGAGAAGGATCTGATGGGGCGGGACACGCGCCAACCCTAGCGCCGCGTGAGCGAAATGCGCAAAAGGTGCCAAAGTGGCAGAACGCGTTCAGTGCATACAAACACGCGGCGACGTTCCGGACACGCCTAGGGTGTATCCGGCCTCACATTCGCCTTCGAAGGAGAAGCTCGTGCTCGTAGTTCTCGGTTTCGCAATGATCCTCGTCTTCATGACGCTGATCATGACGAAGCGACTCTCACCGATCCTGGCGCTGATCATCGTTCCGACCGTGTTCGGACTGTTCACCGGCGCAGGTCTGGGAATCGGCGAAATGGTCATGGAGGCCATCGCAGACATGTCCTCGACAGCGGCTCTGCTGCTCTTCGCCATCATCTACTTCGGCATCATGATCGATGTCGGACTCTTCGATAAACTCGTCGCGTTCATCCTCAGAGTCGCGGGCAACGACCCCGTCAAGGTCGTCATGGGCACCGCGCTGCTCACCGGCGCGGTCTCCCTCGACGGTGACGGTTCGACGACGTTCATCGTCGTCACCGCCGCCATGCTCCCGATCTACCAGCGCCTGGAGATGTCGCCCGTGGTGCTGACCTGTGTGGCCGGCCTCATCAACGGCACGCTCAACATCGTCCCCTGGGGCGGCCCGACGGCACGTGCCTCCTCGGCGCTGCAGATCGATGCCAATGACATCTTCGCCCCCATGGTTCCGGCCCTCGTCGCCGGCCTACTCGTATGCTTCGTCTTCGCCTACTTCCTCGGCATCTCCGAACGCCGTCGTCTGGCCAAGAATGGTGTGGCCTGGGTCGATGAGCCTCGTTCGGGTTCGAAGCGCTCCGACCTCGTCGGTGCGCTCGCCCGCTCAAGCTCAGGCTCAGACTCGAGCTCAGGCTCGGGTGCAGGTTCAGATTCCGTCTCCAACACCGGGTTCACGTCGGATTCCGATCACGGTGGATCAACCCCGGCGGGCACAGCGGTCGCAGAATCCCCAGATGACGATGCCGGGGCCGGTTCGACCCTGACCGACACCGCACTCGACCCCAATCGGGCGACGCTGCGTCCCAAACTCTTCTGGTTCAACCTGGTCCTGACAGTGGCCGTGATGGTCATGCTCATCGCCGACCTGCTGCCCCTGCCCTACCTGTTCATGATCGCCATGGTCATCGCACTCATAGTCAACTTCCCCGATCTCAAGGCACAGCAGGAGGAACTGGCCTCACACGCCTCGGCGATCATCGCGGTCGTCGCCATGGTCATGGCTGCGGGCGTACTCACCGGCATCATGAGCGGAACGGGCATGGTCGACGCGATGGCCGAATGGCTCGTCGACGTCATCCCCTCCTCGATGGGCCCCTACATGGCCGTCATCACCGGTCTGCTCTCGATCCCGATGACGTTCTTCATGAGCAACGACGCCTTCTACTTCGGCATCCTTCCGGTGCTGGCCGAGACCGCTGGCCACTTCGGCATTTCCGCCGCCGACATGGCCCGAGCCTCGATCACCGGTCAGCCGGTGCACATGCAGTCACCGTTGGTACCCGCGATCCTGCTCCTCGTCTCACTCTCGGGCGTCGAGCTCGGAGACCACCACAAGAAGGTCCTCTGGCGAGCCCTCATCGTCTCCCTGGTGATGCTGACCGTCGGCGTACTCCTCGGCGTCATCGCAGTCGGATCAGGACCATCACTGACATGACCGTTTTCTACTCAGCTCCCCGACACAGATTCGCCGCACCCTCCCTGCGGCTGGCAGCCTCTCCGGGCGTGCCCCGACAGCTCACCGCGCCAATAGGTCCCCGGCTCCTGCACCGGTGAGCGAGGCGTCGAGGAGTTCGATCGTGTGAGCGGTTGGCAGCGTCGCCTCCCCTTGTCGGCGCAGCGCATCGGTGACCTGCAGCAGGCATCCGGGATTGCCGGTGACGACAAGTCCGGCCTTGGTGGCGGCGATGTTCGTGGCCTTCTTGTCCCCGAGTTCACGGGCGGCCTCGGGACGCACCAGGTTGTAGATGCCGGCCGAGCCGCAGCAGGTGTCGGCGTCCTTGATCGGTGCCAGCTCGATCCCGGGGATCTGACCCAGCAGTTCCCGCGGCGGATTGCGCACCCCTTGGGCGTGGGAGAGGTGGCAGGCGTCGTGGTAGGCCACGCGCAGCCCGCCGTCCGTGACCGGATGACGTGGGGCACTGGGCCCGAGTTCGACGAGGATCTCGGTGACGTCTCTGACCTTGCCTGCCAAATCCTTCGCGCGTGCGGCATAGGCGGGATCACCTGCGAGGATGTCCGCATACTCTTTCATCGTCGATCCACAGCCGGCGGAGTTCACGACCAGATAGTCCACTTCGGAGGCGGTGAAGGTGTCCACGATCCTGCGCGCGAAGTCCTCACCCTCCTCGCTGCGTCCGGCATGGACCGACAGTGCACCGCAGCACCCCTGCGACTGGGGCGCGACGACTTCGCAGCCTTCCATGTTGAGAACGCGCACCGTCGCGGCGTTGACCTGGGGGTAGAAGGTGCGCTGCACACAGCCGAGCAGCATCCCCACCCGGGCTCTGACCGGCAGGGTCTGCCCCTGAGCCGAACGTGGCGGGTTCGACTCGGGAATGCTGACCTTCTTCGACACCGGCGGCGCGATGGCCTCCATCGTGGCCAGAGTCGGTGAGAGCTTCTCGAGGATCTTGGACTTGCGCACGAGCGCGGACAGTCCCGACCGTTGGTAGGCCTTGAGCGGTGCCAGCATCGTCTTGAGTCGCTCCGGGTACGGGAACAGTTGGAAGATCGCCTCCCGCAGAGCCACCTCGGCGCGGCTGCGATGCTGCTTGCCGTTGCGTTCGACCTGACCGCGGGTGGCCTCGATGAGCTTGTCGTACTGGACACCGGACGGGCAGGCACTGACACAGGCCATGCAACCCAAGCAGGCGTCGAAGTGCTCGACCATGGACGCGCTCATCGGCCCGTCCTCCAGTCCCTTCTCCATGAGGTAGATGCGTCCGCGCGGTGAATCCTCCTCGTTTCCCCAGAGCTGGTAGGTCGGGCACGCGGGAAGGCAGAAGCCGCAGTGGACGCAATCGGCGATCAGCCCGGGATCCGGCGGGTTGAAGACGTCGAAGGCCGAGTGGTCCATAGTCGGTGGGGCCATCTCCATCGTGGCCTGACCCGCGGTCGCCATCGTGGCTTCCAGGGGCGTCGACGCCGCCACTCCGCCGGGTGTTGTCGTGCTGGTCGGCGCAGCCGTTCCATTCGGCGCACCGCCGCCCTGGCAGCCTCCTGCGCCACCGCAATCGCATGACATCACAGTCCTCCTATTCCACGTCCGGGTGA
>JAKDSA010000156.1 GCA_030457025.1 Brevibacterium sp. | reverse complement strand
CATCGTCTTGTGCCAACCGCGCGAATGGTGGAGGCCGGCCACGGCGTCGCGTTCGGCCATTTCGGACAGGTCGAGGCCGGCGCAGAAGTGATCGCCGACGGTTGTCAGCACGATCGCCGAGACCTCTGGCGGGGTGCGGAAGAACTCGCCCAGGGCGGCCACCGTGGCATCGTCAAGGGCGTTGCGTTTGGCCGGGCGATCGAGGGTGAGGATGCCGATGCTGCCTTCGGTGGTGAAGCGCAGAGCCTCGGAGATCTCGAGCGTGGTCGGCTGTGAGGAGACGTCCGTGAGGTGGGAAGCAGGGGAGTTGGTCATGCGTGGTCCTTCGATGGTGCGGTTGGTGCTGGCTTGCCGGTGGTTGAGGGAGACAATTCTGTGGAGTGGGCGCCGAGGCCGCCGGTGGTGCGCAGAGAGACCTTGTGGACCTTCCCGGAGCCGGTGCGGGGGAGTTCGTCGACGAGGTCGAAGTACTTCGGCACCTTGTATTTGGCCAGGCGGGTGAGCAGGAACTCGCGCAGTTCTTCTCCGGTCAGGGGCGAAGCTGCAGAGTCGGCTCCGGCATCAGCGCCAGCCCCGGTCTCAGGTACAGACACGATGACGAAGGCGTGGCCCACCTCGCCCCACCGTTCATCGGCGGCCGCGACGACGGCGGCCTCGGCCACGGCAGGGTGGTCGAAAAGGGCGGATTCCACCTCGGCGGGGTAGACGTTCTCCCCACCGGAGATGAACATGTCCTTGAGTCGGTCGACGATGAAGAGGAACCCCTCGGCGTCGAGGTAACCGATGTCGCCGGTGTGGAACCAGCCGCCGGGGGAGAACGCCGCATTGCTCGCGGCCTGGTTGTTCCAGTAGCCGCTCGTGACATTGGGTCCGCGGACGACGATTTCGCCCTTGACTCCGGCTTCGCAGTCGTTGCTGGCCAGGTCACGGACGCGCACCTCGGTGAAGGGCACCGCCCGGCCTGCCGATCCGGCCTTGTCCAGCGCGTTCGCTGCGGGCAGGAAGGTGCATCCGGGCGAGGTTTCGGTCAGTCCGTACCCCTGGCAGAACATGATGTCCTTGGCGTGAAAAGCCTCGATGAGCGAGACCGGGATCGGAGCGCCGCCGGAGTTGACGAAGCGCAGCGAGGACAGGTCGGCAGTCTCCCACCTCGGCGACTGGAGCATGTCGGCGAACATCGTCGTCACTCCGGCCATCCAGGTCAGCCCCTCGTGCTCAATGGCGTCGAAGGCCCGATCCACGTCCCACTTGGACTCGATGAGCATATGCGCCCCGCGCAGGTAGCTGGTCATCACCTGCTGGTCGAGGCCGATGACGTGGAAGAGGGGAGCGGTGACCAGCGTGACGTCGTCGGCGGTGAGATCCGAGTTGAGCAGAAGGTTGAAGGAATTCCACAGCAGATTCGCGTGTGAGAGCACCGCACCCTTGGGCCGCCAAGTCGTTCCGGACGTGAAGAGCAGAAACGCCGGTTCGTCACCGGTGACCTCAGCCGCAGGCACCACCGGCACGCTCGCCGAGGTGGCTGTGTCCTCCCAGCGCACCGGTTCCTGCGCGACGGCGTCGCTGAGTTGCTCGGCGGTCTCAGACATCTCGGGGGCGACGTACAGTCGGGCCACCTCGGCGAGGGTGAGCTGGTAGTCCAGTTCGGCCGGGGCCAGCCGCCAGTTCAGCGGGATGAAGATCGCTCCCAGGCGCA
The DNA here is from genome assembly GCA_030457025.1 of Brevibacterium sp. Classification (GTDB taxonomy): domain Bacteria; phylum Actinomycetota; class Actinomycetes; order Actinomycetales; family Brevibacteriaceae; genus Brevibacterium. The sequence continues at coordinate 2,313 of JAKDSA010000156.1, read as the reverse complement.
GGCAGGCGAGGAGGACTTCAATGAGCGCTGGGTGGTTGGGGCCGAGGTAGGCCACCCGGTCGCCTCGGCCAATGCCACGTGAGTGGAGGTCGGCGGCCCGGGATAGTGTGCGTTCGTGCATCTGGACGTAGGAGTAGTCGATGCCGGCGAAGGTGATCGCAGTCTTCTCGCCGTAGTCGTTGGCCTGGCGTTCGGAGAGCCTGGCCAGGCTGGGGTGGGTGAAGGTCACTGAGTCGGTCCTTCCATTGCTGCTGGCGGGGTGTCGGTCGTCGGTGCAGTTCCGGTGGCAGCGGTACCGGTCGGAACAGCGCCGGTGGCAGCGGGCGTCTCGGCGAAGCGCTGTTCGGACAAGGTCCGTGACTTCGTCTCACCGAGTCGCCAGATGCAGAGGATGCTGATGGCGGCCACGACGAGGAGAACGATGGACAGAGGAATGGTCGACGGTGATCCGGTGGAGCTCATGATCGCGGCGAAGAGGACGGGCGAGATGCCCGCGCCGATGCCGGCGATCTGATAGCCGAGTGAGGCACCGGTGTAGCGGTGCTCGGTGTCGAAGAGCTCCGAGTAGAGACCGGCCAGCGGACCGTAGATCATCGGGTGGATGATGCCTTGGCCGACGACCATGCCGATGGTGATGATGATGCCGTTCTTTGTCTCCAGCAGGGGGAAGAGGGCGAAGCCCCAGACGGCGATGAACACGGCCCCGGCGATGACGAGGGGCCTGCGTCCGATCGTGTCGGAGAGGCGGGACCAGCCGATGATGCCGAAGATCGCGAAGAAGGAGGAGAAGGACAGGGCGTTGAGAATCGTCTGCCGTTCGATGCCGATCTGCACGCCGTAGGCGATGGAATAGGTGGTGAGCAGTCCCTGGAACATGAAGGCGGACAGGCCCACGCCCACTGCGAGCAGCAGTGTCAGCGGCTGCTTGCGCAGAGTGGCGAGGATCGGGATGCCAGCCTTGGGCGTGCGCTTCTTCGCTGCGAGGAACTCTGGTGACTCATCGACAGCGGAGCGGACGATGACGCCGATGACCAGCAGGAGGACCGAGGCGAGGAACGGCAGTCGCCAACCCCAGGCGATGAAGGCGTCGGGGCCCATGGCTGCGAGGGTACCGGCGATGACGAGCGCGGAGACGAGCTGGCCGGTGGGTGCCCCGGCGCTGGTGAAGCTGGCCCAGAAGCCGCGGTTGGACGTGGAGTGTTCGGCGGACATGAGCATGGCCCCGCCCCATTCGCCGCCGATGGCCACGCCCTGGATGACGCGGATGAGGATGAGAAGGACGGGGGCGATGAGCCCTGCCTGGTCGTAGGTGGGCAGCAAGCCGATTGCGGTCGACGCGATGCCGATGGTGAACATGCTGACGATGAGCATGCGCTTGCGGCCCAGCTTGTCGCCGAAGTGGCCGAAGATGATGCCGCCCAGGGGCCGGGCCAGGTAGCCGGTGGCGAAGGTAGCCAGGCTGGCCAGGGTGCCGATGGCCGGGGTGAGGTTGGAGAAGAAGACGTCCTTGAAGACGAGTGCTGCGCAGACGGAGTAGACGAAGAAGTCGTAGTACTCGATGACACTGCCCAGGTACGCCGAGGCGGCTGCTCGTTTGAGCATCGGTGTCGATTTGGTCTGCGTGGATTTCGCGGAAGCCATGTGATCCTCGCTGATTGTGTGGCTTGGCTGTGGGTGGCTCGTCGTTCTGTGCGGTGTCCTGTGCCGGGAAGGGGGCCGATCGCCGCTGACCGAACCGTTTCCAATACTATGCAATATTATGTTGTGACGTCAATGAAATGCGATTAATAGATGGTTCGGAGCGACGTAGAGACCGTAAAGTAGAGGCATGACGGTTCACCCGCAGTCACTCTTTTTCGCGCTCGCCGGCCTGCACATGCTTGATGACCCCAGGCCGCTGAGCGGGGCCTCGATCGTGTTCGTCATGGGCAGGCTGGGTGTGGGGGAGTCGGCGGCCAGGTCCGTGCTGCAGCGGATGGCGGCGAAGAACTTCATCGTGCGACACAAAGAGGGCCGCAAGACCTTCTACACGCTCTCCGATCGCGGACGGGCGATTCTGCGCGAGGGTCAGGAGAAGATGTTCGCCGGCTGGCAGCCCCAGGATTGGGACGGCCGATGGACCTTTGTGCGCATCCAGGTGCCTGAGTCGAAGAGGACACTGCGCCACCAGATGGCGTCGAGGCTGTCGTGGGCTGGTTTCGCTCAGGTGGATGGCGGCCCTTGGGTGGCTCCCGGGCCGCATGATGTTGCCACGATACTGGGGCCGGAGCAGTCGGTGATCTCTCCGATTGTCGTCTATGGCGAGCCTCAGCC
>JAKDSA010000020.1 GCA_030457025.1 Brevibacterium sp. | reverse complement strand
CTCAGCGAACCTCACATCGATCCCTTCAGAAGTGGTCCGGCAAAGAGACTAGACTTGCTGACGAGTAAACAGAGACGATGAAAGGCAGGGAATGACGGAGTCCTCCGCAATCACCCCCGAGCAAGTTGAGCATTTGGCTTCGCTGTCTCGGATCGCCATGGGCGAAGACGAGCTGAAATCGCTCGCCGGTGACCTGAGCACCATTTTGAGCAATGTCGCCAGGGTCAATGAAGTGGCCGGCGACGATGTGCCAGCAACCAGCCACCCGATCGCACTGTCGAACGTGCTGCGCCCCGATGTCGTGGGTGAGACCCTGACCAGCGAGCAGGCTCTGGCCTCGGCTCCGGCATCTGCTGATGACAAATTCCTCGTCCCGCAGATCCTTGGGGAGGAATGATGAGCGAACTGACGCACAGGAGCGCCCTCGAACTCGCCGCAGGTTTGAAATCCGGCGAGTTCTCCTCCGTCGAGGTGACCCAGGCGCATCTGGATCGCATCCACGCCACCGAAGCCGATTTCGGCTCATTCATCACCGTCACCGATGATCTCGCGCTGGAGACGGCCAAAGCAGTTGACGCCAAGCGCAGCACCGGTGACGATGTCCACGCCCTGGCCGGTGTGCCCGTGGCGCTGAAGGACCTCGTCGTCACCGAGGGCGTGCGCACCACCGCCGCCTCGAAGATGCTCGAAAACTGGGTTCCACCCTACGAGTCCACCGTGCACAACAAGGTCAGGACCGCCGGACTCCCGGTCCTGGGCAAGACCAACCTCGACGAATTCGCGATGGGATCGACGACCGAGCACTCGGCCCTCGGCACCACCCGCAACCCTTGGAACCTCGAGCACGTGCCCGGCGGCTCCTCCGGCGGCGCCGCAGCGGCCCTCGCCGGATTCCAGGCTCCGTTGTCGGTCGGCACGGACACCGGCGGCTCGGTGCGACAGCCCGCAGCCTTCACCGGCACCGTCGGCGTGAAGCCGACCTACGGTTCGATTTCGCGCTTCGGCATCATCGCCATGGCCTCGAGCCTCGATCAGGTCGGGCCGATGGGCCGAAGCGTTGCCGATGCCGCGGCCCTGCACGAGCTGCTCGCAGGACACGACCCGCTCGACTCGACCTCGCTGCCGGACCCGGTGGCGGGCTTCGTCTCCGCGGCACAGACCTCGGACCTGGCGGGCAAGAAGCTCGGCGTCATCAAACAGCTGCGCGGCGAGGGCTACCAGGACGGGGTCCGCGACGCGTTCTCCGCGGCCCTTGATGTCGCCGCCGCTGCCGGCGCCGAAATCGTCGAGGTCGACTGCCCGTCGATTTCCTACGCACTCGATGCCTACTACCTCCTCATGCCCTCCGAAGTGTCCTCGAACTTAGCTCGCTATGACGGCATGCGCTATGGGCTGCGCAGCGAACCGGAGTCGGGTCCGATCACTGCTGAAACGGTCATGGCGGCAACCCGCGCCGCCGGGTTCGGTGATGAGGTCAAGCGCCGCATCATCCTCGGCACGTACGCTCTCTCGGCCGGCTACTACGACGCCTACTACGGTTCGGCGCAGAAGGTCCGCACCCTGGTGCAGAACGACTTTGCCAAGGCCTTCGAGTCCTGCGACGTCCTCGTCTCACCGACGGCACCGACGACGGCACTGAAGTTCGGTGCCGAAGCGGCGGCCGACCCGATGGCGCTCTACCTCGGCGATGTTGCGACGATCCCGGCCAACCTCGCCGGAATCCCCGGACTGTCCCTGCCCGCGGGTCTTGCCGGCGGTCTGCCCGTCGGATTCCAGATCCTCGCTCCTGCACGGGAGGACGTGACGATGTACGAGGTGGCCGGCCCGCTCGAAGCAGCCTTGGAAGCCTCCGGGACTCGTGTGCTCGATACTCTCGCGGAAGGACTGACCACCAAGTGAAATACGAAGACGCGATCAGAAAATACGATCCGGTCATCGGCATCGAAGTCCACGTCGAACTGGGCACCGCGACCAAAATGTTCGACGCCGCCCCCAACACCTTCGGAGGCGGACCGAACACCAGCATCACCCCCACCTCCCTGGGCCTGCCCGGTTCCCTTCCCGTTGTCAACGAGAAGGGCGTCGAATACGCGATCAAGATCGGCCTGGCGCTGGACTGTGAGATCGCAGAGACCTGCCGCTTCGCCCGGAAGAACTACTTCTACCCGGACGTGCCCAAGGACTTCCAGACCAGCCAGTCCGATGAGCCCATCGCCTCGGAGGGCGAGCTCGAGATCGAACTCGAAGACGGGACGATGTTCACCGTCCCCATCGAGCGCGCCCATATGGAGGAAGACGCAGGCAAGAACACCCATATCGGCGGCTCAGACGGCCGCATCCACGGAGCCGAATATTCCCTGGTCGACTACAACCGCGCCGGTGTGCCCCTGGTCGAGATCGTGACCCACCCGATCACCGGGACCGGGGATCGGGCCGCCGAGGTGGCCTCCACCTACGTGCGCACGCTGCGTGACATCTTCCGTGCCCTGGGCGTCTCGGAAGCACGCATGGAGCAGGGCAACGTCCGTGCCGACGTCAACGTCTCCCTGCGTGAAAGTCCGGATGCTCCGCTGGGCACCCGCACGGAGACGAAGAACGTCAACTCCTTCCGCTCGATCGAGCGCGCGGTCCGCTACGAGATCGCCCGCCAGGCCACGCGGCTCGAAGCCGGCGAGAAGATCGTCCAGGAGACCCGTCACTTCCATGAGGGCACGGGTGAGACCTCGTCGGGGCGTCCGAAGTCCGACGCCGACGACTACCGCTACTTCCCCGAACCGGACCTCGTTCCGCTCGTACCCAGTCGCGATTGGGTTGAGGAGCTGCGGGGGACTCTGCCCGAACTGCCGGCCCAGAAGCGCCGCCGCCTGATCGGGGAGTGGGAGTTCTCCGATCTGGAGATGCGCGACATCGTCAACGCGGGTCTGCTCGAAGCCATCGACGACACCGTGGCCGCCGGCGCGAAACCCGCAGCGGCACGCAAATGGTGGACCGGGGAAGTGGCCAGGCTGGCCAACCAGAAGGACCAGCACCCCGCCGAGCTCGTCACACCCGCTCAGGTCGCGGCCCTGATCGGGCTGATCAACGACGGCAAGCTCAATGACAAGCTTGCGAAAGACGTCCTGACGGCCGTTGCCGACGGAGAAGGCGACCCCGCCGAGGTGATGGGTTCCCGAGGTCTTGAGATCGTCGAAGACACCGGCGCCCTCGAAGCCGCTGTCGAGGAGGCGATCGCTGCCAACCCCGACGTGGTCGAGAAGATCAAGGGTGGCAAGATGCAGGCCATCGGTGCCCTGATGGGCCCGATCATGAAGGCCACCCGCGGGCAGGCCGATGCCGGAAAGGCCAAGGACCTGATCCTGGCCAAGATCAACGGCTGAGTCAGCCATGAGCAGACGAGCAATCGCCTGATCGGGTGAACAGAACTCAGGATTGATCCAGCCACACCCTCTAGACTTGGACACCAAAGAAGTCCGGAGGGTGTGGCTGTTCGCATTCTCACGGGCCAGGTGCCGACTCGGCCGGACAAGGAACCGGAGGGTTCGGCGTGCGGTGCCATCCGTGTGTGGAGGTGAGAGCGGTGTCCCAGTCGTGGAAGTCGTTGTGGAAGAGCGAATGCGGGAAGGCGATCCCGATCTATCGCGTCCTCGTGCCTGAAAGCGTCAACCAGGGCGTCATGAAGGCCTGGAACGCTCGAGGGTATCGCTACACCGCTGGTGCCCCGAGCGCGATCATGCTCACCGGGGGGATGCGCCGGAACTTCTTCCGCTCCAGCATGCTGTTCAAGGGCGGCACCGGCGCCGGCGCGGCGGTCACAGCGGGCTTCGCAGCCCCGAGTGGTCTGGCGCTGCTGTCCGGTTTCGCCGAAGCGGCACTGACCTTCGGGGCGCTTGGCGGAGTCACCGCAGTGGGCACCGGTGTGTTCGCCGCAGTCACCGGTCCGAAGTACTTCCGTGATCCCAAACGCTTGAGCCGGAAGAACCGGCAGAAGGTGAACCAGGCGCAGTGGATCACTCCGGGCTCCCTGGGATTCCAGCCCGGCCGCAAAGAAGGCCGCGACACCGACGAACAGCGACTGTTCCACCTTGCGGTGACCATCGCGCGAAAGATCGTGCGAACACGTGCCTGGACCCACCCGATTCTGCGTGACCATGTCTCACGCGTCGACCTCGACCATGCTGTCGCTTCGATCGGTCTCCGACTGTCCGAACTGGTCCGGCTGCGTGAGGAGATCGAGAGCATCAGGGATGCCGGAACAGCAAAGTCGGTCGAGACGTATCTGTCGAAACTTGCTGTGGCCTTCACCTCGATGGCCAACCGTGTGCTGTCGATGCATGAGTACTATGAGCGACTCACTGAGCTCGACCAGCAGCTCATGCTGCTCCACAATTCCGAACGCTCACGCGAACTCGGCGACCGAGTCCTCGACGTTCTGTCCCGGACAGCTGCCGATGACTCCGCGGACTGGCAGTTCAGGGAGCTGCGGATCGACGCCGAATCACAGTCATCGGTCATCTCCGACCTTGTCGCCGAGCTCGATCAGACCGCAGATGACTTCGACGATTTCGACTCGCGTCTGGCTGCGGCCCAGGAGGCCGTCGACGCGCTGGAACCCACGCCCTCACCCTCCGCGGACAAGGATCGCCTCGAGGAGTGATCGGGCTGCTCGAGGAATGACCTGGCAGCAGGCACCAGCGTTCAGTCTCGGCTCAGTGACCGAAGGGATCAGGATCGACGCCCGGCGTCCATGAACGACCGGGGACGTTGTAGCCGTTGGCGGCCTGCTCCTTCTTCCACTTCTTTGACCAGCGCTTGTCGAGACGATCGACATAGAGCGTGCCCTGCAGGTGATCGTATTCGTGCTGCATGATGCGGGCGAACCACCCTTCGGCGGTCAGTGACACCGACTGGCCCGTTTCGTCGACACCGTTGACCGTGACACGGTCCGCGCGCTTGAGCGGAAAGTCGAGGCTGGGCACCGAAAGGCATCCTTCGGTCTCGTCATCGGGATCCGGTCGGGTGTCGGGGACTTTCGACGCAATGAGCAGCGGGTTGATGAAGACACCTCGTCTGCGGATTCCTGCATCGTCTTCGGCGTTGTAGACGAAGATGCGCTTTCCCACCCCGATCTGCGGAGCGGCCAGGCCGACCCCGTTGCTGGCGTCGAGCGTCTCATGCATGTCGGCGACGAGGGCTGCAAGCTCGTCGTCGAAGTCAGTGATCTTCTCGCCCCGCTGATGCAGCACAGGCTCGCCGTAGATGACGATGGGATGAATAGGCATGAGGACAATCGTATCGGCTTTCCCCGCAGCGTTCGGTCTCAGCTTCGCCCTGCCCCTGCGATCGATCTTCGCCTTGATCGTCCACTCGATCTTCCGCGGCCCGTCAGCACCGGCAGCCCCGCCTCGGCGTCTCAGATCTGCGTCCCACCAGCAGTAGGGAAACGGCCACGTGGGAGGAGAGGACATCGACATTCGCACCTCTGATTGTTCAGCGGTTCTTTGGACTCCGGCACATGTCGACGCCACCACATGCGGCTGTCGCGTTGATGATGACTCGCGGCAACTGCGTATTTCGCCTGAAGCGAACATCGATTGTTGAGCAACTACCACGGGAACAACGGCGAATACCGCGTGGTTATGATGGTGATGAGCCGTCTCGGTCCACGAGACGAAATCAGCAGCTGAAGCCTTTGGCTGATGGTTGGGTGACGCCTTCGTCACAGCCCTCAGCATCGGGCGAACAATAATGCGTGAAAGGATATGTCTTGACCATCTTCAACAACGTTTCCGAACTGGTCGGCCGCACTCCGCTGATTCGTGTGAATCAGGCGAGCGAACGCTCCGGCGCGGAGATCATCGCCAAGCTCGAATCCTATAATCCCGCGAACTCGGTCAAGGACCGCATCGGCGTCGCGATGATCGACGCCGCCGAAGCCTCGGGCGAGCTCAAGTCGGGCGGAACGATCGTCGAAGCGACCTCCGGCAACACCGGAATCGCCCTGGCGATGGTGGGCACCTCCCGCGGCTACAAAGTTCTGCTGACCATGCCGGAATCCATGTCGAAGGAACGTCGTGCACTTCTGCGCGCCTTCGGCGCCGAGCTCGTCCTCACCGACAAGACCAAGGGCATGAAGGGTGCTGTCGACAAGGCCGAAGAGCTTGCCGCCGACGGTGCAGTCCTGGTCCGTCAGTTCGAGAACCAGGCCAATGCTGATATCCACCGCAGCACCACCGGCCCCGAGATCCTCGCCGACACCGACGGCAAGGTCGACATCTTCGTCTCGGGCATCGGGACCGGCGGAACCATCACCGGTGCCGGAGCCGCCCTGCGTGAGGCGAAACCGGACGTCAAGATCGTCGCCGTCGAGCCCGCAGCATCCCCGATCCTCTCCGGCGGAGACGCTGGCCCGCACATGATCCAGGGCCTCGGCGCGAACTTCGTCCCCGGTGTGCTCGACACCAAGATCTACGATGAGGTCGTCACCATCGAGAACGACGATGCCTTCACCCGCGCCCGCGAGGTCGCCAAGGAAGAGGGGCTGCTCGTCGGAATCTCCTCCGGTGCCGCACTCATCGCAGCCGAAGAGTTGGGCGCACGCCCGGAGAACGCCGGCAAGCGCATCGTCGTCATCCTGCCTGACTTCGGTGAGCGCTACCTGACGACTCCGCTGTTCGCCGAATACATGGACTGAGCGGAGCAGCTTCGACTGAGCACTGCCTGTGGCAGGCGCCAGTTGCGCGGCGAGGGCGTCAAACACACGTTTGGCGCCCTTGCGGCATCGATGACCGACGATGACGAGCAAGAAGGACTGTTGAGATGAAGGCACTGTGGACTGTGGCGGCTGCGGCGATCGGAGCGGCAGCCTACGGGCTGAGCCGACCAGGGGTGCGCGCGACATTGCGCGAGGATCTCGATACCGTTCGCAGACGCGACCCGGCGGCCACGAGCGACTTCGTCTCGCTGGTCTCCTACCCGGGCATGCACGCGATCTGGGCGCACCGTGGCCTGCACCGACTGTGGCGCAATGACGCCGCCAAGGTGCCTGCCCGGCTGATGTCACAGGCCGTGCGGACCCTGACGGGTGTCGAGATCCATCCCGCGGCGCAGATCGGGCGACGCTTCTTCATCGACCATGCCAACGGGGTCGTCATCGGCGAGACCTCGGAGATCGGCGACGATGTGATGCTCTACCACCAGGTCACCCTGGGCGGGACGTCGATGGAGCAGAGGAAGCGTCACCCGACGATCGGCAACCACGTCCTCGTCGGGGCCGGGGCGAAGATCCTCGGGCCGGTCGTCGTGGGTGACAACTCCTCGGTCGGCGCAAATGCGGTCGTCGTCAAGGACGTCGCCGCAGACTCGAGCGCGGTCGGAATCCCTGCCAAGGTCCGGCCCTACAAGAAGCCCGCCGGCGCCGAGGTGGGCGGGTCGGATGCCGATGACACACGTTCGAAGTACGCCGACTTCGAACTGATCGACCCAGCCATCTGGATCTGAGGGTCTTCCGGCGCCAACCGACAGCCGGTATCACGGTCTTCACTCAAGCAGCACGGTCTTCGCCGGACCATCCCGGTCGACATCCCTGAGGGGTCTCGACTCGGAAGGGCCCGGCGGTTGCTGTGTTCGGACCCTTGGGAATACTTTCCAACCCTGCTCTGTTAAACTTTCAACTAGTTACTTCAAAACTGAAGCTATTCGGTTGGATGAGAGTTCGCGAGCGGCGAGCAGAAGGAGCAGGCATGGAACTGGGAATCTTCACCATTGGAGACGTCACCACCGATCCCACCAATGGGACCACGGTGTCTGAGAACCAGCGGATCAAGAACACGGTCGAGATCGCCAAGAAGGCCGAAGAGGTCGGCCTCGACGTCTTCGCCACCGGTCAGCACCACAACCCGCCATTCGTCGCACCCGCGAGCCCGCCCGTGCTGCTCTCGAACATTGCGGCACAGACCGAGAATCTGCACCTGTCAACAGCCACCACACTGATCACCACGACCGACCCGGTGCGCATCGCCGAAGACTACTCGTATGCTCAGCATCTCTCCGATGGTCGCATTAGCCTGATCATGGGCCGGGGCAACACCGGCCCCGTCTACCCCTGGTTCGGTAAGGACATCCGCTCGGGCATCCCGCTGGCGGTCGAGAACTACAATCTGCTCTACCGCCTCTGGCGGGAGAAGAACATCGATTGGGAAGGCAAGTTCCGCACGCCCCTGGGCGGGTTCACCGTCACACCGACACCACTCGACGACGTCCCGCCCTTCGTGTGGCACGGATCGATCCGCAGCCCCGAAATCGCCGAGCAGGCCGCGTACTACGGCGACGGGTTCTTCCACAACAACATCTTCTGGCCGATGTCCCACACAGCCCGCATGATCCAGCTCTACCGTCAGCGCTACGAGTACTACGGACACGGAGCCGCGAACCAGGCGATCGTCGGACTCGGCGGTCAGATATTCATGCGCAAGAACTCACAGGACGCCGTCAGCGAGTTCCGACCGTACTTCGACAACGCACCGGTCTACGGCCACGGCCCCAGCCTCGAGGACTTCTCGACCCAGACGCCGCTGACCGTCGGATCACCCCAGCAGGTCATCGAACGCACCCTGAGCTTCCGCGAATGGGCTGGCGACTATCAGCGTCAGCTGTTCCTCATCGACCATGCGGGACTGCCCCAGAAGACGGTGCTGGAACAGCTCGACCTCCTCGGCGAGGAAGTCGTGCCGGTTCTGCGGAAGGAATTTGCGAAGAACCGTCCCGCCGAAGTCCCCGACGCCCCGACACACGAATCGCTCGTCGTCCGTCACCGCGAAGGCCGGGACCCCATCCCCGGCGGCGGAGAAGGATCGCGTGCCTATGCCGACCGTCAGGCCAGGGCCGCAGAGCAGAACGACACCCAAGGAGCTGATCGCTGATGCGCATTCTCAGCATCACGACCTCGCTGAGCGAGGACTCGACCACACTGAAACTGGCGAACAAGATCACCGCGGCGGCCACCTCGGCGGCAGACGATGCGGGCCTGAGCCCGGAGACCGAGCACGTCAATGTACGGAACCTGAGCTCGGACCTCACCGATATGGCCCTGACCGGGTTCCGATCGGAGAACCTCGAGGCGGCATTCGCCACAGTCGCCGAGGCGGACGTGATCGTCACCGTCGCACCCGTGTACAAGGTCGCGCCGGTGGGACTGCACACCCTGTTCTGGCAGCTCATCGACGAGAAGGCACTGGCGAACAAGCCCGTGCTCATCGGCTCCACCGGCGGCACACCGCGGCACTCGCTGGCGGGCGAGACCGTGCTGCGCCCGATGCTGTCCTACCTCAAGGGCATCGTCGTGCCGACGACGGTCTTCGCCGCGACCGATGACTGGGGCAGCGTCGAGGGCGGCCGCAGCCTGGGTGCCCGGATCTCTCAGGCCAGCGACGAGCTGATCGGACTGGCAGCGAGCCTGCACGGCGCAGATGTCGAAGCGACCGGTGAGTTCGGCCATCCCACACAGCGGACGAATCCGAGCAGCGACGATGAGTTCAATCCGGAGTTCATCACCCCGTTCGCCCAGCTTCTCGAGGGATGACGATGGTCGAGATCAAGTTCGGACGGGGCCGCGACGCTCTCGCACAGAGGTCGTGGCGGCTGTACTTCGAGACCTCGCAGCGCATCAGGCAGAACCTCGAGGGAAACCTCAAAGACCGGGCCGGGCTGACCGTCAGCGACTACAACACGCTGCTGCTGCTGTGGGAGGAGCCGAGCCACACACTGACGATGAGCGTACTGGCCAGGAAGCTGGTGTTCTCACCATCGCGACTCAACTATCGGATCAAGGTGCTCGAAGACGCCGGGCTGGTGACCAAGACGGAATGCACGGACGACAAACGGGCGCACAATGTCGGTCTCACCGAGGCTGGTGCCCAAGCATTCCTCAGCGCCGGCCGTCAGCATCGAGAGAACATCGACGAGGTCTTCCTCTCCCATGTCGACGATGAAGAGCTCGAGGTCCTCGCGAGAGTGTTCGCACGGATCGCCAAGTCCCTGCCGGAATGAGCCTGCCCGAATTGCCCTGCCTGAGTGAGGTCATTCGTGGGACAATGTGGCTATGCCGATCAAGACCATTGCCTTTCCAGATGCTGAACTCCGCAACCGCGTCATCGCCCGGATCCCGGCGCACCAGCGCGCCAACGTCGACTTGGTCGTGTATTCGGACGCCGAGAAGTCGGCGAAGCTGAGCCGAGACGATGTCGATGTCGTCGTGCTCCCGTACCTCAACTCGGGACCGACCATCGAACTGCTCGACGAGCTGCCCAATCTGGGACTGGTCATCACCCAGACCACCGGCTATGATCCCGTCGCGCACCTGCCGGAGCGCGGCATCCAAGTGGCGACCGCCTCGGGCGTGCACACCGGTGGAACGGCCGAACTCGCCTTGACGTTGACCTTGGCGAGCCTGCGTGGCATCGACGACGCCGTCCGGGCACAGAGCGCGAGGATCTGGAACCACAAGCGCAATCGCTCACTGCAGGATCGTCGTGTCATGATCATCGGCGCCGGCGAGATTGGATCCGCGATCGCCGATCGATTCGAGCCCTTCGATGTCGACCTCACACGTGTGGCGACGACCGCACGAGAAGACGATCGCGGTCAGATCCACAGCGTCGATGAACTGCCGACGCTGCTTCCCCACGCCGAGGTGGTCGTCCTCATCACGCCGCTGACCGAAGCGACGAACAAGCTCGTCGACAAGGATTTCCTCGCCCGACTGCCCGACAACGCGCTCATCGTCAACGTCGCTCGGGGCAAGGTCGTCGACACCGACGCGCTCGTGGCCGAGCTGAGCACCGGCCGCCTGCATGCCGCACTCGACGTCATGGACCCGGAACCGCTGCCGGAGAATCACGCGCTGTGGGGGACCCCGAACACGCTCATCACACCCCATGAGGGCGGTGACACCTCGGCGTTCGAGCCTCGAGTGGTGCAGATTCTGGGCGAGCAGGTCCGACGTCTCAACGACGGCGAACAGCCGCTCAATCTCGTCTCCGCAGAGTGAACTGAGCGCGTTCGAACGAACTGCTCAAAACACGTTCCAACATGCGAGAACCTGGCCAACACTCTGTGGACTCCGGCGTAGAGTGCCTGCATGAGCATTGATACGAACACCACCTCTCCGGATATCAAACCTCGCTCCCGCGATGTCACCGATGGGCTCGAAGCCACTGCGGCTCGCGGCATGCTGCGGGCCGTCGGCATGGGAGATGACGATTGGGTCAAACCGCAGATCGCCATCGCGACCTCGTGGAACGAGATCACCCCCTGCAACATGTCGCTCCAGCGCCTCGGCCAGGCTGCCAAAGAAGGCGTCCATGAAAGTGGCGGATTCCCTCTGGAGTTCGGGACCATCTCGGTCTCCGACGGCATCTCCATGGGCCACGAGGGCATGCACTACTCGCTGGTCTCCCGTGAGGTCATCACCGACTCCGTCGAGACCGTGATGAGCGCCGAACGCCTCGACGGTTCGATCCTCATGGCCGGTTGCGACAAGTCGATCCCGGGCATGCTCATGGCCTCCGCCCGCCTCGGCCTCTCCAGCGTCTTCCTCTACAACGGCTCGATCATGCCCGGCACCGCGAAGATGGAGGACGGCACCGAGAAGGAAGTCACCCTCATCGACGCCTTCGAGGCCGTCGGCTCCTGCCGTGCCGGAACCATCTCCCAAAAAGACGTCGACGCCATCGAACGCGCCGTCTGCCCGGGTGAAGGCGCCTGCGGTGGCATGTACACCGCGAACACCATGGCCTCGGCGGCCGAGGCCATGGGCATGTCCCTGCCGGGATCGGCCGCACCGCCGGCCATCCACCGCGATCGCACGATGTTCGCCCGCAAGTCCGGCGACGCCGTGGTCAACCTGCTGCGGCAGGGGATCACCGCCAAGGACATCATCACCCGCGAATCGCTGCACAACGCGATCGCAGTGGTCATGGCCTTCGGTGGCTCGACCAACGCGGTTCTCCACCTGCTGGCCATCGCCCACGAGGCCGGCGTCGAGCTCAAGCTCGATGACTTCAACGAGATCGGCGACAAGGTCCCACACCTGGGCAACGTCAAGCCCTTCGGCCAGTACGTGATGAACGATGTCTTCAAGATCGGCGGCGTGCCCGTGATCATGAAGGCCCTGCTCGACAACGGCCTGCTCAATGGTGACTGCATGACGGTGACCGGCAAGACCGTGGCCGAGAACCTCGAGCACATCAACCCGCCGGACCCCGACGGCAAGATCCTGCGCGCAATGAGCAACCCGATCCACGCCACCGGCGGCCTCACGGTGCTCAAGGGCTCGATGGCACCCGAAGGCGCTGTCGTGAAGTCGGCCGGTTTCGACGCCGACGTCTTCGAAGGCACCGCCCGCGTGTTCAACCAGGAGAAGCCGGCCATGGATGCCGTGCTGAACGGAGAGCTGAAGAAGGGCGACGTCGTCGTCATCCGCTACGAGGGGCCCAAGGGCGGTCCCGGTATGCGCGAGATGCTGGCCATCACCGGCGCCATCAAGGGGGCCGGAATCGGCAAGGACGTGCTGCTCATTACCGACGGTCGCTTCTCGGGCGGCTCCACGGGCCTGTGCATCGGCCACGTGGCTCCCGAAGCCGTCGACGGCGGCCCGATCGCTCTCGTCGAGGACGGGGACAAGATCACCGTCGACATCGCCGCGCGTGCGATCGAACTCCACGTCGATGAGTCGGTTCTCGAAGAGCGTCGCAAGGCGTGGACGATTCCCGACAACCACCGTCTCACCGGTGTGCTCGGCAAGTACGCGAAGCTCGTGCAGTCGGCGTCGACCGGTGCCGTCTGCTTCTGAGCAGGAAACACCCGATGAGCTGATCATCGAAGAGTCCCTTCACCGCTGGGTGGGGGAGTGATCCATCGCCGAGGCGGTGCGGACCGATGTCCGCGCCGCCTCGGTTCTTCTGCCCCGGCTGAGAGAATCAGCACCTCTTGTTACCTAAATGTAACCACGGCGTGTCGCCCCAGAATCGGCGGATCGATCGGGTGTCGTGAAAGAAAGTCAGCAAGGTCTTTTGTGCGGAGCATCACATCTGTATACAGTACAACTTACGTTCAGTTGTTTGGGATGGTTCATTGAGGATCCGATCAAAGTCACTGAACTGACAGCACTTTCGCGCAAAGGAATTTTGATTGCAGATGACTCGTAAACCCCTCGAGATTCGCAAAGAGATCTATTCGCTCATCCCCGGACCGATGCACCATTCAGAGAAGAATCACGGAAGTCGTCGCGTCGCAGCCATTTAGATCTCGGCATGGGAAAGTACGTTCTTCGACGATTCGTCAACTATTTCATCCTCGCGTTCATCGCCACGGTGACCGCCTACATCACCTCCAGTGCATTCATGGATCCGGCAGCCCGGTATCGGGGTCAGAATCCGCCACTGTCGGAATCCTCGATCAAGTCCATCCTCGACGGGCACGGAACCAACCCGGATGTGCCGATCCTCGAGCGCACGTGGACCTGGCTGACGAAGATCTTCCTCCACGGGGACTTCAGCACGACGGTCCACAACAATCCGGTCTTCCAAGAGATCATGACCCGCGCCAGCGTGAGCCTCAAGCTTCTGCTCATCGGTTCCATCCTCGGAGCCATCCTGGGCGTTGTCCTTGGTGTCTGGGGCGCGGTTAAGCAATACAAGGCCTCCGACCAAACCGTGACATATGCGTCCTATCTGATCATCGCCACGCCGACATTCGTCATCGGCGTGATACTCATGATCATCGCCACTGGATTCAACCGTCTGATCGGCACAAGCCTGATTCGGTTCTCGGGCGAATACACGGCCGACATACCACCGGGCTTCTTCCCGTGGTTCACCGATCAGCTCTCACATATGCTGCTGCCGACATTGGCATTGGTGCTGATGGGCGCCGCCACCTATTCGCGTTATCAGCGTTCGGTCATGCTCGACGTGCTGGCCTCTGATTTCATCCGCACCGCAAGGTCGAAGGGGCGCACCCGCAAGACTGCTCTGGTCAAGCACGGTGTTCGGGTGGCTCTCATCCCGATGTCGACCTACTTCGCCTACGCCTTCGGCACGCTCGTCGCGGGATCGGCGATGCTCGAGGTGGTGTTCTCCTGGCACGGCATGGGGGAGTTCACCATCAACTCGATCCTGCAGTCCGATATCAACGCTGCTGCCGGTTCCGTCCTTTTCATCGCAGTGCTGACGCTGATCTCCTCGACCCTGTCGGAGGTCCTCTACGCTGCCCTCGACCCGAGAGTGAGGATCTGACATGGCGACCGAAATTCCGATCTCCACTACTGCAGACACTGATGTCGTCACCCCTCGTTCGAAGCCCACCTCCCGTCTCACCCTGATCTGGCGCCGACTGCGGTCGACCCCTCGCTTCTGGGTCGGCGGAATCATGTTGGGATTCTTCGTCCTGTTCGCGGTCTTCGGCAACACGATCAACATCTATTCGCCCACTGATCAGGACATCTACGCACTCAACGAAGCACCGAACGCCCAGCACTGGTTCGGCACGAACACCATCGGGCAGGACATCTACGCTCAAACCGTGGCCGGACTGCAGAAGTCCCTGCTCATCGGCATCATCGCGGGGCCCTCGGCGAGTCTTCTGGCCGCGATCATCGGCTCGACGGCGGGCTACTTCGGCGGCCGCATCGAGGTCGTCATCGTGTGGTTCATCAACCTGCTGCTCGTGCTGCCCGCGTTCTTCATCCTCGTCCTGCTGGCCCCGATGCTGCGTCAGCTCTCGTGGATGGCGATCGTCGTCTTCCTCGCCCTGTTCGGGTGGATGATCATGGCACAGGTCGTGAGAAATCAGACGAAGGCCATCAAAGACCGTGACTTCGTCAAGGCGGCACGGTACATGGGTGTCTCCACGCCACGGATACTGAGCCGACACATCATCCCGAATGTGGCGTCGATCCTCATCGTCGATGCGACGTTGGGAGTGGTCTCGGCAATTCTGACCGAAACCTCGCTGAGCTACTTCAACCTCGGAATCCAGAAGCCCGATGTCTCCATCGGCACGCTCCTGGCCGAAGGATCCGGGGCAGCCGTGACCCGCCCGTGGCTCTTCGTCTTTCCCGCAGGCGTCCTCGTTCTCATGCTCTTCGCCATCAGCCTGATGGCCGATGCACTCCGCGACGCCATCGATCCCACCTCAGGAGCCAATCGTGACTGAGACACTCAGCACCAATCAGTCCCACCCACCCGCCGAGGCTCCGATCCTCGAAGTCCGGGACCTGACCGTCACGTTCCCGAATCACAAGGGCGACGTAAAAGCCGTTCGCGGCGTCGACTACGAGGTGATGCCCGGCGAATTCCTGGGCATCGTCGGCGAATCCGGGTCCGGCAAATCAGTCTCGTCCATGGCCGTCATGGGTCTGCTTCCCTCCAACGCCCGAATCGACGGCTCCATCAAGTACCGTGGGCGATCCCTGCTGGACATGGACGATCATGAGATGTCGAAGCTGCGTGGTTCCGAGATCGCCATGGTCTTCCAAGACCCGCTGTCGGCACTGACCCCGGTCTACACGATCGGCGAACAGATCTCCGAGGGACTCCTCCTCCACGACGCGACGATGTCGAAGGAGGCTGCACACGAACGCGCGATCGAGCTGCTGCGGATCGTGGGCATCCCAGGACCCGAACGCCGGGTCCGAGCGTACCCGCACGAGTTCTCCGGCGGTATGCGCCAGCGTGCCATGATCGCCATCGCGATCGCCAACGATCCGGACCTCATCATCGCCGACGAGCCGACCACCGCCCTCGATGTCACGATCCAAGCACAGATCCTCGACGTGCTGCAGAAGGCACGCGAGATCACCGGAGCCGCCATCGTGCTCATCACGCACGACCTCGGTGTCGTCGCGGGCCACGCGGATCGCATCGCGGTCATGTACGCCGGTCGACTCGTCGAGACCGGGCCCGTCGAGCAGGTCTTCGCCCGCCCACAGATGCCCTACACGACGGGGCTCCTGCGCTCGGTTCCGAACCTGGCGACGGCAGGAACCCAGCGGCTCGTGCCGCTGGAGGGCAAACCGCCGTCGCTGTCGAACATGGTCCCGGGGTGCCCCTTCGCCCCGCGCTGCCCGATCGCCATCGACACATGCCGTGAGGTCGAACCCGAACTCATCGGGCACGGAACACCGGGCGTGGCCGCCGCCTGTCACCGGGCCGACGAGATCGCCTCAGGTGAGCTGACAGCCGGCAGCATCTTCCCCCGCCCGGAGCCCGTCCAGAAGCGGGTGAAGAACGGCGACGCCGATCGGGTCCTCGAGGTCACCGGACTGCAGAAGCACTTCCCACTGCTCAAGGGAGCCGTGTTCAAACGACAGATCGGAACCGTGCGAGCAGTCGACGGCATCGACCTCGAGATCAGAGAGGGACAGACCCTCGGACTGGTCGGGGAGTCAGGCTGCGGCAAGTCGACGACCATCGGCGAGGTTCTCGAGATGGTGGCACCCCAGAAGGGCAAGATCGTCATCAACGGAGTCGACGTGTCCGAGTTGTCCAAACGAGACCGTTTGGCCATGCGCAAGGACGTCCAGGTCGTGTTCCAGGACCCGATGGCCGCAATCGATCCACGGCTGCCTGTGGGCGAGGTGATCGCGGAGCCCCTGACGGTCCACAAAGTCCCGGCCAGGAAGCGCAACGACACCGTGGCCGAGATGCTCGAACTGGTGGGCCTCGACGCGAACATGGCAGATCGGTACCCGCACGAGTTCTCCGGCGGCCAGCGTCAGCGCATCGGCATCGCCCGGGCGCTCGTGACGAACCCGAAGCTGCTCGTCCTCGACGAACCGGTCTCCGCTCTCGACGTGTCCGTGCAGGCAGGTGTCATCAACCTGCTCGAAGATCTGCGCGATTCACTCGGACTGTCCTACCTCTTCGTCGCCCATGACCTGGCAGTCGTGAGGCAGATCGCCGATCACGTCGCTGTGATGTACTTGGGGCGAATCGTCGAATTCGGCGCCTCCGAAGATCTCTACGACAACCCGCAGCACCCGTACACCCGGGCGCTGATGTCAGCGATCCCGGTGCCCGATCCCGCCGTTGAGAAATCACGTGAGAGGGTACTCCTCTCGGGCGACCTCCCGAGCCCGACCGACGAGATCACCGGGTGCAGCTTCCGCACCAGATGCCCGCTCTTCGCGCTGCTGCCGGAAACCGACCAGGACAGATGCGCACGCGACGATCCCCAACCTCGGCGGGCGGAGTCCAACCTGGTGGCTTGCCACTTCTCCGAACGGATCCACGAACTCGAACACTCGAGCTGACCGATCACACCTCCCAACCCACCGACCGATCACACCTCCCAACCCACCCATCAATCACGTCTCAGATCAGAGAAAAGAGGAACTCATGAAGATGAGGAACAAGGCGACAACGGTTGTCGCCGCGACCGCGGCATTGGGGCTTGTCCTCTCCGGATGCCAACAGGACAGCAAGGACTCCGCGGGAGTCGACGCCGACAAGGCAAACGAGGAGATCGCGGGGCTGCCGTCGATCGACTATCAGAAGGCCGACTACGACGAGATCGCCGATGGCGGAACGCTGACCTATCCGATGACGGAGATCCCGGCCAGCCTCAACTACTACCACGCCGACGGCGCGCACGTGGACAACAACAACCTCTACGGCACCTCGCTGGGCGGCCCAGTCAAGATCAAAGCCGATGGCACCTGGGAAGTCGACAAGAACTACGCCGAGAGCGTCGAGATCGCCAGCGAGGATCCCCTCGTCATCGACGTCAAACTCAATAAGAACGCCGTCTGGGAGGACGGCACCCCGATCGACGTCGAGGACTACAAAGCCTTCTGGAAAACCCAGAACGGTGAGAACGAGGAATTCCAAGTCGCCTCGACCAAGGGCTACGAGGACATCGAGAGCATCGAAGCCGGTGATGACAAGTACAACGTCGAGGTGACGTTCAAGACCCCGAATATCGACTGGCCCAACTACATTGCCGCACCGATTCCCAACGAGATCACGGAAGATCCCGAGGCGTTCAACAAGGACTACGTCAAAGAAGTGCTGCCCTCGAACGGGCCATTCAAGGCAGACAAGGTCGACAACAAAGCCGGCGTCATCACCATGGTCCAAAACGACAAGTGGTGGGGCCAGGAGCCCAAGCTGGACAAGGTCATCTTCAAGGTCGTCTCCCAGGCACAGCAGGCCCAGGCCTATGCGAACAAGGAGATCGACCTCGTCGACATCGGCACCGACGGCGACTCGTATGAGACCGCCGGCAAGCGCGAGGACGGCGAGATCTACAAGTCCCAAGGCATGCAGTGGACGCACGTGACGATGAATGCGGAGAAGGGCGCGCTCAAGGAGCAGGAAGTCCGTGACGCCATCGGTCACGCGATCAACCGTGAGGCCATTGCCCAGGCCGCCATCGGCCCCGTCGAGGCACCGGTGACCCTGGTCAACAATGTCACCTTCATGCCGGGCCAGGACGGGTACCAGGACAATACGAACGGAAGCCTGGACTTCGATCCGGAGGCCGCGAAGAAGATCCTCGACGACGCCGGCTGGGCCGAAGGAGACGACGGAATCCGCGAGAAGGACGGCGAGAAGCTGAAGTTCAGCATCGTCGTTCCCGCCGACACCGCCTCGAACGCCCAGCGTGCCGAGCAGGTGATGAAGGACCTCAACGAGGTCGGCTTCAAGATCAAGCTCGAGACCGTGCCGATTGCTGCGTACTTCGCCGACCATGTGCTCAACGGCAACTTCGACATGGCCACGTTCACCTGGGAGGGCACGGCCTTCCCGATCTCCTCGGGGTCGAACCTGTTCTATCCTGCCGATTCGGAGCAGAACCACTCGAAGATCTCCAGTGACGCGATCGGTGAGAAGTTCAAGGCAGCTTCGGCGACTCTGGACCAGGAAGAAGCCAAGAAGCTGGCGAACGAGGGCGATGCCGAAGTGCTCAAACTCAAGCCGCTGATCCCGTTCTACCCGACCCCGTACGTCTGGGGCGTCAAAGACGACATCGTCAACCTCGGGCCACGCCAGCTCGAAACTCCGGACTGGACGAGCATCGGATTCAAGAAGTGATGCTGATCCTCGCCTGATTCGTCTGTGATCGTCACGATCACCCTCAGGCGCCGGCCCCGTGGACTCACGTTCTCCCACGGGGCCGGCTTTTCTGTGCCCGAGTCCGTACAAAGCAGCCGTCCGCTGGCGGCCGGGTCTCTACAGGCGGCCGAAGATGACGAGGAGGATGAGGAGGAGGCTGACGCCAAGAACGCTGAGGTTCCACACTGTCGTGGTGTTCCCGGCACCGGTGCTCCCGGTTGTGGAGCCGGCGGTTGCGCCGGTCACGGTGCTCGCATTCCGACCGTGGTTCTCCCAACGGCGGAGCAGCTCGAAGGCCGGATGGTTGTCGACCGACTCCGGTCTCGTGCCACCGGTGAGGCCCGAATCGATCTTGCGCCGCGGCATCCCGGGGGCATTCCATGGGCGGTACGTGCGTGCAGTTCCGTTCGGTGCGATGGCCATGATCGACACGACCGTGCTCAGCCTGATGTCGGTGATGTTCGAGAAGGGGACCGTGGTGGTGCGCAGGATCTCCCGGATCACGACGTGGTCGGGCCCAACGATCACGGCCGGGCGCCACAGCAGGATGAAGACGAGCCATCCCACCAACGCCAATGGAGGGAAGAAGGCTGCAACCGTATCCCAGGAGCCGCGCACAATCGCATCGATGAGAAGCAACGCGAGGAAAGCCCAGACGATGATGGTGATGATGGGACCGCTGCGCTGTCTGAGGATGATCGGTGAACTCACCGACCCAGCTTATCGGCTATACGATGAAAGGGATCGATGACTCCGGGGGAGGATCTCGCGGCTTCGAGGAAGGACAGTCATGCGCATCGTTGTGCTCGACGACTATCAGAACGTGGCAGCAGGTTATGCGGAGTGGGAGGCGCTGGGGGCCGGGCTCGAATTCGTCTCCCACGCGATCATCGACACCGCGGATCTGGTGCAGACATTGACCGGCGCCGAGGTTGTCGTCGCCATGCGTGAGCGCACCCATTTCTCTGCTGATCGTTTATCGCAGCTGCCCGACCTGCGACTGCTGGTGACCACCGGCAGAGTCAACGCCTCCATCGACCTGAACGCGGCGCGAGCGCAGGGGATCACTGTCTGCGGCACCGAGTCGACCACCTCGGCGACCCCGGAGCTGACCTGGGGCCTCATCCTCTCCGTCCTGCGCAGGATCCCGGCCGAGGACGCCGCCGTGCACTCCGGCGGGTGGCAGTCGACCGTGGGCGGTGATCTCTTCGGGCACCGGCTGGGTGTCATCGGACTGGGCAGGCTCGGCTCGCAGGTCGCTCGTGTCGGGGCGGCCTTCGGCATGGACGTCGTGGCCTGGAGCCAGAACCTCGATGAGGCCCGAGCCGCCGAAGTCGGAGCGCGTGCGGTGAGCAAGGAGGAACTCTTCGCCACCTCCGACGTCCTGACAGTGCACTACAAGCTCAGCGACCGCAGCCGCGGACTTGTCTCAGCCCACGAGCTGTCGCTGATGAAGCCGACGAGCGTCTTCGTCAACACCTCGCGGGCGGGTCTCGTCGACACCGATGCGCTGATGGCCGCATTGCACGAGGGGCGCATTCGCGGAGCCGGAATCGACGTCTACGACTCCGAGCCGCTGCCGGTCGACCACCCTCTGCGCAGTGCCCCGAGGACCGTGCTGACACCGCACCTGGGCTATGTCACCGAGGACACGTACCGAATCTTCTTCACCCAGGCCGTCGAAGACATCGCTGCGTGGGCCGCAGGTGAACCGATCCGCCAGCTGAGCTGAGGGATTCGGGCTCAGCTGACGGACACGGAGTGAGAACGACTCAGTTCACGTCGGCTGGGTCACCGGATACGCGACCACCGTTTTCCAGCGCATCGATGGCGGCCACCTCGGCGTCGGTGAGTTCGAAGTCGAAGACATCGAAGTTCTGGGCCATGCGATCGCGGTTGTTCGACTTCGGGAAGACGACGTGCCCGCGCTGCAGGTGCCAGCGGATGATGGTCTGGGCCCAGGACGTGCCGTGGGCCGAGGCGATCTCACCGATCACGGTGTCGGCGTAGTCGACCTTGCCCTGACCCAGGGGCCCCCAGGCTTCGACCTTGATGTCGTGCTCGGCCAGCAGCGGACGGGTCTCGACCTGCTGGAACTGCGGGTGGCACTCGATCTGGTCCACGGCCGGGATGATCCCGGTGTCGAGGATCGCCGGCAGGTAGCGATGGTCGAAGTTCGAGACACCGATCGACGTGGTCAGGCCCTGATCGCGGTAGGAGGGGAAGGCCTCCCAAGTCTCGACCGAGTTGTTGTTCTCCGGTGTCGGCCAGTGGATGAGATAGAGGTCGACATGATCGAGGCCCAGCTTCTCGAGGCTCTCGCCCAGGGCGCGCTTCGACTCCTGCGCACCGTGGCGATCGTTCCACAGCTTGGTGGTCACGAAGAGCTCATCGCGGGCGATTCCGGACTTGGCGATCGCACGTCCGACGCCTTCTTCATTGCCGTAGACGGCGGCGGTGTCGATGTGGCGGTAGCCGACCTCGAGTGCGTCGGTGACGATGCGCTCGGTCTCCTCGGGATCGACTTTGAAGACGCCGAATCCCAGCTGAGGGATCGTCTTGCCGTCATTGAGTGTGAGTGTGGGAACCGTCATGGTGCCGCCTTTCGTCACGGGTTGAGGTCTGTCGTATTGCGGTCTGCCGGGCACCGCGGTGGCGGTGATGATTCGAGCCTATAACGTCACAGCGGAAATGCTGTATTCCCAGACCGGGAAGGCTGATATCTTCGCGGCGACGGCGGGGAGGGAGTCCAGCTGTGTCGAGACTGGCACAGCACCGTGAACGCGGCGGCACCAGGCTTCGATAGCGTGGCACTATGTTCACACGTCAGTCGTCCACCCACAGAATCAGCATCACTATGATCACCGTCGCGGCTCTGGTCGTCGGACTCTCGGGTTGCATCGGTCGACCCGATCTCAGCAATAAGGCAGAGGAGATCGCCGGGGTGATCGCTGCGCTGCCGGGAGTCGACGATGTCGACGATTACTATCAGAACGGGTTCACCTCAGGACTGTCGCTGACCTACCGAGTGACCATGGCGGCTGGGGCGAGCGACGCCGAGGTGGTGAACGTGGCATCGACTGTCAACAGTGAGGTCGGCGACGAGTTCGACGGCTACGATCGAGAGCTGACGCTGACAGTGGGCGATCTCTCTGTGGTTCTCAACGGTGAACCGAACGTTGACGAGCTGCGTCAGCGCTTGCTGGGCCTGAAGAACCTGAACTCATCACTGGTCTCAGGAGTGCTGACATGGAAAGAGAATGATGACACCGGCCGCGACAACGAGCTTGAGATCCGAGAGGCCTCGCAGGATCCATTCACAGTGCTGTCCGCTGTCAGGGACCAGGTGCTGTCCGCTGTCAGGGACCAGTTCGGAACCGAACAGGTGCACGTGAAAGTCAGCGACGCCGAGGAACCCGCCTGGAAAGTGGCGTTCCCCTACTCTGAGCAAGCTCAGAACAGGTTGGCCGCAGCTATCAGGTCGGTGAACGTCGAATTCGACGAGATCGAGATCAGCCAGAATAGGGTGACTGACGTCGAGGCGCACGTTGACGACACAGCGAATGTCTCGACGCGCCTCATGACCGTCATCGACACAGTCAACAAGGGCACCTCAGCGCCGTGGGAATTCAGATGGTCAGCTGGACAGCCCTCAGCCGGGCAGGGCAATCTGGCTTCCGGCGGAAGGGTGAGTGTCGGAGCATGTGCGTACTACGAGGACAGCCCAAGGGAGAAGGACCCGGCCAAGTATCTGACTCCGGAGGCGATAGCGGTGCAGGATCAACTGCGCTCTAAATACGACACGTGTGGCTGATTTCTCCGGAGTTGAAGCAATCAGTCGGCGTGGCCGCGCTCAGTCGGCGAAGACGGTGTGCACATCACCGGTCAGTGACCGGCCACCAAGGTCGGTGAGCTCGAGGACGACTGCTGAGCCGATGACCTCCGCGCCGAGATCATTCACAAGTGCTTGTGCGGCCGTGAGTGTGCCGCCCGTGGCCAGGATGTCATCGACGAGCAGGACGCGCTCGCCTTCGTTGAGCACGTCAGGGCCTTCGATGGTCGCAGTTCCGTATTCCAACGAATAAGACACAGCCGCGGCCGGTCGAGGCAGTTTGCCCGCCTTGCGGATCGGCAGGATCCCGACTCCGGTCATCGTCGCAATGGTTCCGGCGAAGAGGAATCCACGGGCCTCGAGGCCTCCGACGATGTCGAACTGTCCCTCGAACGGTGCGATGAGCGCCTCGGTCACTGCACGCATCGCGTCACCATCGGCGAGCAGGGGAGAGATATCACGGAAGTTCACCCCCGGCTTGGGATAGTCGGGAATCGAGGCGATGAGGGTCTGTGCGCGTTCGAGATCGGTATTCGTCACGGGTCAACGATACTCGGTGGGGAGTAGCGTAGTGGACACCGGATCGGAGGTCACCATGGAGCACAATCGTCACCACGTCTCCCTCGCCGAAGCTTTCGCGCTCGTTCCCCGGGAGCAATTTCTGCCCGCCGACGAACGGCGTAACGCGAGCAGCAATGTGCCGCTGCAGATCGGCGACGGTCAGACGAACTCCCAACCGAGCACCGTCTCCGACATGCTCGGGCTCCTAGACCCGCAGCCCGGTGATCGCGTTCTCGACCTCGGTTCTGGATCCGGCTGGACGACGGCCCTCCTCGGCGTCCTTGTCGGCCCTCGCGGTCATGTGACAGGAGTGGAACGGCACCGGCGACTCATCGAACAAGCGCGGATGTCATTGCGACAGGCGGACCTGGACGACGTCGACACGTGCGATGTCGAGTTCATCGCAGCGACCCCCGGAGTTCTGGGTCTGCCCGAAGCTGCACCCTTCGACCGCATTCTCGTCTCGGCCGGAGCGGGTGCCCTGCCGAGCGAGCTCGTTGCGCAGCTGAGGATCGGCGGGGCCATGGTCATCCCTGTCGACGGTGAAATGCTGAGAGTCGAGCGCACCGGGTCCGCGGACGACGATGTCACCGTCACCCGGCACGGCAGATATCGGTTCGTTCCCCTGATTCGCGACTGAAGAAGCCGCAGGTGGCTGATAAGTGATCGGACAGGTTTTCGACACAGTACAGTATCTTTTGTCCTCTCTGAGGCGTGATTCTCAACCGATTGCATACACGAATCCGAGTCCATCTTCAATGAGTTCGTTTGTGAACGTTTGGGCGTTCTTGAGGAACTGGGCACAGGATTCAGCCATGTATTCTGACGGACCATAACGGCGTGTTTCGGCTGTTGCCAGCAGTACGGGATCCAGCGTCGCGAGGTCTCGCGAGATGACCGCGGTTTCATCCGGTGATATCACTCGTACCCACGGAAACCATTCCATGCCAGCTGAGTCAATTCCGGCCACGCCGCCTTCGAACATGCGATAAGCAGGGCGTGGGTAATGGAACCACATGGTCTTCGGCGGAGGCGCCGTAACCGCTTGAAAGCTGTGCCACATTTTGTCTAGATCAAGAGTCGGGAGCTCTTTGCGGTGCTCTGCTGTCCAGTAGTCGATGGTTGGGTTGATTGTGAGTGCTACCCGCGGGTCGTTGAAGACTTCGTCGACGAGGTCCGAAGGGTAGGCGCAGGCGAAATATGTTATTCCCATAACCTCAAACTATAGTAAACGACATCAAGTGGCAACGAAAATATCAAAAGCGTTTGAACTGTATGCAAAATCTTCTGAAGTCGTCAGGGGGACCCAGTCGTGGTTGCACGGCAGGGACTCTATTCGGACTCCACGTTGGTCGATTGCTCAGCTTTTGCCTGCAGCTTTGCCCGATACCGTCTCCGCCGGAGAATCCAACCGGTCGTTCCGCCGATAAAAGCGCCGACGAATATTGAGATCGCGGTGCCTTCGGAATTGGCAAAATCGATGTGCCACGACCACGTCAGCAGAGGATGGCCATAAAAGGCATTGAATGCGATGAGACCAACTACCGCTATGATGACAAGAGTACTGAGAACGAGTCCCAGCACCGAAGTCTCCTTGCGGGCGATTCCAGATTGCCAGTAGAGATCGACGCCGCGCTTACGGGCGTAGAGCTTCGCCACCATGTCCGGGATCGCCACCACCAGACCCAATGCGATTGCGGCCCACCACAGCCCGGAGGCAGACAGCAGCAGTCCAGCGAGGAGGGCGGTCCTCTGGGACGCAGAATAGGCAATAGCCATAGCGCGGAGGATCACCTGCCGTTCCCGTGCATCGGCCAGCGGCATGGAGTCGATGCCGGCGGAATGTTCGAACGCGGTATCGATGCGTGCGCTCGTTCCCTTCGGAGCGGACCCCGTTTCACGGCTGTGGACGGCACCGGTATGGGCGTCACTGACATTGACTTCGTGCTCAGGTACGTACGGTTGGTTCTGGCCTGCGGTCATATGAGCCCTTCCAGTGAGCCAACGGCAACTCTTTATTGACAACTTGTGTTGTCTCGAGACTAAGAAGTCCGGACACCGGAAGTCAACACACGCAGAGGCAACCGTCCGTCAGTGACCGAGCTACACCAACGAGTCCCGCCATGCCTTGTGCAGCTGCGCGAACTTGCCCGCCCCTGAGACCAATTCGTCCGGTGCGCCGTCTTCGATGATGCGCCCGGAGTCCATGACGAGGACCCGGTCGGCGATCTCCACGGTCGAGAGCCGGTGGGCGATGATGATCGCGGTGCGACCCTCGAGCACCGTCGCCAACGCCTTCTGCACCAGCCGTTCGGAGGGGATGTCGAGGTGGGCGGTCGCCTCGTCGAGGACGACGATGTCCGGGTTCGCCAAGAAGACGCGGGCGAAGGACACGAGCTGGCGCTGTCCCGAACTCAGCCGACCGCCGCGCTTCTTCACGTCCGTCTCGTAGCCGTCGGGCAGATTGCGGATATAGGGATCCAGGCCGACGGCCGTGGCCGCGGCGAGGACCTCTTCATCACCGGCGTCGGGATTGCCGATGCGGATATTGTCGGCGATCGTGCCCGCGAACAGGAACGACTCCTGGGTGACCATGACCACGCTTGAGCGCAGCTGAGCATCATCGAGGTCACGCAGGTCCACCTCGTCGATGGTGACTCGCCCTTCGGAAGGATCATAGAACCGGGTGACGAGCTTGGCCAGGGTTGACTTCCCTGCCCCCGTGGCACCGACGAGTGCCACGATCTCACCGGCGGGAATCCGCAGGTCGAACCGGGGAAGGACATCGGGGCCGTCGCCGTAGGAGAAGCGGACATGGGTGAGGTCGATCGAGCGCCCGCTGGGTGCTTGAGCCCATTCCCTCGCCGAGGTGGCGTCCGAGGCGTTCGCTGACTGACCGGAAGTGTGCGCAGGCAGTGGTTTCGGACTCGTCGGTGCCACCACCTCGGGGTCGGTGTCGAGGACGGCGGCCATCTTCTCCAATGCCGCCGAGGCGGACTGGTAGAGGTTGAATGCCTGAACGAGTTCATCAAGTGGGCCGTAGAACCGGCGCAGGTAGAGGATGAACGCAGCGAGCACGCCGATCTGAGTCCAGTCTTCGATGACCAGCCACGCACCGACGATGATGATGACCGTCTGCGTGACATTGCCGACCAGCCGGGTCCAGCCTGCGAACCAGGCGACTCCGCGCAGGGCGTCGGTGTTGGCATCGCGGTACAGCGTGTCCTCGTCCTTGAGCGTGCCGCGGCGATCCGGTTGCCTGCGGTAGGCCTGGACCGCGCGGATGCCTCCCATGGTCTCGACGAAGTGGACGATGACCTTCGCGATCGAGGTGCGGGTGCGTCGGTAGGCATTGCGCTGTGAGCTGTGTGCAGATTTCGTGATGAAGAACAGGGGAATGAACCCGAGGAAGACCACGAGAGCCAGGGGCACGTCGAGGACGATGAGGGTGACGGCGATGAACGCCATCTCGAACAGCGCCAGTGCCGTGTCGAAGAGCGAGTAGGTGAGGAACTGCTGCACCGACTCCATGTCCGAAGTTTGCCGAGACACCAACCTGCCCGAGGTCGACCGTTCGTGATAGCCGAGGTCGAGGCGCTGGATATGGGTGAATAGGCGCGACCGGAGCTGGTACACGACCTTCTGCGCGGTGATGCCGACCAGCCTCGTCGACGCGAATGCGAGCACCGCCGAGGCGATGGCTGAGAGCACGAAGGCCGTCACCGACCAGATCAGTGGGCCCGGATCGCCATCGACGGCCTGCGGGACACCCTTGTCGAGGGCATCGGCGATGAAGATCGGACCGATGACGAGGAAGAGTGCGGTGAGCACGACGATGACGAGAAGGAAGATCGCCATCGCCAGATGCGGACGAACCAGCGAGAGCAGCAGCGCGCGGGCCTTCTTGGCGATGTCGGGTGGAAGCTGCTCGACTGCGTCCTCATCGAGGCGTGGAAGGCTCACTGCGCACCGCCTCCCGTCGTGCGCTTGCCGATGGTGTGTCCGGCAGTCCCAGCAGTCACGGCCGCCGCCCCCATGAGCTCACGGTAGAGCGGAGAGGACTCCAGCAGCTCATCATGGGTGCCCAATGCGACGACCCGCCCCTCGTCGAGGACGGCAACGGCATCGGCCAGCGCCGAGGTGGACGGACGGTGGGCGATGATCAGCGTCGTCGAATCGGGCAGGATCTCCCGCAGTGCTCGTTGGACCCGGTCCTCCGTGTCGACGTCGACGGCGGAGAGCGGATCGTCGAGGACCAAGATGCGCGGCTGGCCGATCACCGCACGTGCCAGAGCCAGACGCTGTCGCTGCCCACCGGACAGGGACAGGCCCTGTTCGCCGACCTGCGTGTCGAGTCCCTCGGGCAGCCGCTGGACGAAGTCCTTCGCGGCCGTGATCTCCAGTGCTTGCCAGATCGCGTCATCGTCGACCCCGGGTGCACCCATGCTCACGTTCTCGGCCACCGAGGTGGAGAACAGGATCGGGTCTTCGAAGGAGACGGACACCAGGTTGCGCACCTCGTTGACGGGCAGCTCCCGAATGTCAGTGCCATCGACGCGCACGGATCCGCCGGTGACGTCCTGCAGCCGTGGGACGAGAGAGGCCAGGGTCGTCTTGCCCGACCCGGTGGCCCCGACGATGGCCAGGGTCTGGCCCGGGTCGACGTGCAGATTGAGGCTCTTCAAGGTCTCGCGGTCGGTGTCGGCGAAGTGGAAGTCGACATCGTCGAAGTCCAGCTCCCCCTTGTAGCGCCCCACATCGGGGGCGTCGGCGATCCGACCGTCGGCGTCGGTGATGTCATGCCTGATGTCGATGACCTCCCAGTATCTGGCCGCGGCAGTCAGGGCCATGAGGGCATCGGCGAGGAGGAAGCCGAGCATTTCGATCGGCATCCGCATCACCATCGAGATGGTCACTGCCGCAACCACGGTGCCGATCGTCGTCCAGCTCTGCACAACGCCCCAGGTGCCGACCGCGACAATGGCGGCCTGGGCGAGGGTGGGTAAGAGGATCAGCACACTCCAGAACCAGGAGTCGAGCTTCGCCTTCCGCACTTCGATGTTCTGGAACTGACCGGAGAGGCGGGAGAACCGCTGCGCCGCCCAGGGCGAGCGGCCGAAGGACTTGAGGATCCGAATGCCTTGGATCGACTCCTCGACCTCGGTGGCGATCTCACCGACCGTGTCCTGGGAGCGACGGGAGGCCTCCCGGTACCTCTTCTCGAAGACCGTCACCGTCGCGATCGTCGGCACAGCCATGATGAGCATGATCAGACCGAAGACCGGCTGCAGGAACGTGAGGATGATGGTGCCGATGATGATGATCAGCGGGGTGGTCACGAGGAAGGGGATCCCGAAGGCGAAGAAGCGGCGCAGCTGTGAGAGATCATTGATCGCGCGCGAGAGCAGCTGCCCCGATTCCCAGGAATCGTGGATGGCCACCGAGGTGTACTGGAGCCGTTCGAAGAGACGTGAGCGCCAGGTGATCTCCCACTGTGCGACGACCGGGGCGACGAGGAGTCTGCGACCCCACAGCGCCACCGCCTCGGCGATGCCGATGATGAGGACCCCCAGCACGGGCAGCCACAGTCCGGAGAGATCGCGGTCGGCGATGGGGCCGTCGATGATGTGACCGGTGATCAGGGGGATCACCAGCTGGATGCCGTTGGCCAGGAGGGTCAGCGCGAGAACGGCGATGTACACGCCGATGCGAGAGCGAAGATCGGGCCAGAAACGTAAGAGGGGACGCACCCTTGAGAGCCTAGTCGGGGCGCATGTCGTAGTCCATGGTTCTCACAATCGAGCTTTCCCTCCTTCCGGGGGCTGCCTAACAGCTAGCCGGGGGCACATCTCGGACCGCTGTTGGATGATCTCACGTTTTCGTCCACAACAGTCCCAAACTTCGAGACGATCTGTTACAACGTTTGACACGCTTATTGCGCGAGGTGAACTATTGAGCCATGACCAACCTTCTTGTCGTCGTTATTACCCAGCGCGCGGATCTTCCGTAGCCTGTCAACACGACACGATCCGCGCGCCCCTACCGAAACCGGAGGGGCTTTTTTCATGCGGAGACAAGTTGGATCACTAGGAAGGATACGAAACGATGGCAGCCACGCCCTCGGCCCAGTCAGCGGCAGCCGGCACCGTGCCCAGCGCACCCCCGGTGACCGCGACCCCGTCAAGCATTCGACGCAACTCGACCCCTGAGGTCCTCACCGGAGCGCAGGCGATCGTCCGCAGCCTCGAGCTCCTCGAGGTCGAGACCGTCTTCGGGCTCCCCGGCGGCACCATCCTTCCGACCTACGACC
This sequence comes from Brevibacterium sp., assembly GCA_030457025.1. Taxonomy (GTDB): domain Bacteria; phylum Actinomycetota; class Actinomycetes; order Actinomycetales; family Brevibacteriaceae; genus Brevibacterium. Next base: position 15,607 of record JAKDSA010000020.1, on the reverse strand, counting down.
CGCTGTTCGAGACCGATAAGATCCGCCACATCCTCGTCCGCCACGAACAGGGAGCCGGGCACGCAGCCGAAGGCTACGCCTCAGCCTCGGGCAAGCTGGGGGTGTGCATCGCGACCTCGGGCCCGGGTGCGACGAACCTCATCACGGCGCTCGCCGACGCCCATATGGATTCCGTCCCGGTGCTGGCCATCACCGGTCAGCAGAGTTCGAAGCTGCTGGGCACCGATGCCTTCCAGGAAGCGGACATCGTGGGAATGACGATGCCGGTGACCAAGCACAGTTTCCTTGTCACCAAGCCCGAGGATATTCCCTCGGCGATCCTGCACGCCCATCACATCGCGACCACAGGTCGGCCCGGCCCGGTCCTCGTCGACGTCACCAAGGACGCGCAGACGGGCACCGCTCCCTTCGTCTGGCCCGAGGAGCCGGCGCTGCCCGGATACCGTCCGATCCTCAAGCCCCATGCGAAGCAGATTCGCGAAGCCGTCCGACTCATCTCGGATGCCCAGCGCCCCGTGTTCTACATCGGCGGCGGTGTCATCCGCTCCCAAGCGGAGAAGGAACTGCTCAAGCTCGCCGAGGCGACCAACATTCCCGTCGTCACGACCCTGATGGCCCGCGGTGCGTTCCCCGACTCGCACCAGCTGCACCTCGGGATGCCGGGTATGCACGGCACCGTGCCCGCCGTGACCGCCTTCCAGAAATCCGACCTCCTCATCACCATCGGCGCCAGGTTCGATGACCGGGTCACCGGCAACCTCGACTCCTTCGCACCGAACGCGCAGGTCATCCACGCCGACATCGACCCGGCGGAGATCGGGAAGAACCGCGAGGTCGAGGTTGCGATCGTCGGTGACGCCCGCGAGGTCCTCGCGGAGATGCTCACCGAGCTGCGCAGCAAGTTCCCCAAGGCGCTCGAACGTCAGCGTGAACCGTGGTGGCGCTTCCTCAACCGTCTCAAGACGACCTACCCGCTCGGCTACTCCAAGCAGGATGAGCTCTGCGATCCGCAGTACGTGATCTCGCGGATCTCGGCACTGACCGGACCCGAAGCGGTCTACACAGCCGGCGTGGGCCAGCACCAGATGTGGGCCGCCCAGTTCGTCGAGTTCGAGCGCCCCAAGTCGTGGCTGAACTCCGGTGGTCTGGGGACCATGGGCTACTCGGTGCCGGCCGCTATGGGCGCGAAGGTCGCCGAACCGGACCGTGTGGTGTGGGCCATCGACGGTGACGGTTGCTTCCAGATGACCAACCAGGAGCTCGCGACCTGCGCGCTCAACGACATCCCGATCAAGGTTGCGATCATCAACAACTCGTCCCTGGGCATGGTTCGCCAGTGGCAGACCCTGTTCTATGACGGCAGGTACTCCAACACCGACCTCAACACGGGGCACGAGACGACCAGGATCCCCGACTTCGCCAAGCTCGCCGAGGCCTACGGCTGCCTGGCCCTGCGGGTGGACAGCAATGACGACGTCGATGCCGCGATCAATACCGCGCTGGAGACCAATGACCGACCCGTCGTCCTCGACTTCACCGTCCCGCCGGATGCCATGGTGTGGCCGATGGTCGCCGCTGGCGTCTCCAACGATGAGATCGAATACGCACGCGGCATCCGCCCGGAGTTCGACGGTGAGGGCGACGAGCAGGCTGAAAGTCAGATCGCGGACGCCGGCACGGAAGAAGACGGCACGGTTCGCTCCGTGGCTCAGATCGAAGGAGGCCTGGAATGAACAACCGGCACACACTCTCAGTCCTGGTCGAGAACAAGCCGGGCGTGCTGACCCGCTTCACCGGACTCATCGCCCGACGCGGTTTCAACATCCACAGCCTCGCCGTGGGCGTGACCGAACACGATGAGCTCTCGCGCATCACCGTCGTCGTCGACGTCAAGGACGTGCCTCTGGAGCAGGTGACCAAGCAGCTGAATAAACTGGTCAACGTCATCAAGATCGTCGAGCTCGAACCGGCCACATCTGTGCGTCGCGCCCACATCATCTACAAGGTCAAAGCCAACTCCACGACCCGTCCCCAGGTCGCGGCCGCAGTCGAGATGTTCCGCGCCAAGATCGTCGACGTGGGTCCCGACTCCGTCAGCATCGAATCCACCGGCGAGCTGGGTAAGGTCGAGGCCCTGCGTGAAGTCCTCGAACCATTCGGGATCAAGGAGATCGTCCAGTCGGGCACCGTGGCCATCGGCCGCGGATCGAAGTCGATCACCGATCGCGCCCTGCGAAGCTGAGCCGCGCCCTGCGGAGCTGAGTGACGTTCCACTTCGTGGAACGAGAACCATCTCAATAAGTGAACAGCAGTACCGAACTGTGAAACAATGGGGGAGTACCCCAAACCTCTGAAGGAGCAAGAGAACTATGGCAGCAGAACGCTATTACGATGACAACGCAGATCTGTCCGTCATCCAGGGCACGAAGGTCGCCGTCATCGGCTACGGCAGCCAGGGTCACGCACACTCGCTGAGCCTGCGCGATTCCGGTGTTGAGGTCCGCATCGGCCTCAAGGAGGGCTCCGCCAGCCGTGACAAGGCCGCAGCCGAGGGCCTCGAGGTCGGCACCCCCGCCGAGGTCGCCGAATGGGCCGACCTTGTCGTGGTTCTCGCTCCTGACCAGGTTCAGGCCGAGATCTACAACTCGGAGATCGCGCCGAATCTGGCACCCGGCAATGCCCTGCTCTTCGCTCACGGATTCAACATCCGCTTCGACTACATCCAGCCGCCCGAGGGCGTCGACGTCATCATGGTCGCACCCAAGGGGCCAGGACACGTCGTGCGTCGCGAATACGTCGACGGCCGAGGCGTGCCGGTCCTCGTGGCAGTCGAAGCCGACGCCACCGGAAAAGCCTGGGACCTCGTGCTCTCCTACGCGAGGGGAATCGGCGGACTGCGTGCCGGCGGCATCAAGACCACCTTCACCGAGGAGACCGAGTCCGATCTCTTCGGCGAGCAGACCGTGCTCTGCGGCGGCACCTCCCACCTCGTGCAGTACGGCTTCGAAGTTCTCACCGAGGCCGGCTACCAGCCCGAGATCGCCTACTTCGAGGTGCTCCACGAGCTCAAGCTCATCGTTGATCTCATGGTCGAGGGCGGCATTGCCAAGCAGCGTTGGTCGATCTCTGACACCGCTGAGTACGGCGACTACGTCTCCGGACCGCGCGTCATCACCCCGGACGTGAAGAAGAACATGGAAGCCGTCCTCGCGGACATCCAGAACGGCAAGTTCGCCGAGCGCTTCATGAACGACCAGAAGAACGGTGCTCCGGAGTTCAAGGAACTGCGTTCGAAGGAAGAGACGCACCCGATCGAGACCACCGGCCGCGAACTACGCAAGATGTTCGCCTGGCTCAAGGACTCCGAGGATGACTACACCGAGGGCACTGCCGCTCGCTGATCGTCTCTGAACGATGGAGGTGCCCCGGAAGCCGATCGGCTTCCGGGGCACCGTTGTCTTGCAGCTTCAGGCGGCCAGTCTGGCCGCGCGACGAGCTGCCTGGACCTCGGGGTCGGGGACTGGCGCGGAGTCGATGAGCTCGCGTGTGTAGCCCTGACTCGGATTCATCAGCACCTGAGAGCTCGGCCCCTGTTCGACGATCGCCCCGCGCTGCAGGACGACGACAGTCGACGCCAGCTGTTCGACCACTGCGAGGTCATGGCTGATGAACAGACAAGCGAATTCGTGGATCTCGTGGAGGTCGGCCAGGAGTCTGAGGACTCCTCGCTGCACGGAGACGTCCAGCGCTGATGTGGGCTCATCGGCGATGAGCAGCTTGGGCCCAAGTGCAAGTGCTCTGGCGATCGCTACGCGTTGGCGCTGGCCGCCGGAGAGCTCGTGCGGATACCGTCCGGCGAAGTCGCCCGGCAGACGCACATCGTCAAGGAGGCTCGTCACCTGAGCTTCGATGTCTCGTCGACCGCGATCGGTGTGGACTCTCATGGGTTCTGCGATCTGTGCCCCGACCGAGCGGCGCGGGTTGAGAGATCCGCGCGGGTCCTGGAACACGACGCCGATCTCCGACCGCAGCCTCCGCTGCTTTCGAGTCGGACGCGTACTCACGCGACCACCGTCGACGAATGCCCGACCGGAGGTCAGCCCTTGGCCTCCGGTGAGTACGTTGGCGATCGTTGACTTGCCCGAGCCGGATTCGCCGACGAGACCGGTGATCGACCCTGCGGGTATGGCGAGGTCGACCGAATCCATTGCAGTGACTTGGCGTCCCGAGCTGCGGTGGACGACAGTTGCGGCGGTCAGTTCGGCGGCCAGAACAGCGGAAACGGCAGCAGGCGAGGATTCTGCCCAAGCCGTTGCCGAACCATACGGATGCTCAGTCGGAGAGCCCAGACGATCGTTCACCTCGGCGGTGGAGGCCGCGATGGCCGCATTCAGCCGCGGGACCGCGTCGAGGAGCTCACGCGTGTACTCGGACTTCGGGCGGTCGAAGATATCGCGAACTGCACCGGTTTCGACGATGCGTCCCGACTTCATCACAGCCACACGATCAGCAATGTCGGCGACCACACCCATATCGTGGGTGATGAGGAGGACGGCCTGGCCTTCTTCAGCGGCCTGCCGGCGCAGCAGATCGAGGATCCCGGTCTGGACTGTGACGTCGAGAGCGGTGGTGGGCTCGTCGGCGAAGAGCACTTCGGGGGAGTTGATGGTCGCCAGCGCGATCATCGCCCGCTGCAGCTGTCCGCCGGAGAGCTCGTGTGGGTAGGCCCGCATGACTTGGTCGGGATTGTGCAGCCCCGACTTAAGCAGCTGCTGCCGTACTCTCTCGCCGATCGAATCATCGGACTCGGCCCCTTCGGTGGGAGACGTCGGGGTACCTTCGGGCAGGGTCGTCTGAGCACCGCCGGCCGCGGCGGGCTCTCTGCCATGGGCACGGGCCGCCTCGGCGATCTGATGCCCGAGCCGAAACATGGGATTGAACGCTCCCATCGGCTCCTGGAAGACGACACCGACGCGTGCACCGCGAACTCGGCGCAACGCTTTCGCGGTGAGACCGACTAGCTCGGTGTCCTGTCCTTGGCGAGCTTCTCTGCCTTCGCCGGTCGGACGCTCTGGCCCGGTCAGACGCACCGAACCGGTCTGAGTGGCCGATCCGGCCAGGCCGAGTGCCGCCAGCGCGGTCACCGACTTGCCCGAGCCCGACTCGCCGACGAGGGCAAGGATCGAGCCCGGCACGAGCTCGAGGGACACGCCCTCGGTGATGGTTCGGGCCCCGAAGGAGACCGAGTGATCGGAGAATTCGAGTGCTGCAGAAGTGTTGGCCATGGGTCAGCCTTTCAGTGAGGCCTTGAAATAGACCGGGTACGCGGGGAAGTCGCCGACGACGAAGTTCTCCACAGCGGATCCGTACAGGAAGGAGTTCTTGTTGTAGGTCAGCGGCACTATGGGAGCATCGTCCATGATCCGCTTGTCAGCCTCGGCCCAGATCTTCTGTGCCTCTTCCGGTTTGACGGTTTCGGTCGCCTTCTTGATGAGCGCGTCCACCTCGTCGTTGGAGTAGCGGGAGATGTTGTAGTTGCCGTTGCCGATCTGCGAGGAGTCGAAGAGCGGCTGGATGTTGCCATTGGCCGATGGGAAGTCCGGCTGCCACGAGCTCAGCGCCAGGTCGTAGTCGCCCTTGGCGTCTGTGGCATCGGCGGAGAACGTGTTCGCGTCCACGGACTTGATCCTCACCTTGACGTCGATGCGGGCCAGAGCCTCCTGGATCGCTTCGGCCTGCGCGACCGAGGTGGCGTCGTTCTTCACCAGCAGCTTGAGCGTGCCCAGGTCAGCACTCGACTCCTTGAGCAGAGACTTGGCCTTGTCGATATCACCGCTGGGATCTGCCTGATAGAGGTCATAGTCCTGACGGCCGGGGATCCCTGGCGTGATGAGCGTCGAGGCGAAGTTGCCTGAGATCTCTCCTCCGCCGGCGATGCGATAGGTGTCCTTGTTGACCGCATAGTTGATGGCCTGACGGACCTTGACGTCGTCGAGTCCCTTGCGCTCGTTGTTCATCGCGAGGTAGGACAGGGCGCCCGGGCCTGAGGTGACGAGACGGGACTTCGCGCTCGGGTCGCTCTGCACCTGAGCCAGCTGCGCGGCCGGGACGAAGCTGGCGGAGAAGCCGTTCTTCGCATCTCCGGAATCGGAGATGAGAGCCTGAGCGGTCACCGAGGCATCCTGGCCGAGTTTGAACACGACCTCATCGGGGCCTGCGGTGCGCACGGGGTCGGTCTTCTCGTCCCAGTACTTGTTGCGCGTCAGCACGGCTTCGGAGCCGGATTTGTTCGATTCGACCTGGTAGGGGCCTGACGAGATCGGGTCGAGGCCGTACTTGCCCGGATCGTCTTTGTCCTCGGGGACGGGGGAGAAGGCCGGCATGGAGGCGATCCACGGGAAGTCGCCGAAGGCTGACTTGAGGTGGAAGACAATGGTCTTGTCATCGGGAGTCTCGACGGATTTCAGTTCCTCGCCCTTGAACGGGCCCTGATAGTCAGCGCCGCCCTTGAGCAGCGTCTTGTGGTAGCTCAGGCCACCGGAGAGTTCGGTGGAGAAGGACCGTTCGATGCCGTATTTGATGTCCGCCGAGGTGATCGCGGAGCCGTCCTCGTACTTGAGGCCGTCCTTGAGGGTGAAGGTCCAAGTCTTGCCGTCATCGCTGATCTGTCCGGTGTCGGTGGCGAGGTCGGGAACGACCGTGCCCTCCTGGCCGGGCCTGATGTCCCACGTGGTCAGACGACGATGGACGTAGGCCAACGATGTGATCGCCAGGCCCTGGCTCTTGCCGGGATCGAAATCGATGTCGGAGTCCTCGGCGAAGATGTTGAGGGTCCCGCCCGTGTGCGTCTCGCCCAGAGTGTTCGTACTCTTGTTGCCGTCCTTGTTGAGCTCTGGGTTGGCGTTGCAGCCGGTGAGGATGAGTCCCAAGGCCAGTGCTGATGCGATCAGTGCTGATTTTCTCATGGTGTGCCTTTCTCAAGCGTCCCAATCGGGGTGGTGATGGTGGGCCCGAAGGTTCGCTGCGTCCGTGTGTGTCGTCATGGTCCGGTGATGGTGTGGCTGCGTCGGTCGGCGCGTGTACCCGCCGTGCGTGTGGATGCGGGGGTCAGTGGCGGGCCCCGATTCGTGGGTCGAGGATCGAATAGCTGAGATCGGCCAGCAGATTCGCGATGACCACGATCGCCGCGGCGAAGAGAGTGACGCCGACGATGACCTGGATGTCGAGGTTCGACACGGCTTCGAGCAGCAGTGTGCCGACGCCGCCGAGGCCGAAGACCTTCTCCGTGATCACTGCCCCGCCCAGGAGCCCGCCGATGTCGATCGCGAAGAGCGTCGTCAGGGGCAGCACCAGATTGCGCAGCCCGTGCTTGCCGATGACGACCGGTTCGCTCAGCCCCTTGGCCCGGGCCGTGCGGATGTAGTCCTGGCTCATCACCTCGAGCATCTGGCCGCGAGTCAGCCGTGCATAGATCGCTGCATTGGCGATGGCCAGGACGATCCAGGGAAGGATCAGGTGGAAGGCCCACATCGCAGGGTTCTCGGTCAGCGGCACATACCCGCCGATGGGCAGGACGTTGAGAGTGAAGCCGAAGAGCAGGATGCCGAGCAGGCCCAGCAGGTAGGTGGGCGCTGAGATGCCGGTGATGGCGGCTCCCATGACCACGTTGTCGGTGGCAGTTCCGCGCTTGAGAGCGGCGATGAGGCCGGCGGCGATCCCGCCGATGGCCCACAGGACTGCCGCGCCCAGAGTCAGTGAGACGGTGATCGGCAGTCGGCTGAGGATGAGCGACGTGACCGAGTCGCGCAGACGGAACGAATAGCCGAAGCAGGGGGCATCGCAGTGGATGGCAGCGGCACCCGCGCCGAAGTCACGACCGACGACGATTCCGCGGAGGAAGTCGAAGAGCTGCTTCCACCACGCCTGATCGACACCCAGATAGCGTTCGACTTCGGCGAGGCGGTCCGGCGAACATGGCTTCCCGCACGAATACTGCGCGGGATTGCTGGGCATGAGGTAGAAGATCGCGAAGCACGCGGCCGCGACGATGAGGAGCACGATGAGTGCCCCGAGCAGACGATAGATGACGAATTTGGCGCGGCTCACGGTTGTCCTCCTGTGCTCACGGGTTCGATCGGTGCCGCACTCTCGCTGCGCGCCTCAGCTGGGTCGAGCGCATCGCGGAGACCATCACCGAACATGTTGAAGCCCAATGTCACGAGGAACAGCGCCATGCCGGGGAAGATCAGGTACATGGGATCGACCTGGACCCAGGAGATCGCGTCGGAGATCGAGCGACCCCACGACGGAGTGGGCGGATTGACGCCGACCCCGAGGAAGGACAACGCCGCCTCGGCACCGATCTTGCCTGGGATCGACACGGTCGTGAAGACAATGATCGTGGCCAGAATGTTCGGGAAGATCTCACGGATGATGATGCGGGCGCTTCCGGTTCCCTGGGCAGCTGCGGCACGGACGAACCCGCGCTCCTTGAGTGAGAGAGTCTCGCTGCGCACGACGCGGGCGATCGAGGGCCACCCGAAGAAGCCGATGACGAGGATGAGGAGCAGGGTGCGGGGGACACTCGCGGGGACGGTCGCGGACAGCGCGATTGCGAAGATGAGGAAGGGGAAGCCGAAGATCACGTCGGTCAGACGCGAGAGCAGGCGATCGGCGAAGCCGCCATAGAACCCGGCGACGAGGCCGACGATCACCCCGACGACGATCGAGACGAGCGTGGCGGCCAGGCCGATGAGCAGGGACACCTGGGCACCATAAGAGACGATCGCGAACAGATCACGACCAGTGCGAGGCTCGACGCCGAACCAGTGCTGGGTGCTGATCCCACCGAATGGCCCTGCCGGTGCGGTGTCGGGTCCGAGGAGGTCAGAATTGTAGGAGAGCGGGCTGTTGCCGGTCAGCGCTGAGAAGACCGGGGCCAGGAGCGCGAGAAGAATGAAGACGAGCACCAGGACGAGCCCGGTCACGGATGCGCGCGAACGCAGGAGACGGACCCAGACGCTGTCTCGGCGAGTGCGCTGCGCTGGAACTCGCTCGGCAGGTCCTTGTGAGGCTGCTGTCATCGCCATCCTTCGATTCTGTTCGGGTCATCCGGCGGAGAGTGGTCGCAGCCAGGGGCGCTGAACTGCTCAACAATTATCACTCCTGAATTCGTCCTGAGCAAAACCATCAAAGTCATTGGACGCAACTTCGAGCCTCAGCAGCAGGATGTCCTGCGCGGATACGGCGATTCAGACGCACAGATGAGAGCAGGATCACAAAGTCGAGATTGCGAATCTGCTCAACGATGAAGGTCGTTGCAGTCCATCTGCGTCGGGGAGCGCGGCGTCGGAGGCTGACTCAGTGCTCGGGCCAATGACTCACTGTTGGGCACAGTGGTCGTTCGTCTCCGTGGCTCGGTTCAATACGACGATTCGGCCTTTTCCTGCGTCGGCAGGGTGCATGAGGCGTGAGGTGAATTACTGTTGGAAACGTGACGAACTACAGATTCGAGAACTTCAAGCCAGCCTTCGACGAGTCGACCGGAGCCCCCGACGAACGCACGCAGGGCTACTTCGCGTCGACGAGTGTGGGATTCCACGACCCGAGATCCACCGATGAGGCGCTGAAGAACCGTGTCCAGCGAGCCATCGCCGACGGTCGGAACCTCACCGCCGTCTACGCCGACCAGGAGTACGAGCACGCACTCGACGCCAGCATCCCCGTGGCGACCTTCGCGTGGTTCGAGAAGCTGGTCAATGTGGGCGGCGGACGTCTGGTCCCGGGGCACCTGATCACCTGGGTGACGGTTCGCCCGACGCATCGCCGACGCGGCCTGCTGCGGTCGCTGATGACGACGGACCTCGCCGAGGCGAAGGCCGACGGATACCCATTCGCCGCACTGACAGCGACCGAAGGTGGGATCTACTCCCGCTTCGGATTCGGGGTCGCCACCTGGGCGCACACGATCGAGGTCGACACCTCGCCCGGGTTCAAGATGGTGCACGAACCCGACCGCCGAGTCGAGATGTGCCTGCCCAGCGAACTGCGCGAACTGGCACCGAAGATCTACGGCGAATTCATGCGCACCTCGCCGGGTGCGATGGAACGCCAGCAGACCTACATCGAGCGGGCCACCGGCGAGCTCAACACCGACACCGCCGAGCCCGACCGGGGAGTGCGTGCCGCCCTGCACTTCAACGAACAGGGCGAAGCCGACGGGTACGTGTCCTACAAGTTCGCCGGCTGGTCGAAAACCCCGCCGACGATCGAAATCGTCGACTTCGTCGCCGTCACCGACGCGGCCTATGCCTCACTGTGGTCGTTCCTGGCCGCGATCGACCTCTCGACACGGGTGACCTTCGGGGAGTCCGCCGAAGACTCACCGCTGCCCTGGCTGCTCACCGATTCCCGCCGGGTCAGAACCGTGTCCACGGAAGACAACATCTGGATCCGCATCCTCGACGTCAAGACGGCGCTCGAGGCCAGGCCCTGGTACGTGCCGGGGACGCTGGTCCTTGAGATCGATGACTCCCTTGATCTGGCCGGTGGTCGCTACACGATCACCTCCGACGGAGAGAACGCCGTCGTCGAAACCGCCTCGGACTCGACCCCCGCCGATCTGAGCCTGGGCATCGCGGAGCTCGGCTCTCTCTACTTCGGCGGCGCCGACCCGGTGATCCTCGCCCGAGCCGGACGCATCGACGAAAACGTGCCAGGCGCCGCCGTGCGCGCCAGCTCGATGTTCAACCTGGGACGGATGCCGTACTCGCCGAACGGGTTCTGAGACCCACACCTGAGGTGAGGCGAGACTCACTTCCCATAATTTGAGACTTTGTGAATGCATTCACAAAGTCTCATAAGATGGACGCGTCCCGGACGCAACAGGAGGAACTCAGTGCCCAAGCCCATCGTGCTCATCGCCGAAAATCTGTCACCGGCCACCATCGACGCCCTCGGAGGGGATTTCGAGATCCGTCACACCGAAGGTGCTGACCGGTCTCAGCTCCTCAATGACATCGGCGATGCCGACGCGATACTTGTCCGTTCCGCCACTCAGGTCGACGCCGAGGCGATTGCTGCCGCGAAGAAACTCCAGGTCATCGCCCGCGCCGGCGTCGGACTCGACAATGTCGACGTCCCAGCAGCCACCTCGGCGGGTGTCATGGTCGTCAATGCTCCGACCTCGAACATCATCTCCGCGGCCGAACTCACCATGGCTCACATCCTCGGCTCCGCACGCTACTTCGGTGCCGGCAACACCTCGCTCAAGGCGGGGGAGTGGAAGCGCTCGAAGTACACGGGCGTGGAGCTCTACGAAAAGACTCTCGGCATCGTCGGACTCGGCCGCATCGGCGGACTTGTGGCCGAGCGCGCGAAGGCATTCGGCATGCGCCTGGTCGGCTACGACCCCTACATCACGCAGGCGCGCGCCGCGCAGATGGGCGTCGAGGTCGTCGACCTGCCGGGACTGCTGGCCATCAGCGATTTCGTCACCGTCCACATGCCCAAGACGCCCGAGACGGTCGGCATGATCAGCACCGAGGAATTCAAGGCGGCCAAGCCGGGCGCACGGTTCATCAACGTCGCCCGCGGCGGCATCATCGACGAGGAGGCGCTGGCCGAGGCAGTCGCAGCCGGTGAGGTCGGCGGTGCCGGCATCGATGTGTGGAGCACCGAACCCCCGGAGCACTCGGCGCTGATGGACCTCGATGCCGTCAACGTCACGCCCCACCTCGGCGCCTCGACCGCCGAGGCACAGGAGAAGGCCGGCGTAGCCGTCGCCAAGTCCGTGCGCAAGGCACTGGCCGGGGACCTCGTCCCCGACGCGGTCAACGTCGCCGGTGGAGCGATCCACGAGGACGTGCGCCCGGGCATTCCCCTGGCCGAACGACTGGGGCGGGTCGTCAACTCGCTGGCGAACTCCTCGGTCACCCACTTCAAGGTCGAGGTCAACGGCGAGATCGCGGACAAGGACGTATCCGTCCTCAAGCTCTCCGCACTCAAGGGCCTGTTCAAGGACGTCGTGTCCGACCAGGTCTCCTACGTCAACGCACCGCTGCTGGCAGAGGAGCGCGGGATCGGCGTCGAACTCGAAACCGACCCGTACTGTGAATCGTTCCGCAATGTCACACGGCTGACCGCGACGACGAGCGAAGGGCAGCGGATCTCGGTCTCGGGCACCGTGACCGGACCGAAGCTCGTGCAGAAGCTCACCGAGGTCAACGGATTCGACCTCGAGATCGAACTCACCGACAACCTGCTCATCTTCCGCTATGAGGATCGTCCGGGCATCATCGGGCAGCTGGGCCAAGCTCTGGGCGCGAACGAGATCAACATCGCCGGCATGCAGGTCTCGCCCTCGGCGACCGACAACGATGCGCTCTCGGTGCTGGCTGTCGACTCGGCAGTCTCCGAGGAAGTCGTCAAGGCCGTGGCCGGAGCCGTCAACGCGTCCGCATTCAGCGGAGTCTCACTGAGCGAAGACTGACCTCCACCAGCAACAGCAGATCGAACGGGACCCGTTCACCTCCGACGATGAGGTGAACGGGTCCTCATCGTCACCCAGGTCCACAGCTCGTCAGCGAGGACGGCGGCCGAGATGCCGATGAGGGCTCCGGCGATCGTGTCGGAGAGCCAGTGCACCTGCAATGCGGTGCGTGACCACATCATCAGCACGATCCACGCGAACGCCAGGATCATCGACCAGTGGAACCGCATCTGGACAGGTCTGAGCAGGGGAGTGATCTCGGTCGGAACTGCTTCGGTGGAGGTGGGGGGCAGCCTCTGCCAGCTTGAGCACGTGCGCCCGGGAGGCGATGAATGCGAGCGCCGAGGCCAGTGCCGCGGCGGCCATCGAATGGCCCGAGGGATACGAATAGCCCAGAGAGTCGTAGAGCTGCTCGCTGGGTCGGAGCCGGATGACCACGGCCTTGAGCAGCTGGGACAGAGCGATTCCCGTGAGCATGGTCGTGACGAGGACGCCGGCGGCACGCAGCCGTCGCAGGAACACGAAGACCGCGGCCAACACTCCTGTGCAGATGACGACCCCCGCACCCCCGCCCACCTCGGCGAGGATGACCGCGATCCAGTACCCGGCGGAGTCGGGCTCAAGCCCGACGAAATTCAGCCAGGTCTGGTCAACCGTCGTTGGGCCCGGAGGCATTGGCTCTCATCCACAGGCCGAAGGCGCCGACGAAGAAGATCGTCGGCAGGGTCGCCCAGAGGGACCACGCTGGTTGACGGACCGACATTCGCGAAGACGCAGGCGTTCCGAAGACGCAGGCGTTCCGAAGACTCAGGCGTTCCGAAGACTCAGGCGTTCCAGAGGCCGTAGGTCGATGCCAGGGAAGCAATCTTCTTCGCACGCGCCAGGCGAGGGAGGTATGAGCCGTCCGTGATCTCGGAGCCGCCTTCTGCTTCTTCGAGCAGCTGACGTGCCCAGTCGCGTTCGTCCTCGCTCGGGCTCATCGATTCGTTGAGTGTGACGACCTGATTGACGTTGAGCACGAGCTTGCCGGTCATGCCCATCATGTGGGTCACCTCGGCGTCCTTGCTGACCTGCTCATCGCTGGCGGCTGCCGCGGAGGGCCCGTCGATGGCGCCGGGCAGTCCGCCCATGCGCGAGGCGATGGTCAGACGCGATCGGGCGTAGGCCAGCGCCATCGGATCGCCGGAGAAGCCGGTGTCCTTGCGGAAGTCGTTGGTTCCGAAGGCGAGACGGAAGGTGCCGGGCGCCTCGGCGATCTTGGTCGCGTTCTCCACTCCCATCGCGGATTCGAGCAGTGCGATGACCGGAAGCCCAGCCTTCGCACGCATCGCAGTGTAGGAGACCTGTTCGGGGCGTTCGGTCTCCGGCAGCATCACGCCGCGAAGTCCGGGGAGCATGGCGATGGCAGCGAGGTCGTCGTCCCAGAATTCCGAATCCATCTTGTTGATGCGAACCCATGCGGACATGCCGCCTTCGAGGGCGCGCACGACATTGTCACGTGCGTCGAGCTTCTTGTCGTCGGAGACGGAGGCCTCGAGGTCGAAGATGACGGAATCCGCTTCGGAGATCTGCGCTTCGGTGAAGATTCCCTCTTGGGCCGCATTGACCAGCAGCCAAGAACGCGAGAGCTTGGCGGGAAGGGCAGCGGCACGGCGATTGCGGATCGTATCTGTCAATGATCGACTTTCTCTGGGGTTCTGGGGTGGTGTTCCCATTTTCACCCTTCGCGCCCCGAATTTGTAGCCCGAGACGAAGTTTGAGTCGTGAAGTTGTGCACAGCGGCTTCCGGTGCCTGGACCTCCCTCTGGTCGTCCGAATAGTAGGACGCTCTAGTTGCATGGTGAGATGAGTTCTAATCTGTGAGTATGAAGTTTTCAATTGCAGTCATGCCGGGTGACGGCATCGGCAACGAGGTCGTCCCCGAAGGTCTCAAGGTTCTCAAGCGCGCCATCGAGGTGTCCGGTGAGCCTGCGGAACTCGAGCTCACCGACTACGACGTCGGCGCCAAGCGCTGGCACGATACCGGTGAGACGCTCACGGACGACGAGCTGGAATCGCTGCGCTCGCACCATGCCATCTTCTTCGGTGCCTGCGGTGACCCGAGCGTGCCATCGGGTGTGCTCGAGCGCGGTGTGATCCTCAAAATGCGCTTCGGCCTGAGCCACGCGGTCAACCTGCGCCCCTCGAAGCTCTTCGCCGGAGTCACCAGTCCGCTGGCGAAGCCCGATGAGATCGACTTCGTCGTCGTCCGTGAGGGCACCGAAGGCGCTTACACCGGAATGGGCGGGTCCGTCCGCACCGATACGCCCTATGAGGTCGCGACCGAGGTCTCGGTCAACACCTGGTATGGCGTCGAACGGGCCGTTCGTGACGCGTTCGAACGCGCACAGGCAAGGAACAAGAAGCTCACCTACGTCCACAAACACAATGTCATGGTCCACGCGGGCCACTTGTGGCGACGAGTCGTCGAGAAGGTCGGCGCCGAGTATCCGGAGGTGACATTCAACTACGAGCACACCGATGCATGCACGATCTTCATGGTCACCGACCCCTCGCGCTACGACGTGATCGTCACCGACAATCTGTTCGGCGACATCCTCACCGACCTCGCCGCAGCCGTGACCGGGGGCATCGGACTGGCCGCCTCGGGCAACCTCAATGTCGAAGGAACGGCACCGAGCCTGTTCGAGCCGATCCACGGTTCGGCGCCGGACATCGCCGGTCAGCAGATCGCCGATCCCACCGCCTCGATCCTCTCCGGTGCGCTCATGGCCTCGCATCTGGGGCTCGACATTGCGGCGAAGTCGATCGAGACCGCTGTTGAGGCCGACTTGGCTGATCGTGACGGAACCAAGCGATCCACCGCCGAGGTGGGCGACGCGATCGCGGCCCGTCTGGGCTGAGCTGAGCACGGGGACCTCGGCTGCGATGCTCGACAGCGGTGCACGGCTGAAGTGAAGGGCTGGGTCCCAGGCTCGGGCACGACCGCCTCGGCGAAGCGGTGACTGACTGGCTGAACGAGTCGTAGTCCAACACCCCCGTGGGGGGGGGCCCGGGGGGGTGGCAGTCCCTGACCGTGGGACAGATCCCAAAAGCGGCACGAGGTGGTTTGCGGAA